>JAILCB010000040.1 GCA_024680595.1 Lachnospiraceae bacterium | reverse complement strand
GTCGATGACTCCGTCTCCGCATCACGTTATAAAAAGATTGATACTACTGACTGCAATCCCCAATTCTTATCCATTGAATCAAAAACTGATTTTATGGAATCATCTCTCAGCCCGTATTTTTGACTCATGTCAAAATTACATGGCAGGGAATACAGCATTGACCACGAAGGTCATGATGAAGATTGAAAATGCAGGAGGGTCAATATGAGAATCCGTCCCGCTGTTGAATACGTTTGCACCCAGATCAAACAGGATAGCAGTAATAATACCAAATACAACACCGATTGCAAAAGCAGTCATAGGATTGTATCCCACATGAGGCATGGACTGTACAGTTGCCTCAGCGGTGATGATCATGATGTGGTGGTGAGCATAGTAAGGATGTCCTGCTACAGCAATCAACAGACCAACAGCTGCAAGACCAAACATCAGAGTGTGGAAATATCCGCCATAGGTAGCGCAGAATCCTGCAACATCGCCAGAAGCGTTTGCACAGCTGGCGAAGATACCAGCAGTAACGATACCATAGGTAAGACCGATAACGATAACATTACCAAAAGCGCTTCCCTTGCTGAGAACGCCGGTGCCGGTACGGAACTTGCCGCCGAATACCAGACGAATAACAACAGCAAAGCAGAAAACGATGATTCCAGGTCCGTCAGTGATGAGCTGCTTGGAAACAGTTCCTGCGAAGACATTGTCAACAATGAGAACCTTCAGCAGATAACCGATCACACCAACGACACCGCCGACGATAAGGATGTCGGGCTTGTTGAACTTAACTAAGGGAGTGACGGTGTCAGCACCATTCTCCATGTAGCCGCGCTTCTTTGCATAAGCAGCAGCTCCAACACCACCGGTGAAACCGATGTGGGGTCCGAAGAAAGAACCGAAAGCGATGTTGCCCATTACGAAACCGGCTACATCACCATAACCGCACATTCCTGCTACAGAACCGCAAATTGCGAAAATACCAGTAAAGATAAATGCGTTAGTACCACCAATAGCTGCACCAAATGCGCCGCCACCGAAGGCAGTAATCAATGAAAGAGCATCCATGAAATATCCTCCTTTACTCATTGGTGCGACGGCCGCTAATTGGCCTTCTCCATAGGAACTGCGGCCGCCGCTTTTATTAAATCTTACCCTCCAGAACCAAATATGGTTTCCTTAATCTGCATTGGGGATGCAAATCAGAACATATTATAACACAGATTTTATAATTTGGAAATATTATGTTTACTCTTTTTTAATTATTTTGCCCAGCCGAGAGTAGCCTTAACAGCCTGCTTCCAGCCCTTGACCTCAGCCTCTCTCTTCTCAGCATCCATAGCGGGCTCGAACTCCTTGTCGATAGCCCAGTTCTTGATAACATCCTGCTTGCTCTCCCAGAATCCTACAGCAAGACCTGCCAGATAGCTGGCACCCATAGCGGTGGTCTCAACACATACAGGACGATGTACAGGAGCGTTGATGATGTCGGACTGGAACTGCATGAGGAAGTTGTTCTTGCAGGCGCCGCCGTCAACCTTCAGAGCGTTCAGCTTGACACCGGAACCGTCTTCCATAGCTGCCAGAACATCATTGGTCTGGAATGCCAGAGACTCCAGAGTAGCACGGATGATGTGATACTTATTAACACCACGGGTAAGGCCGGTGATGGCTCCACGTGCGTAAGGATCCCAATAAGGAGCGCCAAGGCCGGTGAAGGCGGGAACAACATAGCAGCCGTTGGTGTCGTCAACTCTGGTTGCGAAATACTCGGAATCAGGAGACTGGTCAACCAGCTTAACCTCGTCACGCAGCCACTGAATAGCAGCGCCGGCTACGAATACGGAACCCTCAAGAGCGTACTCAACCTTGCCGTCAAGACCCCAGGCGATGGTGGTCAGAAGTCCGTTGTTGGGGAAGAGAGGCTTGTCACCGATGTTCATCAGCATGAAGCAGCCGGTTCCATAGGTGTTCTTTGCCATGCCCTTCTCGAAGCAGGTCTGTCCAAACAGAGCTGCCTGCTGGTCACCGGCAACACCGGCAATCTTGATGGGGCCGCCGAAGAACTCGGGATCGGACTCGCCATATACATAGCTGGAGGGCTTTGCCTCAGGAAGCATGCTCATAGGAACCTCGAGCTGCTTGCAGAGCTCTGTATCCCACTCACAGGTGTTGATGTTGAACATAAGGGTTCTGGAAGCGTTGGAATAATCCGTTGCATGTACCTTGCCCTTGGTCAGCTTGTAGATAAGCCATGTGTCAACAGTACCGAATGCCAGCTCGCCCTTCTCGGCTCTTTCACGGACACCCTCTACATTGTTCAGGATCCAGCGAAGCTTTGTGCCTGAGAAGTAGGGGTCAAATACGAGACCAGTCTTATTGTAAGCGGCATTGTCGATTCCGGGATACTTATCCATCAGTTCCTGCTTCATATCAGCAGTTCTACGGCACTGCCAAACGATAGCGTGATATACAGGCTGGCCGGTGGCCTTGTCCCATACGATGGTGGTCTCACGCTGATTGGTGATACCGATGGCGGCGATGTCCTCGGCCTTTGCGCCGATCTTCTGCATGGCTGCCCTAGCAACAGAAAGCTGAGTCTGCCAGATTTCATTGGCATCGTGCTCTACCCAGCCGGGCTGAGGATAATACTGAGTGAACTCTTTCTGTGCGACTGAGCACATCTCACCCTTTTCATTGAAAAGAATACATCTGTTGCTAGTAGTACCTGCATCCAGTGCCATTACATACTTTGCCATAAGTAGCCTCCTTTTTAATAATGAAAAGTTAATTTGTTAAAAGCCTCCGGGCTCTTTAACCAATGTGAATAAGATAATTACAGGAACCAGACATTTTGGTTTGTAGAGGAGATTGCCGTAACCCCGTTTGATAGGGCATTCATAACATCCTCCTTGTCCTGGATAAGACCGCCTGCCAGTACGGGAACCCGGCTAATCTCATTGATTTTCCGAATCATACTTGGCAAAATAATTCCCGGCAGAAATTCGATAAAGTCCGGCTGGGCAACCCCTGCCCTGGCACCCTTTTCGATATTGACCAGTGCCATGCTATCCAATACGAAGTAGCGAAGTACGGTATTCAGCTTCAGCTCCTTGGCATGGGGGATAAGGGCATTCTTTGTGGTAATGATGCCGTCTGCTTCTGTAAAGCTGCGGATATAATCCAGTGCAATATCCCGGGATGAGAGACCATTAATAAGGTCCACATGCACCATGGCGGTTTTCCCTGCCGCCTTTATCCGCCGGACGATTTCCGGAATCGTACACACATCGCCATAGAGGATGAAAATCACCTCTAAATCAGAAGTAAGACTGAGCTCCAGCCCTTCGTCGTTTTTCACAGCGGCTATGATGGGGTTTTGCTCCACCTTTTCGACAAACTCTCTGTTTTTCACGTCCGCTGTACCTCCGAGTTATCCAGAAAAAGGAATGCCTTTATTATTTATAAAAATAAAAAGAGCATAAACTATGAAGGCAGCTCCCCTGCTGCTACATAGCCACCCTCTCCCGTCTCATTGGCTTCCTGTAAAACTGAACTTAGTCTAACACAGCTTTATACAAATTGCAATATAATTATAAAAAATAAATAAAAATATTATGAATTATTACAAGGCACATATTGAATCTTTGTAAATGCTTTGTTGTATGTTACTAGATTATTTTAATATGGACGAAATTCAAATAGTATCTATATATGAAGAGAATTTGAGAATGTTCCGGGTATTTTTGTGTAAAGTATGATCCTAAACCTGCTCTTCATGAATGGGAATTCGTGAAGCAGGGCAGGGCATCGAGGGACTATCTGGGAACCTGCTCTTCATGAATGGGAATTCGGCTTTGTTTCTGGGGTAAATGCTTCAAAAAATCATAATATGGTTCAGGCAGGAATTACAGGCGAGGCCTGCTTTTTCGGCCGGAGCAGCAGAGAATGTCATGATTTTGACAGTAATTCACGGCCGAATTAAGAAATCTCTCTATAAATCTCCCTCTAAATGCGTCTTATGTGTTATAATGGTCAAATTGAGTGTCAGTATTTGGAAAAGTAAAAGGTTCTGAAAACTGTTATAGTATTCTGAATTTCATCGAAGATTTGGAATGCGTACGTGACCGGGACTCGCGAAGCGAAGGGCGTGTGGCGCGGGATTTCCGAATGCGGCGCCCTGTCGCTTTCGGAAGGTTGAGGAAGATGATAATAACAGGGTTCTGGCATTTTGAATGAAATTATATGGAATGAAGGAGCGAGGGATTATAATGACGATGCTGCGGCTAAAGCCGGGGTTTAAGGACTACATTTGGGGCGGCAGGCGCCTAATGACTGAGTTTCAAAAGGATTTTGAAGGGGAGAGGCTGGCGGAGAGCTGGGAGCTGTCCTGCTATCCGGACTGTCCTTCTACTATTATAAATGGAGACTATGCCGGACACACCCTGTCGGAGTATATTGAGGCGGAGGGCAGGGAGGTTTTAGGGAAAAACTGTGCTAATATGGATGAGTTCCCGATTCTGATTAAGTTTCTGGATACGGGGGACAGGCTTTCCGTGCAGGTACATCCTAATGACGATTATGCCAGGACTCATGAGGGGCAGAACGGCAAGACCGAGATGTGGTATATTCTCGATGCGGAGCCCGGGGCTTTTATTTATTATGGATTTTCTAGGGATATTAGCAGGGAGGAATTCCTGTCCCGGGTTGAGACACAGACCCTGACAGAGGTTCTGTATCCCGCTCCCGTGAAGAAGGGGGATGTGCTCTATTGTCCGCCAGGCACCCTTCATGGGATAGGGAAGGGGATTCTGCTGGTGGAGATTCAACAGAATTCCAATGTGACCTATCGGATTGACGATTTTGGCCGTCCGGGCAAGGATGGCAAACCCAGGGAGCTTCATATTGATAGGGCCCAGGATGTGCTTCATTTTGGCCCGGCTCCTACAAATCATGACTTTGCGCCCCATTTGGGCTATTGCCCTTATTTCACTGTGGATAGGGCGGCCGTGACGGAGGAGGCTCCTTTCAAAGGGACGGTGGATGAGAAGTCCTTTCTGAGTATCCTATGTGTGAATGGGAGAGGAGTGCTGAAGTGCGGTCAGGAGGAGATGGCTGTGAAAAAGGGGGATAGTATTTTCCTGCCTGCCGGGGCGGGGGATTATGTCCTGGAAGGCGCACTGGAGGCTATTCTCACCACAGTATAGGGCCGGATTCCATGAAAAGCCGGAGGACTTGAGGATCCCCTCCCGCAAAAGGGGGATTATGTCCTGAAGGCACCACCCGGCTGCATTCGAATAGTTATATTATAGAGAAATTAGAAAAAGCGGATCTCAGGCTTATGAGATCCGCTTTGCTTACCACTCCAGTACCCTTTTCCTGTAGACCTTCCGGAAGAAGATGATGGAGAGCAGCAGGGACATACCCTCTGCCACAGGAAAGGCAATCCAAACCATATTTACATTTCCCGTTCGGGACAATAGCCAGGCGACCGGGATGAGTACCAGCATCTGGCGGCCGGCGGAGACGAAGAGGGAGTAAATGCTCTCTGAGAAGGCCTGGAAGACGGAACTCATGATGATACAGGCCCCGGCCAGAGGGAAGCCCAGAGAGATGATTCTGAGGGCGGGAACTCCCAGGAATAGCATGCGGTCCGAGGCATTGAATAGGAATAGGAGAGCCTCCGGCAGAAGCCAGAATATTAGGGTGCCTATCAGCATAAAGCTGACAGCCCCTATTAAGGCTGTGCGCAGAGCCTCGTCAATCCGGTCCTTTCTCTTGGCACCATAATTATAGGCGAGAATGGGTACCAGGCCATTATTGAGTCCGAATATGGGCATGAAAAAGAAGCTCTGCAGCTTGAAATAGACTCCGAATACGGCAGTTGCCGTCGTTTCAAAGACGGATAGAATGAGGTTCATGAGGAAGGTCATGACGGAGCCTATGGCTATCATGAGTATGGAGGGTACGCCTACCATATAAATCCTTTTCACTACCCAGGCTTTGGGGTGGAGGAAGGAGTGGAAGGATAGGACGATGTCGGGATTTCTCTTCATGTTGAAGACAAGGCTCATGGCGCCTGCCACGATTTGGCCGATGACAGTGGCGGCCGCCGCCCCTGCTATGCCCATACGGGGAAAGCCCAGGAGGCCGAAGATTAGAATGGGATCCAGGATAATATTAATGATGGCGCCGGTTAGCTGGGTGATCATGGAATAGATGGTGCGCCCGGTGGACTGGAGCAGCCTTTCTCCCGTAATCTGACAGAATACGCCGAAGGACAGGCAGCAGCAGATGGTGAGGTAGGTGCTTCCGTAGCTGAGAATTTCCGGGTCGGAGGTTTGGGTGGCGATGAAAGCGTGGGCCCCAAAGAGTCCGATTAGGAGAAAGAGTATGAAGTTGAAAAAAGCCAGAAGAAGTCCGGTGTTGGCGGATTTATTCGCGTGCTCAAATTGCTTTTCGCCCAGGGACTGGGACAGCATGGCATTGATACCGACAGCGGTGCCGCTGCCCACAGCTATCATCAGGTTCTGCATGGGAAAAGCCAGGGTTACCCCTGTCAGGGCATTTTCTGACAGCTGGGCTACATAAATACTATCTACTACATTATAGAGGGCCTGGACCATCATAGATATCATCATGGGCAGGGACATGCTGATGAGGAGCCGCTTTATGGGCATGGTTCCCATCTTGTTTTCTTTCCTTATATTTGTGGTTTCTTTCATTTCGGCCATAGTAATTCCCATCTGCCGGTTTTCCTTTATTGGATAGGGGAAAATCGTATTTCTATATATCTAATGATTTTGGGATTGTGAGTTTCTGATGAAATTCGCAATTCCATGAAACAGAAAAGTTATTATGACATATTTTCCTGTATCTGTATAGATCTCTGCTTATTCCAGTCTGTATTATTTTGGAGGAGAGGGAACTGCCCCTGCCGGATTTAAGGTCATTTGCGGTAAGAGAATTCTTGTAATGACTTATAAAATCAGTTAAAATATCTTCACATTTAAATTGAGGAGCCTGGTTTGATGAAAATAAAGAAATATTTCAACTGGAAATATACTCAAATTGCTTTGTATGTAGTCGGAACCTTTGTCATAGCTTTTCTTTTAATCCGTTTCTGGGATAATATTGGTATGGTGCTCCACAGGATAGGCCGTTTTGTGGGGTGGATTGGAGGGCTATTGAGCCCGGCAATTCTGGGCTTTGTCATTGCTTATCTGCTTACTCCCTTAGTGCGTTTTCTGGGAAAACAGCTCCGGTATATTCCCTTTTTCAAGGATGAGAAACGCAGTGTAAAGGGGCTTTCGGTGCTTTTGTCCTATACCTTGGTGATAGGCATCATTGTTGCCGTTATGTCTCTCTTGATTTCAACTGTGACCAAGGAGTTCCGCTTTCTGGACTTCGAGTCTCTGGTCAGTACTTTCCAAATGTACGTTAATAGTTTGAGTGAGGCCTATGTTTCGCTGACAAAACAGCTGGAGGCCATTAATATTAAATCTCCGGTTTTTCATGATTACATTGCCAGTGCGGGAGAGTTTCTGACAGGATTTCTGCAGGGTATGGTGAAGTTTTTCACTTCTCTTCTGGGAGATTTCGGCTCTATTTTCACTAGTTTTCTGTTTGGAATTATTTTCTCCATTTATTTCCTTTTGGACGGAAGGAGACTGGCCCAATACTGGGACAGGGCCTTGAAGGCCTTCATGGGGAATAGGGTTCACGGATATTTCCGGCAGTTTGTGAAGGATGCGGACGGGGTTTTCTCGGGTTATATTAGGGGACAGCTTTTGGATGCCTGTCTGATAGGTGTGATAACCGGGGTCACCCAATTCCTGGTGGGGACACCCTATGCTACTGTAATTGGGCTTTTGGTCTGTCTGGGTACCCTTATTCCCTATGTGGGCTCTATTGTGGGATACATTTCCATTATATTTGTGAATTTGTTGGACTTCAATTTGCAGAGACTCATAATAGGCGCTGTTGTTTTCTTTATTTTTCAGACCCTGGACGCGAATGTGACCCAGCCAAAGCTTTTGGGGTCCGGGGTGAATGTGCATCCGCTGGTTATTATTCTGTCGGTTATTATTGGCGGCTCTACAGGCGGATTTCTGGGTATGCTTCTGGCTGTGCCTCTGGCGGCTCTTGCAAAGATTTACTTTGAGCGTTTGGTGAATTATTTGATGGAACGCAGGAAGCTGGAGGCTCCGGCAGAGTCCGGGAAGGAGCCTGAGGGTCCGCCGGAGGATCTGTCGGAGCAGCAGGCCAAATAGGATGATTAGGGAGGCACTCACATGAATTATCTCGTGCTGGGGGGCAGCGGCAGCGGGAAATCCGCCTATGCAGAGAGACTTGCCGTTGACCTTTGTAGGGACGGAAAGCTTTTCTATATCGCTACTATGCTGAGGGATGGAAGGGATGCGGAAAAGCGAATCCGGAGACACCGGGCCCTTAGAGAGGGCAAGGGCTTTCAGACCCTGGAGCAGGCCTGGGATATGGGGGAACTAGCTGAGACAGTGAAGGGCGGTACGTTGCTTTTGGAGGCCCTGTCGGATTTGGCCGCCAATGAGTTTTTCCGAATGCCTGCCGGGGAATCGGAGGGGGATGGCAATCCGGAGATTTCTGATGCAGGTGACAGGGAGCCGGAAGGCAGTCTGAGTTCAGATGTTTTGGATGGAGATATGCGGGACTCAGGGCCGACTGTAATCAGAAATGAGGCTGAAGGATGTGAGGCAGAGGAATGCGGGGCTGAAGGATGCGAGGCAGAGGAATGCCGGGCTGAGGGATGCGAGGCTGAGGGATACGAGGCTGAGGGATGTCGGGCTGAGGGATGCGAGGCTGAAGGATGCGGGGCCGAAGGATACGAGGCTGAAGGATGCCGGGCTGAGGGATGCGAGGCTGAGGAATGCGAGGCTGAGGGATGCGAGGCCGAGGATGCCCTTTCTGGAACCCCTGACGGAGGTGAGGAAGAGTGGACATGGCTTCCGACTCTTTCCCCCCGGGAGTGCGCGGACAAGATTCTAGCGGATCTTTCTGT
>JAILCB010000026.1 GCA_024680595.1 Lachnospiraceae bacterium | reverse complement strand
AACTGGCGATATCCATGCCGGAACTATTAGAATCCTTATTGGAACTATTGGAACTGGCTGAGTCCTCGTCTGCGCTATTGGAGTTCCCGGCAGCCTGTGGGGCTATTGAGGACTTTGACGGAACCATATTAGCGGTTTCCTGCCCCGCACCGGAAGCAGCTGCGGGGAAAGTCTGAATGACAGGCCCCGCCGCCTCATGTCTAGTCTTCAATTCCTCGATGTATTCAATATAGCGGATATCGGCGCCTTCCTTAGCCGAAAGGACATCTGCCGATTTCCCCGCCGTAATCAGCTCCTCCTGGCCCGGATTGGCAATTGCCATAGTAATCCCGGCCTCTACGGCCATGGCCAGAAAAATGGAATTCAAATGAATCCGCTCCGGCATGCCGAAGGAAATATTGGATAGGCCGCAAACCGTTGCCACCCCCAATTCTTCCTTGCAAAAACGTATGGTTTCCAGAGTTTCCAGGGCGGCTCTGGGATTGGCTCCCACCGTGCCCACCAGGCCGTCCACCACTATGTCGGTCTTTCTCAGCCCAAGTGCCAGGGCCTTATCAATGACCTGCCGGATAATCTGCTTTTTCTCTGTAAGAGTCTCCGGAATGCCCTTATCGGAAACAGGCAGTATAATGAACATTGCCCCGTATTTCTTTGCCAGGTTTAATAAAGGCAGACATTTCTCCGATTCCAGTGACACGGAATTCATAAGTGCCCGGCCCGGATATCGGCGCAGGGCCATTTCCATAATGTCCACGTGACTGGTGTCCAGACATAAGGGCAGGTTGGATGAGATAGAAAGCTCTTCAATGGCCCTCCTCATGAGCTCCATTTCGTCTGCCCCGCTCATTCCCATATTAACATCTAGAATATCTGCGCCCTTTTCTTCCTGGTCCTCGGCTAAATCCCGGACCATATCAAATTGGCCTTCTCTGAGCTCCGCCTGAAGCTTCTTTTTGCCTGTCGGATTAATCCGCTCCCCTATAATGAGCAGGGGATCCTTTAGGGTAAAGGAAACGGTCTTCCTCTCACCGGACAGATAATAGCGAATCTCCGGACAATCCCCTTCGGGAGCCTTCTCGTTTGCCGGGACCTGTTCCCTATCTGAAATCCCATCCAGGGCAGAATCCTCTGAATTCACCGGTTTTCTGGGGCTCCTCTTCGTAACTATATTATCCTTAATTAGTTTCTCGGTATGAAGCTTCAGGGCACGGATGTGGTCCGGCGTCGTTCCGCAGCATCCCCCGATAATCCTGGCCCCGCATTTGACGATGTCCTCCATCTCCCGGGCAAATTCCTCCGGCTCAAGGCGGTAGACTGTTTCCCCTTTCGCATTTAATTCCGGCATACCGGCATTGGGCTTGCAGATAATAGGAATTTCTGCGGCCTTAAGCAGTTTCTCCATGAGGGGAAGCATTTTCTCAGGACCCGTCGAGCAATTTGCCCCAAAAGCCGCAGCCCCCAGGGCCTGCAGGGTAATTAGGGCAGACAGGGGATCATTTCCGTATAGGCTCCTGCCATCCGGCTCAAAAGTCATCGTGGAAATGACAGCCAGATCAGAGACTTCCTTAGCCGCAATGAGTGCCGCCCGGATTTCCTGCAGGCTCATCATGGTTTCCACCGTAATAAGATCCACTCCGGCCGCCTGTAGAGCGGATATTTGCTCCTTGTAAATATCGATTAGCTCCTCAAAGTCCATAGGTCCCGCAGGAAAGAGCTGAACCCCTGTCATGGTCACATCCCCGGCCACATAGATTTGAGGGGCGTCAGGATTCTCCTCCTTAAACCTGCGGACAGCCTCCTTTGAAAGCCCTACCAATGTGCGGTTTAGCTCCTCCAGCCTGTCTTCCAGGCCGAATTCCCCCAGCTTTATCCGATTTGCGGTAAAGGTAGGGGCATAGAGTATCCTGCTTCCTGCCCTGAGATAATTAAGCTGCAGGGATATTAGGATTTCGGGGTTTTCCGAAATCCACAGGTCGGGACAGACCCCTGCGGGCATCCCGGCCTTCTGCAAATTCGTGCCGGTCGCCCCGTCCAGATAAATAATGTCTTCATCGCAAAGTCTAAAAAAATCTTCTCTCGTCATATTCCTATTTCCTGTCTGCTCTATAAAAACTCTTCAAGTCAAATATCCGTATATTAACGCATCCATCCTAAATTCCTGAACATCCGCCGCCTTCAGGCTCGCACACCTGCTCTATCCCATTCTCTCGGGTCATTTCAGAACTTCCGCCGCCTTCAGGCTCGCACACCTGCTCTATCCCATTCTCTCGGTTCATTTCAGAACTTCCGCCGCCTTCAGGCTCGCACACTGCTCTATACCATTCTCTCGGTTCATTTCAGGACATCTGCCGCCTTCAGGCCCTATCCATTCTATATACAATACAGGCCAACTTCCCAAAATCATTAGGCCCGCCTCACACATACCAGCACAAAGCGGCCGTTTTCTTCGTCATAATCACAGGTCGAGAGAATGAGGAGCCGGGCGCCGAATTCTGCCGTCCTGCCAGTGTCATAGAGGGACATCTCCTTCATAGCGGCCATACCGGAATCAAATTCCTGCTTAGAGGCCGGATCAATGAACTGATAATACTTAAAGGCAATCTCCGCATCCGTATATACATGGCTATTGAAAGCAAACATGACATCATATATTCCGGTTTCATATATGGTATCAAACTGCACCACGGGATGCTCCTTATAATAAGACTCCGACTTGTATTTATTCAGTCCTCCAAACATAGCGCCGGACTTCATATTATGACCATAGATAATCCAGTTCTCAGAGGGCCGGATAACATCGCAGGCATCGTCCATGAAAAGAGTGCCATTCCTGTCCTCCTCCTGGTCAAAATTGTGGTCCAAATAATATTCCCCGTTGCCATTAATGGACTTCATGACAGGATAATCAATCTGGGTCCCGTCGATTTTTATCCAGCCTATGAGGTTCTTGTTCTTTTGATACAAGGACTCGAACTGTTTTAGGACAAAAAGCTGCTTCTGCTCCTTTTTTCCACTGCTTTTGTCCACCGTTACAGCCGTGATGGGTTCTGATTTCACGGTGGAATAGCCATAGGTCTGCCTCTTATTGGAAAGAGCGTCCGTCTGCTCCTCCGTCCGGTTCATTTGGTAGACATAATATCCGAAATATCCAAAGCTGCCCAGTGCCACCAATATAGCAATAGTCCTGATAAAACCTCGTTTTCCCATAATTACCCCAAATTCAATTCTGCCATAGAATTCCGAATCTCATTAAAAATCCGAAATCCGTACGTGACCAGCCCTCATGAAACGAAGGGTGCGTCCCGCGCGGAGCGCGGGATTTCCTGCCAACGGAACGGACAGCGGCGATATCGTGAAGTGCGTCCCGTGCGAAGCGCGGGATTTCCGAATTCGGTTCCATGCCGTATTCGGAAAGTCATAGTCTTATCAATATGCCTACATTTTGTCCGAGCCTTCAGCTGACCGCTCAAACTCTATTCTACGGAATTCTTCCCGCCTTATCTGTGCTCTGTCTCTTGTCTTCAGCTGACCCACTCAGTTCCAATTCCGCAAAACTTCTTCCGCATTTCTCACGCTCTGTCTCTTGTCCTCAACTAACCCGCTCAAACTCCGTACCACATCTGGGGCAGCGGATTAGGATTCTCCCTTTATTGCCGGGGACCCGGACCTCAGCATTGCAGCCGGGACAGGGAAAGAGACAATACTTAATGCTGCCCTCCTGGGACGCGTCTTCATCATAATCCGTTCCGCCCACATGCTTTGCCTTTCGATTGGAAAAGTCATTTGCCTTATAATCAGAGAAATCGGCGCTATCTCCTGCAGTCCCGCCTCCACCTGAAATATTTCCCGGATCCGGACTCTTCTTTTTCCTCTTTTTCTTGGGTTTCAACCCCCGAAACCAGGCCCCCATCTTTCTCCAATAGGCCTTCCAATGAAAGAGGAATCGGTCCCGCATCCTTAGAAATACAGCATTTTCCCGAATCCGCTTTATTTTGTTTTTTGAAAGCATACGGAAAGTATTAAATAGAAGGAGCAGACCCATGATGATTTCAAATACAATGGCCGCATGAAAGTTTCTGGACAGAAAAGCTAGGAGCATAAATATGACAGCCGTAACCGCCAAAAAGCCGGATAACTGATCTGCTCCGTATCTATCTGCCATAAACCGCTGTAGGAAACGGTTCTTCCTACCCATAATTATCCTCCCATCGACGAGAACACCGGCAAGCTGGCCGGATACGGTAGGAAACGGTTCTTCCTACCCACAATTATCATCCTGCCGGTATGTCTATGTAAAGCGGTCATTCGCAATCCGCTCCACTCTTTACTCATGATCGCAGGACACTTCGTATCCCGTTTCAGAAAGGACTTTAACCCCTCCTGAAATAAGTGAGCTGCACCCCCGGTTAATACTAAGGCATTTGAAGTGGGGAATTGCTTACACAACCCTCAACATTACTATTCTATAATTTTCCAGAACAAATGAAAAGGAGGCATTCTATAAAAAAGATACTCTCCCTATATCCAATCCCTTTCTCAGACCCCGGGGGTCACACTGAAGCTTTCCGGTAAGGACTGCTCCTGGGGATTCTCAGGTGTGGGCTGAGATGGCGGATTCTCCGGAGCCGGCTGCACCGGGGTTTCCGGAGCCGGCTGTTCCAGACTAGGCTGGATCGGATTTCCGCGCTTTTCCAGATACCTAAATCCCCGGAAATCACGCTAAAACCACCTAGCATAGCTTGATAGCTTGCTCCTCCGTATTCTCATGCTCCTCCGGATTCTCAGACCCCGGGAGTCACACTGAAGCTTTCCGGTAGGGACTGCTCCTGGGGATTCTCCGGTGTGGGCTGGGATGGCGGATTCTCCGGAGCCGGCTGCACCGGGGTTTCCGGAGCCGGCTGTTCCGGATTTTCCGGACTGGGCTGGACCGGATTCTCGGGACTGGGCTGGGCCGGATTCTCGGGAGCCGGCTGTTCCGGGTTTTCAGGTACCGGCTGTTCCGGATTCTCGGGCGTAAGCTCCTCTGTCGGCACCGCTTCTGTCGGCGTCTCTGTAGGAGACTCCGTCGCCGGCTCAGTCACAGGATTCTCCGGCATCACATTAGGCAAAACAAATTTCTTGGCGGGTTTTCCATCAATCAGGGCCTTCATACAGGCCTTCCAGATAGAGGCGGGATAGGAAGAGCCGTAGAGATCCTTTAATTCCCGAGGCGTGTCATAGCCTACCCATACCGCTACACTATAATAAGGAGTTACACCGCAAAACCAGCCGTCCTTACTCTTATTAGTGGTGCCGGTCTTTCCTGCGGCCTCCGTCTCCTCCTCCGCATACCAATTCATCTTAGAAGCCGTTCCCCGAATTACTACCCCCTTCATTATGTCAACCATAGTATCCGCAGCCGCCCCCGTATAGGCCTGGACCGCGGTCTTATTCTCATAAATCTCCTTACCCTCCGAATCCTTGATGGAGGCAATGCAGGTCTGGCCCCGATAGAGGCCGTGATTCACTAGGGCCGCATAGCCCGCGGCCTGCTCAGCCGTAGTCACCCCATAGGTAAGACCGCCTAAAGCGGCGGCCAAATTATAATCCGTGGGCACAATATTCCGGTATTCCATGAGGATAATATGGGCAAGACCCGTGAAAGGCTTGATATTAGCCATAACCTGCCAGGCACAGCCATTCTTGGACTTTTCCACAGCCGTTCTCAGAGACATAGGTTCTCCGGTAAGCTTAGTGGAGTCCACCCCCTTCTTTTTCCCCTCCGTCACACTAATGTCCTGAACCTCCGACCCGGGATAATAACCGGACTCCAGGGCCGGCGCATAGACAATGAGGGGCTTAATACTGCTGCCCGGCTGCCGGAAGCTCTGAAAAGCCCGGTTCAGGGTATAGCTCTGCTTAGTGCCTGAAGGGTCCGACCTCCCTCCCACAATGGCCACCACTTTGCCGGTATCGTTATCCACGGCAGTTACGGCGCCCTGCAGGGCATAGGCCCCTGTGGAAGAGACCTCCGTATCAAAGGACAGCACCTCATCCAGGGACTTCTGCAGCTCATCCTGGGCATCACTGTCCAGGGTAGTATAGATGCGATAGCCGCCATTATAAAGATCACTCTTGGTTTCCTCGTAGACCTCTTCATAGAGCTGCTCATAATTCTGATATTCCGCCACCGTATCAAAGGCGTATTGAAAAGGGAATTCCTGCAGCTCCATGAAATACCGGACCGCACAGTCTATGGCATAGGTGGACTGATAATCCTTTATAGTCGAACCGGACCGGTCTATTATCTGAATCTTCTCTGTCGTTGCCTGCTCGTACTCTTTCTCGCTAATCATCTTGAGTTCCAGCATATCCGACAGAATCTTGTCCCGCCGCTTGATGGCATGGTCCGGATATTTGACCGGATCGTAATAGGCAGGCCTGTTGGGGATAGCACAGAGGTAGGCCACCTGGGACAGGGAAAGGGCCTTGGCCTTCTTTCCGAAATAGCCCTGGGCCGCGGCCTCCAGGCCATAATATTGATTGGCGAAGTAGATATCATTAACATAGAACTCCATGATATCTTCTTTAGAATACTTCTTCGTCAGATATTTGGCCACATATATTTCCTTAATCTTCCGCTCAAAGGTAACCTCTTTTGTCAGATAGGAGTTTCGGGCCAGCTGCTGGGTAATGGTGGACGCTCCCGTTCGCTCCGCCCCCCGGGTCTTTATATAATAATATATGACCCGCAGCATTCCCCATAGATCATAGCCGGAATTGGACCAGAAGGTGCGGTCCTCTACTGCCACAAAGGCATCGATGGCATATTGGGGTATGTCTGCATACTTGAGATAAGAGGATTCGCCGCCGGACCGCATGCGTATCAGCAGATTCCCATCCTCATCATAGACGTAGGTGGGGGAATTCAGCTTGAAGTCCTCCCGGCTCCCGCTCTCAACCATCTCATAAGCTTCAGCGTCATAGGCTTTCATATATTTATTATAGAAATATACAGCAAATATAATTCCGCCGACCAGACAGACGACAAAAATAATCAATGCCAGCTTGAGAAAGACGCTGAGAAAAATCCCAAAATATGTTTTCTTCTTCTTTTTCTTCTGCTTATTAAACATAGCCTAACCCTTCCTACCGTTTGCGGAAGAATGAGAAATACAATTCTAAATCTTTTGCCGGATTCAGGAAATTCCCTGCCTTCCCGGGCCTGGTCAGCCACGGCTCAGTGGCACCGGAAATCGGAATCTCCGCCTATGACGGACTCTTTTGCCGGATTCAGGCATACTCTCTAATCTGTCCCAATACAAGGGTCTCTTACTTCCGCGAAAAACTTCCAGAGCTCCGCATTCACCACATCATTCCTGGCCATCTTTTCCCTGTCAAAAAGCAGACTGCCCTCCGGGGCCCATTCTCCACAAATATCCACTCCGGCAATCCGCCTTCCCGCCATTTCCTCCCTTAAGCAGGAAATAAGGCCAGACAAGGTCATATTACCCTGATCCCAGTTAGTCGGCGCAATTTCCGGGGACAGGACATCCTTATCTATGGAAATATAGAGGGGTCTTTCCTTATCAAAGCTCCCCCTCCCATCCCGCTCTTCATCCGACAGAACCAGCTTCCAGGAGGCTAGGCGAGGGGATAGATTCTCTTCCGCATCCAGAATCCAGGACCCGCAGGACCGCATGCCCAAAAAGGCAGACGGCTGATTATCCCTATGATGATCAAAAATCAAAAGGTCCAAAGGCTCCTCCGCCTTTTCCAGCAGTAAGCGGGTCACATAATGATAATTTCCATTATCCAGAAAGTGGACCGCCCTCATAGGCACATGTAGAAGCCGGTCCCGAATGACTGCCTCCGCCTCCGCATCCACATACATAGCTGTTCCGGAAATATCCGATAGTTCTACGAAGGAAAGGCCATACTTTCCGGGAAAAATCATTTCTTTGTAAATACCTGTAAAGTTAAAATAATATCCGTCCATTCATATCCTTAATATAAGCATTATTTTTATCAAAACAATTAGGCAATTCTACCATAAGAAGGCAGAGAAAACAAACCGCCTTCATTATTTCTTAAGCATTGCTTAAAGAAAGACTATGACCATGCGGTTTCCCGTTCCGGTCGGGATTACACCTTTATGGTGAGAGCCCCGAAATAAGCAGAAAAATGGTCTCCGTTCCGGTTGAGATTACACCTTTATGGTGAAATTCCCGATGCATGCAGAAAAGCTGCCCCCCGTCCCCTTGAAATTTAACCTTTATGAAGGAAATCGGGCTACATGCCGGAGCGCAATTCTGCCCCTCCGGTCGAGACTATACCTTTATAGTGAAATTCCCGATGCATGATGCGGGTTAGAACCTGGCGGGCCGATATTGTCCTGATAATCCCTATGCAATTAGAGGTCCGAATGTATTTTTCTCACGGGCAGAGATTTTCCCTTCCGCCTAATGATGGAATTAGCCATCGCAAAGCAATTTCCTCCCAGGCAGAGATCCCAGGCAGAGATTTCCCTTTTATTAACGTGACTTTTCCGGGTGGAAAGAGTATAATAGGCGAATATTATCCCCAAAAACAGAATTGATTAATATGAATTTAGTACGGACTTACAATCGTCCTGAATACAGGTGAAAGGAAGGCGCCCATGCCTATTAAAGTACAGAGTAATCTCCCCGCAAAAGAGCTTTTAGAAAACGAAAATATTTTCGTCATGGATGAATTCCGCTCCATGCACCAGGATATCCGGCCTTTGGAAATCGTGATTCTAAACCTCATGCCCTTAAAGGAAGATACTGAGCTCCAGCTCCTGCGCTCCCTTTCCAACACCCCTTTGCAGATTAATATAACCTTTCTCATGGTGGACAGTCATGTTTCCCAGAATGTTTCCGCCAACCATTTGAACCAGTTCTATACCACCTGGAAGGAAATCCGCAAAAACCGCTACGACGGTATGATAATTACCGGGGCTCCCGTTGAAAAGATGGACTTTAATGAGGTGGATTATTGGGATGAACTCTGCTCCATCTTTGAGTGGACCAAGACCCATGTGACCAGTACCCTTCATATCTGCTGGGGAGCCCAGGCCGCCCTCTACTATCATTTCGGCATTGAAAAGAGACCCCTTGAAAAGAAGCTGTTCGGCGTTTTTCCCCATAGGGTCCATAACCGGAGAATACCTCTGGTCCGGGGTTTTGATGATATTTTCTATATTCCCCACAGCCGCCATACTGCCGTTGCCACAGGGGACATCGAGGCCTGCCAGGAACTCACGGTATTGGCGGATTCTGATGAAGCCGGAGTATTTCTCTGCATGGCGGAGGACGGAAAGCAGATTTTCATTATGGGTCATCCCGAATACGACCGGGTCACCCTGGACGGGGAATACCACCGGGACCTGGTAAAGGGCCTGGAAATCACAATTCCCAAGAATTATTATCCCGATAACGACCCCCAGAAGAGGCCCCTTTTGCAGTGGAGAAGCCATTGCAATATTCTCTATACCAATTGGTTGAATTACTACGTCTATCAGATTACGCCATATATTCTGGAGCAGGAGCCGGATGACACAGATGAGGCACCCACCCCCAAG
>JAILCB010000016.1 GCA_024680595.1 Lachnospiraceae bacterium | reverse complement strand
TGCATTCATTCTAACATAACGCTTGACGAAATTCACGGAATTATATATAGTCAAAACGAGCTGAACAATGGATATTTAACCACCATTCAGCTCATAATTATCTTAGGATATCTCATTTACAGAAAAACTTTCACACACTCTATTTTCCTAGGCGATACTTTGCTAATTACCTACGAAACAGAAACCACCCCATTAGATATTAAAGGCATACGCTCCATGATGAAGGTACTACTCCTCTGAAAAAAATTATCGATCTCTTCAATATCTTAACATTCCGTATTTCATCAGAAATTCAGAATACATACTTGACCAGGCCTCTGTGAAGCAGGGAGTATGCTCCATTCAAAGTGTTAGATTTCAGAATGCGTCTCCTCATCGCATTCGAATAGTCGTAGGATTGCAAATTTCATCAGAAATGCCCTATCCGTGTTCAACCAGCTTCCTGCTATGCGGGAACCTGTTCCGCATGTAATCGTGTAATTTCTGAATGTGTTTCTTTTCACTTTAGGAAAAGCCATGGATCTTCGCAAGATCATGTATCTTCCTGCAGGTTTGTCCTTGTACAATAAGGGAAAAATGTTTTATACTATTCAGACTATGATTACAGACTTTTCCCTGAAAGGAGGGGGCAGCCATTCCAAGCCTTAATGAACTTTTTTCTGTAGAATTCTGGCAGAGCCTGCTAGAGAATTTTGGCACTATGAGCCCGCTGGTACCCATAGGTATCGTGGCCATGGAGTCCTTGTTCCCACCCCTTCCGCTGGTAGTCTTCGTCCTTTGGAATGTGGCGGCCTTTGGCATCTTCTATGGCTTCCTATATAGCTGGATCGGCACCTGTCTTGGCAGCACCATTGTCTTTGGTGCATTCCGACTATTTCTCAAGAAATTCACGGAGAGATTCTCAGAAAAGCATCCCCGTATCCGGAATTTACGTGATAAGATTTCCAACATGAGTCCCTTTATGCTGGGCCTTATTCTCATGTTTCCTTTTACACCCACATCACTCTTCAATGCCGCTTTCGGCATATCTAACTATAGCGCAAAAAAATATTTGATTACACTCTACGTGGCAAAAACTATCACAATTGGAAGCCTGTCGATTTTCGGGAAAAGTGTGACCAAGATCTTTGATGATCCTCTTTATATCGCCCTTTCAATTCTAATTATTGTGGTTTTATATGTCCTCTCAAAGCTTGTCTGGAAATGGTCCAAATTGGATGAGAAATAGCTGATATGTACGAAATGACTTGAAGCCGGGAGGATAGCGGATGAAAGCACTTTTCTGTTTCTATTTCAAGGCTCAGCCTTTTTGATTCGATGGGAAATCTTATAAACTGGAACTCGAACCCCAGATTGTGATTTCCGGGCTTAGCTTTTTTGATTGGATGAGAAATAGCAAGGGAACCCCGAGATGTCCCAGGGTTCCCTTGCCTTTTTCAATGATTATTATGGTTTTTACAAATGTCATTATGACATATCTGGTTCTTACACGGTGAATCCCCGGTTTACGCCATCGGTGCTTTCGTTGGCGCCGTTTCTGCCATAGGTCATTCCGGAATAGACGGCCTCCGCATTCTGCATGAGGGGGGCGGACTGGTCCTGATCCTGAATTTTCTCAAAGGAATCATGCATGGTTTCCAGGATTTTCCCGCTTTCCTCAAAACAGGATGCATCGCGGCGATAAATAGCCTTATCCATCTCAATTGTTATAAAATCATAGAGCCGAACTAGGGTGAATGACAGACCATATTTATAATCCAGTGCTTCCCTCAGCTGCTCTACACAGCGCCGCGCCATACGCACAGCTTCCTCGAACTCCTCATGGGTCTTCGCGTCTCTGGCATCACTCAGGTACTGGAGCGCTATTTCGTAAGTCAGGACCACCATTCCCGTGCGATTCGCATTGGCGATTCTCCTCGTATAATACTGCTTCATTTCCTGTGTCATTTGATCTTGCCTTCCTTTCCAAGCATGGAAACGCTTTTATGTCTTTGTCAAGAGTCTTTTCTTCCTTGCCCTAGCGGAACCTGCCGCTCTCATGCGTCTCAAAAGTTCTTTTAATTCTCTTCCGCAGCCTCATCCTGCCGCAGCAGTTCTTTCTGCCCTGAAGACAGGTCTCACACCTCTCCCATCCTTTACTGCAGCAGCTGTAGGACTTGCTGGGGTGCCTGGTTGGCCTGGGCCAGCATGGAGGTGGCGGCCTGGGTCAGGACCTGCTGGCTGGCATAGTTGGTCATCTCCGAAGCCATATCCGTGTCCTTGATACGGCTCATGGCGGCAGTCAGGTTCTCATTGGAGGCCTCCAAATAAGCGATGTTGTGCTCCACCCGATTCTGATAGGCCCCGATCTTGGAATGGGCGGCATTAAGGTAGGTCAAAGCGTCCTTGACCTTTGAAATGGCCTTAGTTGCACCTTTCTCTGTGGTGACATCCATATCATCCAAATTCAGCCGCTCCAGCGATATTTTGGGAAGGGAACACTCGATTTTCTCCTCCTCATTGGCACCGGACTGAATGGACAGGGTACCTTTACCGGTTAGGGTCAGGGTTTCTGAGGACGTGCTGATTTGATACTGATCCATGACATAGGTTACGCCGTCCTTTGTGACCTCAGTGGAATCCTTCTTTCCAAGCTTTGCGGAAATATTGAGAGTCAGGGACTGACCCTCATTACCATTGATAGTAATGAGCTGGGAGCCATCGGCGCAAATCTTTACGCTGCCCTTATTGGAGCCGTCTACATAGAGACCTGTGGTAACGGCCAGGCTCTTGCCGTCGGTGTCAATCTTATCCTCATCATAATATTGGGGATAGTCAAATTCCATGGTCGTGGTTTCGCCCTCAGGAAAACCTGAAACTGTGACTGTCAGCTTATCTCCTGAGGTCTGCTCATCGATGGAAACATTCTCATAGGTTCCAGCCTTGGTCTTTTCATTATAACCATCTACACGAATTTCCTTGTTGGTTTCACAATAACCTGTGTTTTCCAGGGTTCCGTCGAAGAGATTCTGGTCATTGAGCTGGGTCTCCTTGGAGATACGAACGATTTCATCTCTCAGGCTGTCTACCTCATCCTGGATAGTCTGCCTGTCATTAGAAGACAGGCTGCCGTTTGCGGCCTTAATGGACAGCTCGTTTAAGCGCTGCACCATATCCGTCACCTCAGATAGGGAAGCATCTGCGGTTTCCAGCACGGAGCGGCCCGTAGTAGAGTTCACGTCACTTCTGTCCAAAGCCTCCAGCTGGGCCCTCATTCTGTTGGAAATGGCATAACCCGTAGGATCATCACCCGCTTTATTGATTTTGAATCCAGATGACAGCTTCGCTGTTGAATTAGCAAACATTTTCTCGCTCTTCAACAGGGAATTATTGGTTATATAAGCGGTGATGTTGTTATTAATCTTCATT
>JAILCB010000289.1 GCA_024680595.1 Lachnospiraceae bacterium | reverse complement strand
ATAGCCCTGGTAGATAGTGGTGCCCTTCTCCTCGGAAACCTCAATATTGTCCGTGAGTTCCACCTTCGGTACATCCGCGGGATCAATGATAAAGTCATTATTGGGCTTCTCCTCAGCATTCCATTCCCTAAATGCCTGTGTATCCTTTATCAGATCCTGAATCTCCTCCTCCGTCATGCCTTCCTTCATATCCTTGAGATAGTTCTCCACCTCTTTGTCATGCTCTTCTGCCTTTCCCTCTACAGGAGTAAGAACCGTTAGGGCAGAACGGTTTGAATTCAAAACCTTGCCCATGACCTCCTTCACAAGCTTCTGATCCGTATCCTTCTCCAACTGATTATAGACCTCATTGGCACGGTAATAATAATCCATGGTGGAATCGGTAGCCCAGAAGAGGGCGTTATTCTTAAGCACCTCCTCTCCTGCATTGGAGGAATCCCGCAAAAGCTTTACATCTCTTCTGAAAGACCGGATAAAGGACTCCAAAAGCTCCTGGTCAACACCATTCTCAGAAACCTCCTTTAAGGTCTCTAATGCAACCTCTTTCAGCTCTTCCTTCTGGGAAGGATCGGCATAAGAGAGGGTAAAGAGCCAGAAATTCTTGGCGAAACCCATACCTAAGTCAGCCCTGACGGGATTCTCAATTCCCTTTTCCCTTAATAATTGATTCATATAGGAAGAGTCTGAATTCAAAATGCTTGAAACAAGGTTTAATACTACAGTCTCCTCCGCCGTAAAATCCACCGTGCTAAAGGCATAGCTGATTCGGCTCATATTCTCCGTAGCATCTCCTTTATAGACAGGAAGGACTCCTTCGGCCTCCACATAGCCCGGATCTGTTTCCGGATCCATGAAAGGACTCAAATCCGTCCCATAGGCCTTCTGCTTGGACAGATATTCCTCATCTAGGAAGGACAGGAAACGATCGACATCCATGTCTCCGTAAAGACCAATGAGACTATTGTCAAAGTGATAATAGTTCTCATAGGTTTCCTTCAAGAGATCCCATGTCAGCTCCTTGTAATGATGATGGGCCTGACCAATAAAGTTGGAAGCAAATTCTCCCGGATAGAGGGTCTTTAATAGTAATTTAATCCCAACATTGGTCTCATCGGTGAGAGAACCATAGTCCTCGGAATAGACGGTTCCCAACATTTGAATATCATCCTCGGGTGAATCCAGTTCATACCGCACTGCCTCCCGCTTAAAAATATTCTCGTCCTTCATAACCAGGGGATCCACCATACAGCTCATATAGCAATCCATACCCTTTAGAAGCTGCTCCTCACTCATACTGCACAAAGGATAGGTGGTCATGATGGGGAAGGTATAGGCATTAGCAAGGGTCATATAGGCCTTATTACTCAAATCAAAGAAAAGATTCTTTGCCGGATACTTTCCGGACCCGGCTATAATGGAATGCTCAAAGACATGGTTAGCGTCTGCTTCATTGGCCATAGGCGTTCTGAAAGTAATATTGAATGCCAGCTCCTTGTCCTCATTCTGAACATAGATTAGCTTGGCTCCGCTGTACTCATGGGTGAATGTAAACTGTTTCGCGTCCAGAAGGGCCAGATCCTGAATATCCTCCAGGGTGAAGCCATGGATCTCATCGCCTTTTTTCCAGGAGGAAGTATCTCCGCGAAAAGCATAGGACGTTTCCTCTGTAGTCTCTTGGCTTTCCGTCCCATCTGCGGATGCCATTTCCGTAGAAGCCGTCTCTGTTGCAGCCGTTTCCGTAGAGGCCGCAGTCTCATTTGTTTCTCCGGAACCGGCACTAGCCCCGCTTCCCGTCTGTCCCCCCTGGGCACAGGACGTAAGCAGCACCGCCGATAGGGCAAGAGCCATAATCTGTTTCATCTTTCTCTTCATGTTCTCCTCCTGTAATGTCAATATAAGTTAGCACCATATTATTTCGAGTTACGCTTGTGAGACCTGACATCGTATTCGGATCAGAGTCAGCTATCATCTTCCAAAGCGAATCCCCACAGATCCTTGCTCCGCTTCAGCCGGCGAAATACCAACGTCCACCCGGTTCTTCTGACTTCATCACTGCCTTATGGGCGGCGTAATACTCACATCCACCGGATCTTCTGAGATCATCACCGCCTTATGGGCGGCGTAACGCCCACATCCACCGGATCTTCTGATTTCATCACCGCCTTATGGTCAGCGTAACGCCCACATCCACCGGATCTTCTGATTTCATCACTGCCTTATGGGCGGCGTAATAACCGCATCCACCGGATCTTCTGATTTCATCACTGCCTTATGGTCAGCCCAATAACCGCATACACCGGATATTCTGATTTCATCACCGCCTTATGGGCGGCGTAATACTCACATCCACCGAATCTTCTGCAGTCTCGCGGAGCGTTTACTTCAGCCCACTTCCAGGCAGTATCCGCTTTCTAAGCCTCTGCCCGGTAATGTCCGCTTTTTCCCCCGGACTTCTCAATGAGTCGGATTTCTCCCATGACCATGGCCCGATCTATGGCCTTGCACATATCATAAATTGTTAGAAGGGCTACGGAAACCCCGGTCAGGGCCTCCATCTCCACCCCGGTCCTGCCTCCTGTCTTCACCCTGCAAAAGGCTGTAATACTGCAATTCTCCTCATTCGTCTCAAATATGAGAGAAGTATGGGTCAGATTCAGGCTATGACACATAGGAATGAGATCCGATGTCCTCTTGGCCGCCATAATACCTGCCACCTGGGATACCGTCAAAACATCTCCCTTCTTCACCCTGCGGCCCATAACCGCATCGAAGGCCTCCTGTGACATGCGGATTGTACCACTGGCCACAGCCTCCCTCTCCGTAGAGTCTTTCCCGGAAACATCCACCATACGGGCATTCCCCGCCTCATCGAAATGCGTGAATTCCATATATTATAGTCCATCCTATTCTAGATTGTCTTTTAAGAATATAATCCCTTCTTCCTTAAATTTCAAGTAGTCCGGGAGACCACGGCGTTCTAATACCTCCCAATAGTCCCTTTGAACAAACCAGCTAATAACAGAATCCCTGTCCTCCCTCTTTTCATTAGGGCGGATATAGTAATTGTGCTCAAAGGGAAGCCTGGACTCAGACAGGAGGCGGAAAGGCACGCAATTGTCCCTTTTTTCCCCATAAACCGGCTCCAGATAATGGGCCCTATAGCCAATACAGTCTGTGCCCTCAGGTATTTCCCTTTTGGTAGAGAGAATCAGATCCCAATCCAAAGCCCTGATATGATGGCTGTCCAGCCGTTCCCCCTTAGAGAAATTCTTGCAGCCGGTGAGCACTGCGGCATTCTTGGTCCGGGGATTCTCAAAAATATCCTTAACCTTTCCCCCTATTTCTGTTCTGCCCTTTCCCATAATAATCAGGTCATCCGCAAAGCGGTAGATTTCATCCCTATTATGGGATACCATGAGAATCATGCCGGGATAATCCTTTAGCTTGTCGAATAATTCCTCCTGCAGGCGATCCTTTAGATACTCGTCCAGAGCCGAAAAAGGCTCATCTAATAGGATGACCTCCGGATGATAGGCCAGGATCCGGGCCAGGGCCACCCTCTGCTGCTGACCTCCGGAAAGCTCATGGGGCAGGCGTTTCTCCAGGCCATTCAGGTCGAAAAGGTCAATCATCTCCCTCACCCTTTTCTCCTTTTGAAGGCCGAAATTCTCTTTCTCCCGGTCTTCCCCTTTTGGGCCGGTCTTCACCTTCTCCCGATCTTCCCCCTCTGGACCGGTCTTCACCTTCCCCCATCCTTCTCCTTCTGGACCGGCCTTCGCCTTCTCCCGAACTTCCCCTTCTGAACCGGCCTTCACCTTCTCCCGATCTTCCCCTTCAGGAGCGGCCTTCACCTTTTCCCGGCCTTCACCTTCAGGGCCGGTCTTCTCCTTCTCCCGGTCTTCACCTTCTGGGCCGGTCTTCTCCTTCTCCCGGTCTTCACCTTCTGGACCGGTCCTCACCTTCTCCCGATCTTCCCCCTCTGGATCCATTTCCGTTTTTCCTTCATGCCCGTTCTCAGGATCCCTCAAAGATTGGATACCGCCTTTCTCCGCCCTCCCTGCAAACTTTTTGGAGAATTGTTCCTTCAAGGCCTTCACAAATAAACCGCCCTTCTTCCCGGAGGTGTCTTGTCTTAACCCTGCGGCAATATTCTGCTCCACCGTCATATTGGGAAAAAGGGCATAATTCTGGAAAAGGTAACCCACATTTCTCTGCTGGGGCGGAATATTGATTTTCTTTTCAGAGTCAAACAGCACTCTTCCATTCAGACAGATTCTGCCCCTATCCGGTGTCACAATGCCTGCAATCATTTTGAGAGTCATGGACTTTCCACAGCCGGAGGCCCCCAGAATCCCAGTTCTCCCTCCTCCGGCAGTGAAATTAGCCTTTAAAGAAAAGGCATTCAATTTCTTCTCCACATCAACGATAAGCTCCATAAAACCTCTACTATTTATTCTCTCAATTCCCCGCTGGCTGAAAAACCCTCGCGGCCTTCCTCTCTCCGCCTTCCTTTTTGCCGCTTCTCTTCAGCCCGCCCTTTGGCCGGCAATGATTCTTCAAATATTTCCTTTCCGTGCTTTCCTATCAATCCGTCCCTTCTATCTCGTCCCCTCTGCCTCTCCTTTGGTTGGCGGAAACCCTCGCGGCCTTCCTCTCTCCGCCTTCCTTTTTGTCGCTTCTCTTCTGTCTGTCTTTTCACCAGCGGTGGACATTCTTCATGGCCCTGCCGGAAATGAGATTCATGAGGAATATGGCCGCAAAGGCAATAATGAGTACAATTGTAACCCAAATCCCTGCCCTTAGATAGTCCTGATCCTGAATAACCATGGCAATTCTCTGAGAAATTGTGGCAGTTTTGCCGGGAATATTTCCCGCCAGCATGGAGGTGGCCCCATATTCACCAAGGGCCCGGGCAAAGGTCAGTATGGTTCCCCCTGCAATTCCCGGAAGTGCATTGGGTATAATAACCCTTCGAAAGATTTCCCCCTCAGACATGCCC
The DNA here is from genome assembly GCA_024680595.1 of Lachnospiraceae bacterium. Classification (GTDB taxonomy): domain Bacteria; phylum Bacillota; class Clostridia; order Lachnospirales; family Lachnospiraceae; genus NK4A144. Next base: position 13,282 of record JAILCB010000289.1, on the reverse strand, counting down.
AAAGTTCTGCCTGCGTGAATGAGATTAATATCCACCTGCTCAAAGGCCGACCTGGCATTCCGGTACATTAGAGGAAAGGCAATGACAGTTGCGGCTATAATACAGCCCAGCCAGGACTGCACCACCTTAATCCCCATTTCTTCAAAAAGGAAACTGCCCAGGGGACGCCGTCTGCTGAAAAGCAGCAGGAGAAAGAAACCGGCCACGGTGGGGGGAAGCACCATGGGCAGGGTCAAAAGCCCGTCCAGAAAGGACTTTTTGCCCGGGGAGCTATACATGACCTTCCTAGCCGCCCATAGACCCAGGAAGAAAGAAAGGACGGTTGCAACCACACCGGTTTTCAGGGATATCCAAAGCGGACTCCAGTCCAATTCTTTTAGAATCTCAATAAATTCCTGCATGTGCTATCCCCCTTTTCACCAAAGAAACAATTATATGCTTTCATTCTTACACCGGACCGGAACTGAAGCAAAGCTCTCATTGATGACAACTGATTTCCTTTATTCCACATTCATGTCAAAGTAATAGAAGCAGAAGGCCCCCTTTAGTCCACATCCGTATCAAAGTAGTAGGACCGGAAGATTTCCTTAGCTTCATCGGAAATGACGAAGTCCACAAAGTCCTTAGCTGCAGCTGCCTGAGCGGGCGAGGCCTCTTTATTCACCACCTGGGCTATGGGATAAATGACATTTCCCGTCAAATCATAGGACACTCTCTCCAGAATATTAAGCTCATCCTCATATCCATAGGTATCCGAGTAATAGGTGGTCCCCACCTGGCAGGAATGCTCAACCACGGCAGCAAGCACTTTGGAAACATTGGCCTGCTCTGAAATCTCCACTCCCCCCAGGGCCTCAGAAACCTGTTCTGTAGTATAGGAAGAAGCATCCTCTGTTTCAGGCAGAAGGCCCAAGGCCACCATGGCTACCCTAGTATATCTGCCAACCGGCACGGAACCGTCCGCCAGGGCAATGCTCTCAGCTTTCCCTATATCCTTTAGACCTGTTACGGCAGTATAGCTATCCTTTTGCGTCACAACCACCACCTGGTTATTCACCACATTATGACGGGTACCTTCCACCAAAAGCTTATCCTTCTCTTCCAGAGTATTCATCTGCTTTTGAGCCGCAGAGAAGAATACGTCGCACTCATAGCCCTCTTCTATCTGGGTTAGGAGGGTTCCGGAGCTGTCGGCATTGAAAACGATATTTACATTGGGATGCTTTTCCCCATAGGCCTTGGCCACTTCCTGCATGACCCTATTGAGACTGGCCGCGATAAAGACCTGAATTTCCGTCTCCTCATCACTTGTCTCTACCTCAGATCCTTTATTACCGCTGCTTTCAGTTTGGGCTAGAGTTTGCTCGGAACCAGTCTCCTTATCGCCTGCCCCGGCTTCAGATCCCTTATTGCCGCTGCTTTCAGTTTGGGCTAAGGCCTGCTCGGAACCGGCCGTGTCCGCACTTCCCCCTGCCTTTGCCTTCTGATCTCCCTCTTTCCCTTCAACGGACTCCGAAACCTCCTGATTAGCCCCATCCGCCTTTTCACTCCCGGAGCCCTGCCCGGCCCCTCCTGTCTGGGAGGCAGTCCCACAGGCTGTCAAAACCATTACCACAGTAAATACTATTGCCATCCACGATTTCCAAATCTTTCTCATAATACCCCTTTCCGCCGGCCTCAATTCCGGCAATCGAGCAGAGGATGTTAAGCCTTACTCGATTTGGTTTCACCCACATATCAGTCCTACTTACCGTATCATTTTCAAAAACAATTCGAGCCGTCTGAAAAAGGGGAGCCAGACTCCCCAATTTTCCAATCGTCCTCACTTCCTGAAACAGGACCCGGTCTACCCGGTTTTTCAGCTGTCTTCACTCCCTGAAAAAGTAGCCGGTCTCCCCAATTCTTGTCTCAGACTTCTTCATTCCCTGAAAAAGTACCCAGTCTCCCCAATTCTTGTCTCAGACTTCTTCACTCCCTGAAAAAGAACCCGGTCTCCCCGGTTTTTCAGCTGTCTTCACTCCCTCTTAAAACACCCAGACCATGTGAAAGGGCAGGCAGGATAATATCCAGATCCTCTCTACAGGCCTTGGGGCTTCCCGGCAGATTCACAATGAGGCTTTTCTTTCGGATTCCTGCAGTCTGCCGGCTCAGCATGGCATGGCATGTAATCTTCATGGACTCCGCCCTCATGGCCTCAGCAATTCCGGGCGCCATCCTATCGCAAACCTCAGCCGTCGCCTCCGGAGTCACATCCCGTTCCGAGAAACCCGTACCTCCTGTAGTCAGGATTAAGTTTATCTGCCTCTGATCCGCAAGACGAATCAAGGCCTGCTTTAAGGCCGGCTTTCCATCCGGCAGCAGCAGTGACTCCAAGACCTCATAACCCTTATCCTGCAGAATCTCCTTAATGAGAGGCCCGCTCTTATCCTCCCTTTCCTTTCGGTAGGCCCTGTCACTGAGAGTAATAATAGCGGCGGTGAAAGGACGATTGGGATCCAGGGGCAAAAGCTCCATCTCATCTCCTTTATGAATGGGGCCTCCTTTCAATACCCTGGCAAAAACCCCTTCCCTGGGCATGATGCAGTCCCCTGTTTTCTCGTAGATGGCGCAATGATCGTGGCACTCCTTTCCGATCTGGGTTAGCTCCAGGAGGGTCTCCCCCAGCTGAATCCTTGTTCCCACCGGAATATTCCTGAGATCAAAGCCCTCCGTCACCAAATTTTCACCAAAGGCCCCATATTCCACATTCACGCCCTTCTGCCGGAATTCCTCAATCTTTTCAAGGGCAAGAAGACTTATCTGCCTATGCCAGTTCCCCGCATGGGCGTCCCCTTCCATGCCATGATCCACCCTCAAGACGGCCTCCTCTATCTCCGTCTTCTGTGTTCCCTTCCTTTCACTTCTGCAGATAGCAATCAGCTTTCCCATGAGTACTCCTTTATTCCTGTCAATAGTCATCCTCCTATATCCACCATGCGTTTCTGCTCCGATATGGAACAGGGCTCCTCAAAGCAATGAGAACCGGGCTTTTGGGAAATTGCCTTCATGATGGCCTCCTTTAATAAAGTCCTCCGCCCCTCCTTTTCCTCACTCCTTAATATAGCCTTTAAATCCACGGAATCCTCATAGCAGAGGCAGGGCTTCAGCTCTCCCACCGAGGTCAGCCGAAGTCTGTTGCAATGAGTGCAGAACTTCCCGTGCATTGCACTTATAAATCCAATACTGCCCTGAAATCCCGGGATGTGGACATAGACAGCAGGCCCGTTTCCATGAATAGAATTGTCTTCCTCTAGATCGGGATACAAACGCCTGATTTCCTCTTTTAGCAGGCGATTGTCAATTCCCTTTGAGCAATCTCCCTCGCCAATAGGCATGAGCTCAATGAACCTCACATCCACCGGCAGGTCCCTAGAAAGGAGAATTAGATCCTTCCAGTCCCCCTCATTGATCCCTTTCTGGAGCACCACATTCACCTTTGTCCGAATCCCCGCTTCAACCGATGCGTAGATACCATCCAGAACCCGGGAAAACTCGGGGAAGCCTGTGATCCTGCAATATGTGTCAGGATTCATGGTATCTAGAGAAATATTAAGGCCATCCAGTCCGGTTCCTTTCAGTTCCTCCAGCTTCTCCTTTAGGAGGATGCCATTTGTTGTCATGGTTACCTGACTAAGGCCCTCTACCTCCTTTAATCTTCTAATAAAGGAAAGGGCTTCCCTCCTTACAAGAGGCTCCCCTCCTGTTACCTTATATTTTGTGATACCTAAGGATACTGCCGTCTCGACAATCTCCAGAATTTCCTCGTATGTCAATATCTCCCTCATAGGAACCCGACAGATCCCATGCGGAATACAGTAGTTACATCGGAGATTACAGAGATCGGTAATGGATAGCCGCATATAATCTATGCTTCTGCCATATGGATCCCTCATAGTGCCTCCAAACATCAAGGAGAAAGCAAATAGTCTCTCCTTTCTCTTTTTACATCAAATAGGACTTCAAGAACCATCCCTGGTCATAATTCCGCCCCTTAGCAGGCCGGCCCCAAAGCCGTCCTTTCAGCCGTATTCCAGCCGCAAGCAGAACAGCTCCACATTCATCCTTTCAGCCGTATTCCAGCCGCAAGCAAAACAGCTCCACATTCATCCTTTCAGCCGTATTCCAACCGCAAGCAGAACAGCTTCACATTCATCCTTTCAGCTGAATTCCAGCCGTCCTAGAGCAGGCCCCCTTCTCCCAGGGCATCTATCTCCTCTTTGAAAATCTCATCATCCGCCATTAATCTGGGTAAAAGGATATCGAATATAGTCCTCTTTGCAAACATGACACAGCCCGGCAGACCGCAAATAGGAATCCGCCCTCCCTCTCTTTCCAGATAGGCCACCATAAACATGGCTCCGGGCAGAACCGGCGCCCCATAGGACACCACCCGGTCGGCCACCTCCCTTATGGCATAGGGAGTCCGGTCGTCAGGATCCACGCTCATTCCCCCGGTACAGAGAATCATATCACAGCCCTTATCTAAGAGCCTGTGAATACAGCCTATCTCCCTCTCCGTATCGTCGTCCGTAATCTCATGGCCAAAAATCTCCGCTCCATAGGCCTCCAGCTTCTCAATTACGATAGGGGTGAACTTATCCTCAATCCTGCTATAGAAGACTTCATTTCCTGTAGTGACTATACCCACTTTCTTCTTCTGAAAAGGCAGAATCCGGAAGATTGGTCCTCCCTCCGCCGCCTCCTTAGCCCTCTCCATCTTCTCTTTCTCAATAATGAGGGGAATGACCCGAGTCCCCGCTATTCTCTGACCGGCCCGGATAGGCGTATCCCCCCTCCTGCAGGCAATCATCATTTCTCCCAGGGAATTCACGGCAAGCAGTCGCTTCCTATCCACCTTTAGGAGCCCGTCCATATCCGCAATGAGCTCAATCTTGCCCTCCTTGGTTTCAGAAGGGTGCATATGGTCAGAAGCCGATATATCATACAGAACCTGGGCGGCATCATTCTCATGCAGCATATTCTCGTTGACTTCCCAGATAAAGACACTATCCTTTCCTACACTCAGTAGTACCGGGATGTCTTCTTCCGCAATAATATGGCCTTTCCGGAATATAGGCCCCTTGAATTCTCCCGGTATAATCTGGGTAATATCATGGCAGAGCATCTGACCCACAGCTTCTGTGGTTTTCACCTGCTTCATCCTGCCCCTCCCTGCTTTATTATCATGGCAGTACCCTTGAGATCCGACATAGGCAGGGGGAATACTCCCTTTGAATGAAAGAATAGATCGGCCGCCCTCTTCACTCCGGGACTTGCACTGCAATAATAATTATGAAGGAGAATTACTCCGCCAAAGTTCAGTCTGGGCCAGAAGTAACGGAGTCCGGCCTCTGTCGGGGCATAGAGCTCCGCGTCTAAACTGACAAGGGCAAAGATATAGGGCTCTTTCTCACCCATTTTGGCGCTCTCCGGAAAATGTCCCTTCATGAAAGCAACCTGTCCGGGATAAGGCATAATCTCCCTGACTCTTTCCACGCTGGTATCTGAATAATCCTTGAAATTATCCTTGCCGGTCCTTTCTACTTCCCTTTCCAGATCCCTCTTGTCAAAACCCGTAAAGGTATCATAGAGGTAAAGCTTTCTATCAGGAAAAATCTCATTCATCTCCTTAGCAAAATCCCCCCGGTAGACTCCCAGCTCAGCTATATCTCCCTGGATCTGCCAGTATTCCATCTGCCCCCTCAATGTCCTAAGGACAGATAAACGGATGTCCTGATTCTCCTTAATCTGTCCAAAATCCTGAATCTCTCCCTTAAATCCGCTATTAATCAGCATTTCGCGGATATCCCTGATGGAGTCTGCCTCTGATTCGGCAATAATAATCTTCTCCGTCTGATTTTCCATCGCCTTTTCCAGGGAAAGAGCCGGAAAACCAAAGTATGTCTTTCCCTCCTCCGGGTCCGGATCAATGACCCCTACAAGCTCCCCTGCAAAGGGAAACCACCGAATTGCGATTTTTGCCGCCTGTCCACTACCATAAATTGCTGTTTTCATATTTTCCTTTCCGCCGCGTCTGATTATTTATTACGACTGCTTTTTGAAAATAACTCGCTCTTCAAAAAAAGATCGCAAAATTCCTTTTGCGCGGCCTCACTTATTCTTCTCTCTAATATTTCATAGAGTTCTATCATTCTTCTTCCCTCTTCTGTCACCTGGGACTCTCCTCCATTCCTGCCCCCGGCCATGCGGCGGACAACCGGAAATCCCAATTCCCTCTCCGCATTTCGGATAAGCTTCCAGGCCTTACTGTAGGAAATCCCGGTTTTGCTGCAGGCCTCCGAAACACTGCCCAGAGAATCCACCTGTTTTAATAGGGTAACGGTGCCCGGACCGCAAAATGTTCTGACATTTGACAGGAAAACCTTGGTTTCAGCCCGCATTAGGGTCGCGTTATGCAGCTCCATGAGATATTGGATCTGCTCTCTTGTGTCGCTGTCCATCACCGCCCCTTCATCATCCACGGGCAGATAACAGATTTTCTCAAGTCCCAGGGAATCCAAAGCTTCCTTTAATCCCCCGCCCCCCTGATATTTCAGTAAACCGTTTATCAATGAAGAAGAGAACAGGATGGGGTAGCCTAGCTGATTAGAGCAAATGGGAAATACCACCGGCTCCTCTCTCTCCATCTCCAGTCTAACCGTCTTTTCCAAAAAGAAGGGAACATCCACGGGGCAGAAAAAGACCCGGTCCGTCCTATCCATGAGATAGCGAAAGCCCAGCTTGGCACAATCCAGCATACCGGCCCCTTCATACTCCTCATTTCTCAGGAAAACTATGCCCAAGTGGCTCAGGGCTTTCTCCAGCCTCTCTGCCCGGTATCCTGTTACCATGACAATATCCCGGATTCCGGCGCTTCTGAAGTTCAGAACAACCCTTTCCGCGAAGGTCAGACTGCCCTCTTTCATGATATGCTCAAACTGCTCTATCCGCTTTGACATCTCTGTGGCCACAATAACGGCCCCCATCCTACCGGACATAGTCATCACCTCATCATGGAATATCGACATTCCTTACAAAAGCTCCACCGCCTGACCTGCTATTCTCCTTTAATAAGAAGCTCCACCGCCTTACGGAATTCAGTTCGCTCTCAGCTAAAACTACCGGGCATGCTTTCCTTATCCTGCCGCCTCACGATACTCCGCCTCCCCGGCGGATATATTTATCTGACCCGAAAGCAAATCGGAAAGCTCCTGCATGTTCTTCTCTGCCTCTGCCGCCTCTGCGTAAACCAGAAAGGAGACCTTATCCGAATAGCTGCTGTCCGCAGGAAAAAGCCCCAGCCGGGACAGATATCTCCTGACTGCCCCCTCTCCTGCATAGGGAAAGTCCATTGTAAGGGGAATCATCTGTCTCATTTCCCGGATTTCCGCCGCCTCCAAAGCCGCCTTGGCGGAGGCTGTATAGGCTCTGGAAAGACCGCCCGTTCCCAGCAGGGTCCCTCCGAAATAACGGGTAACAATGAGAACCGCGTCCTTGATGCCGGCCCCCTTCAAGACCTCCAGAATAGGACGGCCGGCCGTGCCGGAGGGCTCCCCGTCATCCGAGGCGTGCTCCGTATCCGACCGACCTCCGGAACCCAAAAGGACATAGGCGCTGCAGTGATGCTTGGCGTCATAATACTTCTTCCTGGCAGCCGTCAGCCGTTCCAGAGCCTCTTCCCCGGAAGTCACCGCATGAATTTCCCCAATAAACCGGGACTTTTTCTCTACTATTTCGCCTTCCCCGCTCTTTCCGATAGTCCGATAAGACTCCATAATCTATCCCCACTCAAAATACTAACCGCCCGATTCCCTATAAACTATCAGCAGAAGCCCCATGGAAGTCTGCCTGATAGGCTCCTGCATTCATCCATCAAATACCCCTGCATCTCCTCAAACCACAGGAACAACCCCTGTCTAAAAGGCTCCTGCACTTGTCCATCAAATGCTCCCGCATCTCCTCAAACCACAGAAAAGATCCCTCTTTAATAGGCCCCTGCACTTGCCAAACCGAAGCCCTGTACCGCTTCAGGCCACAGAAAAGCCCCTTGTTTAATAGGCTCCTGCATTGGTCCGCCGGCTGACCCGGATTCTCCTGCCGCCGGACGCCCCTCTTCTCGTCAGGATTCCGTGGAATCCTTGTCTTCCCTCTCCCTCCTGGGCAAGGGCTCCGAAAGGGGCAGCTTATCCCGGCCTTCATTCTTCCTATAGGCTTCAATCTGCTGGGGCGTACCAAAGCGGATAGCGTGAATGGGACAGACATCCGCACAGGCCGCACACATTAGGCAGCCCTTAGGCCAGACCGGCCTGCCGTTCTCCATCCGGATATGGCCTGTAGGGCAATTGCGGTAGCATTCCCCACAGCCGTCACACTCCTCCGTACAGAAAAAACGCCCATTCATACCAGGCATTCCCCAGTGCTCCTTTTTGAATATTCTTTTAATAATATTAGTAAAACCCATAGGCAGTTAACCATTTCCGGGATTTCGGCCTAAAGCTGAAATCCAATATGAAAATTTCGAAGCAAATGAAAGAAAATATTATTATTATATAGAAAACGCAGCACGGGATTCCCCTGAACAATGGCATAGAACCTCTGCCCGGTCTCCGTCCCTATAATTGCCGTCATGAAGAGGAATATTAGCCAGATCACAATAAGCCCCTCTGCGAAACCCGCCAGGGCTCCGGCAAAATGATTCATTCCATGCAGGAGGGGCAGATTATCCAGCAGATTCATAGAACGGATAATCAGCCGCAGAATCACCATGACTATGAGGAAAGTAAAGATATAGGCAATAATGTTTAGGAGAAGATCGGTCAGGAAAGTGGAAACATAGTCTTCAAAAATAGACACCAGCAGATTCTGATAAACCTCTTCCGTATTATTATCCTTCAAAAGCGTCTTCAGGGGATCCGGTATGGAATAACTCTCTATAGTGACAATCTGATTCTCAAGGATAGTATTATCCCTTTTGGCATTCTCCTCCGCAAAGGCCCCCGAAATCTGCTCATAAACCGTATCATAGACCCCGGTCCTTTCCTTCAGAAAATCCGTGACATAGGGAGTCAGATAGGATACCAGCCACATGGCGATTAGGGTGGAACCCAGAGAAAAAACCACCTGAATAATGCCCTTCCTCGCCCCATATAATGTAAATAAAAGTAATATTAATGCTATAATTACTACTGTAATGTTTCCTACCATATAATTCCCAATTCAAAAAATCTGCCTCTAACCATAAAACTCCTTACTAAATTCAATAGTACCTATCCGGGCTCTTGCAAGGCAAGTGACGTGTCCCGCGCAGAGCACGGAATTTCCGAATGCGCTTCCTTGCCGCATTCGAAAATTCACATCTCAATCCAGCTGTATGCGCTGTGTCATATTCCGGTTAATCAAAATATATTTGGATACAGAATCCGTAGGTGCCATTAATAATACCGGATCTTCAAAGACCCCCTCAAAACGGGATAGACCGCTCCGGTTGAATATCTGGCAAAGTAAGTCATTATATATAATAATCAGGCCGTTGGAGATCTGGATATCCGTATAATCCAGGGTAAATTCCTGCTCCTGAAGGACTTCCCCGTCCGTATCATAGAGATGAATCCGATAGTAACTGCCACCTCTTTCCGAACGGAAAACTAGGGCGACCGTGCCATCATCCCCATAGAAAACGCTCTGAATCTCCTTATTAAAAGGGATCTCCGTCTTCAATTCAGGCTTCTGGGAACCGGTATAGAAAACAATCCGATCGTCCCCAATGGCCACCGCGGCACTATCCGTCAAAAAGCGAATCCTGGGAATAATCGTCCCGTCATAATCATAACCGCTTACATAATGGTCAATCTCATTCTGTCCCACATCGCTGAAATTATAAAAAGCCACAGAAGAGCGAATCTCATTCTTGACCATACGCACATAGGACACAGCAAGAATTGTCCCGTTAGGGGAGAGACTTAGGTCAATAGGATAACCGCTTTTCCCCATGGTGCTTTTTAACCCGGCCAGCAGATTGCCCTCCCTGTCATAGAGATTAATCCGGGATGAACTGCCATCCTGTAACACAGCGGCCACAACCCCCTGCCTGGCAACGCAAAAGCTGAGAATGGGGAGCTTGGTCCGGATGGATGTCTGCTTTCCGGTGGGATCCATCACAATAATTTCCGTAGCCCCTTCATCTCCCATAGCCACATAATCCCCACAGGTGGCCACCTTGGGATCCTGCATTTCATAAGTGACATTCCATATGGTTGAGTCCGTCCCGTCAAAGGCCTCCGCACCATCCTGGCTGTACTTCAGAATATGATGATTGTATACCATATACTTGGAGTTATCCGCATCGGAACGCAGGGATTTGGTAAGGATCTCATAACCGGTATAAACCTTGGTGTCTGCCTGATATTTTAGCCAGAAAACAATACCGACCACCACGGCAATGGCCAAAACCCACCGTATGACAATTCCCGCCCGGTGGCGGAAAACCTTTTGCGCAAAGCTCTCCTTGCTTTCACTTTTTACAACTTCCAAATCCGCCATCTAATTCAAAAAGTCCTTTTCAATTCCTGCACCTCATTCTCCACAGGTTCCAAACCGATAAACTGTCGTCGTATCATATTTTTCCCCGGGATTAAAAATAGGCTTCCGGAATTCCTTGTGATGAACGCTGTCGGGGAAATACTGGGTCTCAAAGCACAGGCCGCACCGCCTGCCATAAACCGCGCCGCCATGGCCGACCAGTCCCTCCCGGATATAGTTGCCGGAATAGAACTGAAGCCCCGGCAAATCCGTGAACACATCCATACACCTGCCGCTCTTTCTATCCTGAACAGAGGCCGCCGGTGCAGAGAACAAATCCAGCACAAAATTGTGGTCATATCCGGTCGCCATCTGAATCTGTTCAAAATCACTGTCAATTCTATCCCCTACCCGGGCAAACCTCCTGAAGTCCAGGGGTGTATCCGCCACCGGCAGGATCTCTCCGGTAGGTATGGAGTCCGCTCCGGTGGGTGTGAAAGCCGTTCCCGCAATCTGGACATAATGATCCAGGATATCTGTCCCCCCCTTCCCCGAGAGATTGAAATAACTGTGATTAGTGCAATTAATCAGAGTTTTCTTATCGCACATTCCTTCATAATGAATGGACAGCTCATTTTCATCCGAAAGGAGAAATGTGATCTTCATATTCAGCGTGCCGGGAAATCCATTCTCCCCATCCGAACTAATATAGGTCATCGATACGCAATTTCTGCCTTCATCGGGCATGGATGTCCACAGCTTTTTGTGAAAGCCATTCTGCTTATCCGTATGCAGATTATTTCCATTTTCATTAGCTAGGAGTAGTATGGTCTTCCCGTCCAATTCAAAAGAAGCACCCGCAATCCGGTTAGCGCTTCTCCCAATGGTAGCCCCGAAACACTCGCGATTATCAAAATAGGGCTCAACATTGTCATAACCCAAAACCACTTCACCCATGATTCCGTTTCTGTCAGGAACAATGATAGAAGTGATGATGGCCCCAAATTCAGAGACAGAAACCTTCATTCCATTCCGGTTTGTCAGGGTATAGAGAAAAATATCCTTTCTGTCTGTGGTCTGTCCAAACTGCTTACAGTCAATATTCATGTCATAATCCTCATATTCCGCCCATTACCGTATATGCATATGGGCTCTCTTTCATGACGGCATCCTGTCTTTCCTTCAAAAGGCAGAATTTCCAAAAGGAGCATCTCATCATCCTTTCAGGATAATTATTTCTTCAGCGCCAAGCAGGGCTTCCCTTGTCCTTGTAAGGTCACTTCCCTATTATTCTGCAGGGTCTTCCGGCGTAGTCACAGGGGTGTCCGGCCTCCCCTTGTCCTTGTAAGGTCGCTTCCCCATTATTCAGCAGGGTCTTCCGGCGTAGTCACAGGGGTGTCTGGCCTCCCCTTGTCCTTGTAAGGTCACTTCCCCATTATTCTGCAGGGTCTTCCCGTGCAGTCACAGGGGTGTCCGGCCTTCCAGGGCCCGTAAAAGGGTTACCTCGTCGATATTCTCCAGATCCCCTCCCACAGGAACCCCGCTGGCAATGCGGCTGCAGCGAATTCCCGTAGGCTTAATGAGCTTACTGATATACATAGCCGTGGTTTCCCCTTCAAGGCTGGAATTGGTGGCGATAATCACCTCATCCACCTCCCCCCGCAGCCGAATCATCAGCTCCTTTAGCCTGATATCACCGGGTCCGATGCCCAGAAGAGGGGAAATTGCTCCATGGAGCACATGATAGACGCCCTCATACTTGCCTGTCTTCTCATAGGCCGCCAGGTCCCTGGTGGTTTCCACCACCATAATGGTTTTGTGATCCCTTTTCTGGCTGCTGCAGATTGGACACAGCTCCTGATCCGTCAGAGTAAAGCACTCCTTACAATAGCGGATGTTGCGCTTTGCGTCCAGCATAGCATCCGCCAGCCGTTTTACATGCTCCTCAGGCTCATTAATGAGATAGAAAGCGAGTCTGCCTGCCGACTTCACGCCGATTCCCGGCAGGGCAGACAGCTCCTCTATTAACTTATTAATTTTCCCGGCATATAGTTCCATTATTTACAGTAAAATTCCTTCTCTTTCATATCGGCGGCATTCTTTTTCCGCCCTCCCGAGGCCGCCAGACCCAATCCTCGCAGTCCACAAAGCAGCGAATCCTATACCCCGACCTTCGACAGATAGGACCGCCAGGCCCAATCCTCGCAGCCTTCGAAGCCGCGGATCCTATGCCCCGACCTTCAACAGATAGGACCGACAGGCCCAATCCTCGCAATCCTCGCAGTCCTCGCAGCCGTGAATTTCTATGCCCCGACCTTCATCAGATGAGGCCGCCAGACCCACAGCATTAATGTCCCGCTTGGTATTTCAAAGACTCACCCCGATCACGCTTTGGTGTCCTCTAGGAAAGAGTCCCAAAGTCCGACATTTATTAGATAAGGCCGCCAAGACCGCCGGAGAACTTGCTCATAGAGGCCGCGGACGCCTCATCCGCCTGCTTCATGGCCTCATTAACCGCTGCCACAACCAAATCCTCCAGAGTCTCCACATCCTCCGGGTCCACAGCCTCCGGGTCAATGGAAATCTTTGTCAGCACCTTCTTGCCGGTGACCGTAGCCTTGACCACGCCGCCCCCTGCGGATGCCGTAAACTCCATGGTCTCCAGCTCCTTTGCGCTCTCCTCCATCTGTCTCTGCATCCTCTGGGCCTGCTTCATTAGATTATT
>JAILCB010000287.1 GCA_024680595.1 Lachnospiraceae bacterium | reverse complement strand
TGCATTCTTCAGGGCTGCATCAGCAGCTTCTCTATCATTAGCGTCAACAGCGGCATAAACCTTCTTCATAGCCGTCTTGACTGCAGATCTCTGGGATTTATTCCGAGCCGCTCTCTTCTCGCTGGTTCGAATTCTCTTTTTCGCGGATTTGATATTCGCCATGTTTTATCAGTCCTCCTTTCTTTAATTATTGGTTCGCACGCTTTTTCCGAGGCTGACACATGGCACAGGGTTTATGCGTACGGGGCTATTCTAATACAGATAAGGAAAATCTGTCAATATCCTTTTTGCAAGTATTTTTCGATTTCAGCAAATGAAGCCCACAAAATGCCATCATTCCAGGGGGCACAGACAGAGCTCAGGCCTTTCCCCCTCAATCGAGTAGGGAAGATGCAAATCGCACCCTCTCCGTCCGCGAGCCGCCGTTCGGCTTTAGCCGAAAAATTTCATCTCGGCGGCTCTGCGATAGACAAACGCCGCTATCCCTAAAGGGACAAGGCTCCGGTGTCTGCCCCTCTTGCCTCTCATACCCTCACGAAAGCAAATAAGGCCCCACCAAATTGGCTGAAAACCATATTCCTCTTGCCTCAGGTGGCCAGATGCAGGATGTGGGTTGCCAATACGAAATAAATGGACAGGGTCACCGCATCAATAATAGTCGTTATGAAGGGCGAAGCCATGACCGCCGGGTCAAAGCCCAGTTTCCGTGCAAACATAGGTAGGGCGCTGCCCACTATATTAGCGCAGACAACCGCAACTACCAGGGTCAGACAAACCACAAAGGCTACAATAGGCGTGACTCCATCCACTATGATTAATTTGAAGAAATTGGCCACGGCCAGGGTGGCGCCGCAGCATATAGCCGCCCCAAATTCCTTTATTAAAACCCTTCCCAAATCCCCAAATTCAATCTCCTGAAGGGACAGGGCCCTGATTATAGTGGTAGAGGCCTGGGACCCGCAGTTTCCCCCGGTGTCCATGAGCATTGGGATAAAGGCCGTGAGAATAATAAAGCTGCCCAAAGCATCATTATAGGCCGTAATAATCTTGCCGGTAAAGGTGGCGGAAATCATCAAAAGCAGCAGCCAGCCCACCCTCTTTTTCCAAATGGTGAAGACCGTCATTTTGGGATAGGGTTCATCGGTAGGCACAATAGCCGCCATCTTTTGGATATCCTCCGTAGCCTCTTCCTGAATGATATCCACAATATCATCGACGGTGATGATGCCCACCAGCCGGTTTTCCGAATCCACCACGGGAATGGACATAAAGTCATACTTGGAAATCATCTGGGCCACTTCCTCCTGGTCCGTCAGGGTTTCCACAGAAATGACATTCTCCTCCATTATCTCACTTATCAGGGTATCAGGAGGGCTTAGAATCAGCATTCTGAGGGGCACGATCCCGATTAGCCTCCTGCGGTTATCCAAAACATAACAGGTGTTAATGGTCTCCTTGTCCAGACCAATCCTCCTAATCCGGACCAGGCTCTGTTCCACCGTCAGATCCTCCTTCAAATCCACAAACTCCACCGTCATAATGGAGCCGGCCGAATCCTCCGGGAACTTCAAGAGGTGATTAATATCCCTCCTGGCCTCCGGACTGGCATTGGACAGGAGCTTCTTCACGATGGAGGCCGGCATCTCCTCCATCAGATCGGCGGCATCATCCGCCATCAGATTATTAATAATATTAGTGGCCTCGGCATCGGTCAGTGAGGTAATAATTTCCTGCTGCACATCGGTGGGCAGAAAGGAGAAAACATCTGCCGCCATGTCCTTGGGAAGCAGACGGAATACCAGAATCTGCCTCTCCTTTGGCAGCTCCTCCATCATATCGGCTATATCCGCTTCATTTAACTCTGCCATTTCCGTTCGGAGATCCTGATACTGCTTCTCCTCAATCAGGTTCTCCAATTCCAATAAAGTCATAATATTACCCCCTCTCTATCTCTCTGATCCAATAGAAAAACTCCTGTCCCCCGCGAAAAAGACAGTCTGCATCAGAATGCTTTCTAGCGGAAAACAGGAGTGAAAAGGGTCAGACCCTAGCCGAAATGGCCTAAATATATCTATTTCTTCTTCTTTCCCTCTCCAAAAGTGATTTCAGAAAAGTTCTGTAAGAGGCATAGTCTCAAAAGGGCAAGTGCTTCCGTTACGGCGTACATACGGATAGCCTGCCTGTCTCCCGCAAATTTATACTCTTTTACAACCGTATTCTTATTAACGGTACAGCCAATAAAGACCTGGCCAATGGGATGCTTGTCACTGCCGCCGTCGGGACCTGCCAGACCGGTAATGGCAATACTGCAATCCGCTTCTGTATTATCGCAGACGCCCTTTGCCATCTCCTTTGCCACCTGCTCACTGACAGCCGTGAATTTATCCAGACTCCGCTTTTTCACGCCCAAATACTTCCGCTTCGCCTTATTGGAGTAAGTGATAAAGCCTTCCTTCAGAACGTCCGAAGCCCCGGCCACATTAATAATCCTGGCGGCAAACATGCCCCCGGTGCAGCTTTCCGCTGTAGTCAGGGTATAATCACTCTCCTTTAGGAGATTAACAACCACACCCTCCAGGGTCTCGTTTTCGTCCGTGGAATATATCATCTCACCAAGACGGTTCTTAACCTCCTTGACGCACTGCTTGAGGATTTTCTTGGCACTTAATTCCCCTTCCGCCTCAGAACTAATCCTAAGGGAGGCCTCCCCCTCATGAAAATCTAATTCAATCGCGGGATTCTTCTTCTCAATCAAATCCGCCAGGGTCTCCTTCAGCTTATTCTCCTTTATGCCGCAGAGCTTGAAAAACGCGGTCATGGTATTATCCGTTTTATCTCCTATGTCTGAATCACTCATTTGCTACTGGCTCCTCTCAAATTCCTGTCACATGCCCCGTCACTTATCCTATCACATCTTCTGTCACTGATCCCGTCACCGGTCCCGTTACTGGTCCTATCACATGTTCCGTCAGTGGTCCCGTCACTTTTCTCGTCATTGTCCTGTCACATGTTCTGTCACTGGTCCCGTCACTGGTCCTATCACATGTTCTATCACTGAACCCGTCACTGGTCTCGTAACTTATCCCGTCACATGTGCAAAATTTCAAATCAAACTAGAAATCATTCAGGCTCTTTCATTACATTAATATTCTGGGCGATATAAACTACCATGGAAATAATAGTCAGGGCAACCACAATCCACTTGAAAACCTCAGTGACTATCCTCATGACCGGGTGGTCAATATTGGCAATTACAAGGCAGATCATCACCATCTGAGATGCGGTCTTGAACTTGCCCCAATAATTAGCGGCGATGACCTTTCCCTGCTCGGCGGCTACCAGCCGGAAACCGCTGACCACAAAGTCCCTGGCCACAATGACAATAACCATCCAGGCCGGCAAAAGCCCCATGGAGGTCAGACAGATTAGAGCGGAATTCACCAGCATTTTGTCCGCCAGCGGATCCATAAATTTCCCGAAATTCGTTACCAAATTATACTTTCTGGCAATCTTTCCATCAAATAAATCCGTAAGGCTGGCCACAATGAAAATCCCAATGGCTATCCATTTGGAGTATTCTCCCGCACAATTGGTCAGCAGGACAACGATGAAAAATGGAATTAAGATGATTCTAAGCATGGTAAGCTTGTTCGGTAAATTCATTCCAACACCTCCCCTATTAAATCATATCCATTTGCGCCGATAATTTCGGCCGTTACAAAGTCCCCGGTCATCCATTCCGGAGTAGGACCATTCTCCGGGTCCGATATAAACACGTAGCCATCTACATCAGGGGCATCCCTTTCCGTTCTGCCCACATATACATGATCCTCAGGAATCCTGCCCTCGATCATGACCTCAAACCTCTGCCCCGTCTGGGAACGGACCCGCTCAAAGGCCAGCTCCTGCTGGGTCTCCATGATTTCACCCCGGCGTTTCTCCTTGATTTCCTCCGGAACCTGATCAGGGTAGTCAGCAGCCGGAGTGTCCTCTTCCCTGGAATAGGCAAAGCAGCCCAGAAAATCAAATCTGGCTTCTTTAATGAATTCCAGAAGCTCCTCATGATCCTTCTGGTTTTCCCCGGGAAAGCCTGAAATCAGTGTGGTCCTAAGAGCAATACCGGGAATCTCCTCTCTGAGTCTATGAATCAGAGCCTTAATATCCGCCCCGCTAGTACGCCTGCCCATGCGCTTCAGAATCCTGTCCGATATGTGTTGTATGGGCAAATCCAGGTACTTGCAGACCTTCTCTTCCTCCCGGATCACCTGAATTAGATTCTCATCAATCTCCTCCGGGTAGCAGTAGAGAAGGCGGATCCATCGGAACCCTTCAATCTGGCAGAGGGCCTTTAGCAGCTCCGGCAGAGCCTTTCTGCCATAGAGGTCCATTCCATAGACCGTAGTCTCCTGGGCCACCAGAATCAGCTCCTTCACGCCCCTCTTGGCAAGCAGCCTTGCGTCAGACAGGAGCTTTTCCATGGGAACACTGCGGTACTGCCCCCTTACACTGGGAATAATACAATATGTGCAGCGCTTATCACAGCCTTCGGCAATCTTCAGATAGGCATAATGGCCGCCAGCCGTGAGCTCCGGAGCCCCCTCCATGTAAAGCGGACGGTTAATATCCTCTCTAACCGTTGGTCTTTCACCCTTTAATACGGAATCCATAACATCCGCTATCCGATCAAAGGCGGTGGTGCCCACAATAGCGTCCACCTCCGGCAGCTCCTTACGAATCTCATCCGCATAGCGCTCTGCCAGGCAGCCGGTCAGAATAATGCATTTCACCTGCCCCGACTTCTTCAGCTCCCCGGCCTGGAGAACAGCCTCAATGCTCTCCTCCTTGGCGTCTCCAATGAAACAGCAGGAATTAATGATTACTACATCCGCCTCGGCCTCATCATCTGTAAAACTATAACCATTCTTTTTCAGGAGGGCTATCATCTGCTCCGAATCCACCAGATTCTTGTCACAGCCCAGTGAGATGTAGAGGATCCTGGTATCAGGCATTGTCTTCAGGGGCTTCAGAACCCCCCTCCGCCTCCTCAATTGCCTCTGCGGCGGCAGCCTCTTCAGCGGTCACTTCCGCCTCTACAACCTCATCAGCCTCGTCCTCGCTATCCGCAATATCCTCGATAACCTCAGCCTTAGCCTCTTCTTTATCAGCTAAATTCAGGCTTTGCTCTGTCGCGGCCTCATTAGCTGAGTCCTGTTCCTGCTCCGCCGCGGCCTCATTAGCCGAGTCCTGACCCTGCTCCGTCCCGGCCTCAGAAATGTCCACATGGTCTGTCTGACTATCGGAAGCCTTGACAGATTCTTCCGCAGCCCCTTCTACATTATCCATTTCCTCATCCGAATTAGCTATCTTCAGCTCGCCCTGATAAAGCTCATCAATGGCAACGGCCAGGGGTTTCCTGCCCTTAGGGAAAACCAGGGGATCATCCCCCGAAATCAGCTGACGCGCCCTCTTTGCGGTGGCGAGCACTATAGAATAACGGCTGTTTACGATAGGTGCCTCCCCTTCCTCAACCTCAGAATTAACTGCCTTCATTAAATCTCCATAAGATGGATGTAACATTCATACCTCCTAAAATTATATATGAAATCATCATGCCTCTCGGCTGTTACAAATAACTCAAGAAAAGACTGCCTCTAGCTCCTGACGGATTCTCTCTATAAAACCGGCCTAATGTCTGTCAGAAAAGCCCTGCTCATTCTGCCCCGCCCGCCATTTCCTTTAGCTCCTGACGGATTCTCTCTATAAAGCCGGCCTGCCGTCTGGATGTACAGCTCACGGCCTCCACAATGCCATGGAGTCTGGCCGCACACCTGTCCACATCATCATTCACCAGGATGAAGTCATAATACTCAATACCCTGTGACTCCTGAACCGCCCGATTCATTCTGCGGTCAATCTCCTCTGTCGACTCCGTACTGCGGCCAACCAGCCTCCGCTTTAGCTCAGAGGCGCTGGGCGGCATTATGAATATAAGGATTGCCTCCGGAAAGGTGCTCTTAACCTTCATTGCACCCTGGATTTCAATCTCCAGAAGCACATTCTTGCCTTCATTCAGTCTCTCTTCCACAAAGGACTTCGGTGTTCCATAATAATTCCCCACATATTCGGCGTACTCTATGAGTTCATCCCGGGAAATCATGGACTCAAACTCTTCCCTTGTCTTAAAAAAGTAATTAACGCCCTCTTTTTCATTAGGACGGGGTAATCTGGATGTTGCGGATATGGAAAGTGCATAATCATCATGGCTCTCCACCAGCCGATTCATCACAGTGCCCTTGCCGGCCCCCGAAAACCCGGAGACCACCACCAGGATTCCTTTCTGCATTAAAAATGCCCCCTTATTAATTAATAATAGCCCCATCCCCAATCCAAGCGGGGCAAGAATCTAATGTCCCGGTCTTCTCATGAAACAACGGGGCAAGAATCTATTCTCCCGGTCTTCTCAAAAGACAGCGGCCCCTCAAATTAGGATTCACTATTTCGGAACCTTTCCAGAATCGTCTCCGGAGTCAGGGCCGAGAATACAAGCCTGTTGTTCTCCATCACCAGCACCGACTGGGTCTTTCTGCCATGAGTCGCATCTATGGAACTGCCCTCCTTCCTGGCATTCTGCATGAGCCTTTTGGAGGGAGCGGAATCCGGTGTGATTACTGCAATAATCTTATCCGCATTGACTATATTTCCAAATCCTATATTAATTAAATTCGTCATTCGATATTCTGTATCTGTTCCCTTATTTTTTCTATACCTGTCTTTAATTCAATGGCCGCATCACTGATGGACAGATCCCCGGCCTTGGAGAGAGTAGTATTGGCCTCCCGGTTCATTTCCTGGGCCAGAAAGTCCAGCTTTCGTCCAATGGCCCCACCGTCCTCCAAGTGCCTGTGCATGGTGTCGATATGGCTCCTCAGGCGGACAATCTCCTCATCCACCGCCACCTTATCCGCAAAAATCGTGACCTCCGTCACAAGTCTTGCCTCATCCACCTGCACATCTGCCAGAAGATCCTGTACCTTCTCCTTTAGCTTTGTGCGGTAGTCCTCCACCACCTTGGGGCAGTGCTCCTCAATAAAGTCCACATTTTTCCGCATTTCATCCAGTTTTAGGAGGATGTCCTTTTTCAGGTTCTCCCCTTCTGTGGCCCGGGACTGGGCTGTCTGCTGAAATGCCTGAACCAGGGACTTCTTCAGGACAAGCCAGAGCTGCTCCTCGTCAAACTCCCCTTCCTCGGTGGTCAGAACATCCGGGAGACGGGCCAGGGTAGAGGTCCGGATGTCATCCTCCAGGCCAAACTCCTGACTCATGAGCCTCAGGTACCTGAGATACTCCCCGGCAATTCCGCTATTATAGTGAACGTTCTCGGTCTTGCCGCCCAAATTCTCATAGCTGATAAAGATGTCTACCTTACCGCGTTCCAAATATTCCTTTGTCAGTGTACGGATAGCGGGTTCAAAAAGAGACAGTGCCTTGGGCATCTTTATGCCGATTTCCAAAAATCTATGATTGACTGTCTTTATCTCGGCCGTAAACTTCCTGCCGTCCTCCTGGGCTTCGCCCCGCCCGAAGCCCGTCATACTTTTAATCAAATTTCATTTCCTCACAATCCGCCAAAAGCCCCTGGCACGAAGCTCTGACATGAGATTATATTATCATCAAATATAGTCTCAATAGCTCAGCTATATTCATCGTCCTCGTCGTCTTCCTCTTCCTCGACCTTATCCAGCTCACGGATAATTCTCCCCGAACCCTTGGCATACGGCTCCGGCATGAGATTATAATATCATCAAATATAGTCTCAACAGCTCAGCTATATTCATCGTCCTCGTCGTCTTCCTCTTCCTCGACCTTGTCCAGCTCACGGATATAATGATAAACAGGATACCAGCTCCCATTATCTACCCGTTCCAGGCTAAAGCCGTTCTTCTTCAGAACCTTGGGGCTCTCCTTGTGGCTCACGCAATAGGTCACTGTCTCCACGCCCAGCCCCGCCAGAAATTCAAAGCAGAGGTCAAACATATCCCGGGTCTTAATGTCCTTCTCAGGCTCCACATCCTTAGTCTTACTATACTCCACATAGGTAACGGCCGGGGAGAATTCCCCCTTGCCTGTTTCCTTTTCCTCTGTCAGTCTTCGGGAATCACAGATGACCACACTTCCTAAGAGGATACTCGAAGAAGCCTCATCCAAATAGACATTCAGGTCATAAAGCCCGATCCCGTCATCATCCTCCTGACGGACCACCTCAACCCGATACTGCTCTGTTTCTGCCATGCAAAACCTCCTCTGCCACAGAAAATCATATTATTTCTCAATCCTTTATCCATAAAGGCCCATTTAATGGCTTCAGGCTTAATACTTCCTAATTCAGAGCCGCCAGACACCAGTGACTTTTGACGGAATCCTGTGTCTGTTGACAGACTACTGTGTCTTTTGACGGAATCCTGTGTCTTTTGCCGGACTACTGTGTTTTTTGCCGGATTCCTGTGTCTTTTGCCGGATTCCTGTGTCTTTTGCCAAACTTCTGTCCCTGGTTAATGGGAAATATAAGCGGAAACGATTAAACCCCTTTATCCTTACGGGTCCCAAAATATTATTTATTATAGCACACTAAAGATCCGTAAACAAATAATTCTCTATGACTGTTCTATATTTTTTACCTAATCTCTTTCCGCCAAGCTATAGCCCCGGGGGTCAGATTCCCGCATATGTCCTCAGCCAATGATTCTCTTCCTTTTCCCCCAGGCTATAGCCCCGGGGTCAGATTCCCGCATACGTCCTCAGCCAATGATTCTCTTCCTCTGTGAGATAGGGGCTCAGGGCCTCACAGACCTGGGTCTGATAGGCCAGGTACTGGGATATCTCCTCATCAGTCATAATAGTCCTATCTATGCCCTTGTCATCAATAGGCACCAGGGTCAGATTCTCAAACTTCATAAACTGACCGTCCTCTGTATGGAATGCCTTTTGAACCAAAAGAATATTCTCCGTCCGGATTCCGAATTCGTCCTTTCTATATACTCCGGGCTCATCGGAAAGGGCCATCCCCTCCTCCAGGACAGCCTCATTCTCGGCAGCCTTCCAACGGATATTCTGGGGACCCTCATGTACATTCAGGATATAACCGATACCATGACCCGTACCGCATTTATAATCCATTCCCTGCTCCCACATCCGCCTCCTGGCCAGAATATCCAGATTCCGCCCGGTGCAGCCGTAGAAAAAGACTGCATTAAGGAGATGGAGCATAGAAACCGCAGTCAAGGTGAAGGCTTTTCTCTCTTCCTCGCTAATAGGACCCAGTACAATGGTCCGGGTCACATCCGTGGTTCCTCCGAAATACTGTCCCCCGGAATCCACCAGCAGGAGGTGCTCCTTTTTCAGGTCCACAGGCCGCTCTGCCGAGGGCTCATAGTGCATCATTGCTGCGTTTGCCCCATAGGCGCTAATGGTAGAAAAGGATAAGCCCCGGAATTCCGGAATCTGCTGCCTGAAATGCAGAAGAAGGTCCGCCGCCCCGTTTTCCGTGAGCTCTATAGAAGGATTCTCCTCCTCCATCTCTTTCAGCAGCCTATAAATAAACTTGGTCAGGGCCACGCTGTCCTTTCTGTAGATATCCCGCATATGGCTAATCTCTACGGGATTCTTTACGGCCTTCAGGGCTGCCGTGGGATTATCCTCAAAAATCACCTTACCCTGCTTCTTGGCAATCTTGTAGAATAAATAACTGCTGTCACAGGGATCCATGAGGAGGGCTCCCTGATCCTTTTCACGGTCTGACAGAAAGGCCTCCGCCTCCCAATAGTCCGCAATTTCCACAGAAGATGCCGCCATACCGGCCCTCAATTCTTCCGTCACCGCCTCCTTTTGCAGGAAGAGAACCTTCCTGTCCCCGGACAAATAGGCATAGCTCATGAGAACCGGATTATAGTCCACATCGTCTCCCCGGATATTAAAGAGCCACATAATATCGTCTAATTTGCTAATGAAAACAGCGTCTGCCCCTGCCTTCCGGGTCTTTTCCAAAACCCGGTTAATCTTTGTAGAAACGTTTTCCCCCGTCAGTTCCTCTGAAAGAAGCTCTGCCTTACTCACAGGGAAAGGGGGCCGGACAAATATCCCCTCAGAATAGTCCTTCTTGTAATATAATTTGAACCCTTTTTTCTTGCCGATTTTTTTCAGTTTCTTGCCTAGAGAGGCCTGGACCACCCTGCCGTCAATGGCCAGAATGTCTTTTTCTGACAGCTTCTCTTCCAGAAACTCCATAATCGTAGGCACCTTTTCCTCACCGCTTCGGTAAAGAGTGATTCCACTGCCCTCCAGCTCCCGCTCCGCCTGGACGAAATATCGGCCGTCGGTCCAGAGCCCCGCCTCCCCTGTCATTACCAGGAGAGTCCCATTGGAGCCCGTAAATCCTGAAAAGAACTCCCTAACCTTGAAGTAATCATTGACATATTCGGAATTGTGGAAGTCCCCGGTATAGATGAGATAGGCCGTGACAGCGTCCTCGGCCATGGATTTCCGCAATAATTGAAGCCGATCCCTAATATCCTTT
This sequence comes from Lachnospiraceae bacterium, assembly GCA_024680595.1. Taxonomy (GTDB): domain Bacteria; phylum Bacillota; class Clostridia; order Lachnospirales; family Lachnospiraceae; genus NK4A144. The sequence continues at coordinate 738 of JAILCB010000287.1, read as the reverse complement.
GCGCTCATAATCTACTCCTCTCTTATCCTCTATGCTGACTCGCTGCCCTATAATATCACGATAACCATTAACTATTTATAAACTTCTGATAGGCAGACGTCTTTTTTCGTGCATAATCCCGCAAATATGCCTAATTCTGCTCTTCTTCAGGATTTAGGCACACTTTCCGGCTTCCGGGTCCCTGAGGCGGTGGGGAAAATCGTATTTCCTGTGCCTAATTCTGCTCTTCTCCAGGATTTAGGCACGCTTTCCGGCTTCTGGGTCCCTGAGGCGGCGGGGCAAACCTCTGCTGTGGGATAATAGTTCACCGTCAAATGTCCAGACCCCTGCGGCGGTGTGGCAAATCATGTTTTCCTGTGCCTAATTCTGCCCTTTTTCAGGATTTAGGCACACTTTCCGGCTTCCGGACCCCTGCCGCAGTGGGGCAAATTATGGTTCCTGTGCCTAATTCTGCTCTTCTCCAGGATTTAGGCACACTTTCCGTCTTCTGGACCCCTGCGGAAGTGGGACAAATCATGGTTCCTGTGCCTAATTCTGCTTTTCTCCAGGATTTAGGCACACTTTCCGTCTTCCGGGTCCCTGAGGCGGCGGGGCAAACCTCTGCTGTCGGATAATAGTTCACCGTCAAGTGCCCAGACCCCTGAGGCGGTGAGTCAAACCATGTTTCCCGTGCCTAATTCTGCTTTTCTCCAGGATTTAGGCAAAACTCCAGGTCATTCTACTATCTGCAGTTCTTCT
>JAILCB010000279.1 GCA_024680595.1 Lachnospiraceae bacterium | reverse complement strand
TGGAAGTGGCTCCCAGTGAGGAAGGAAGCGGGGCGCTGGATGGCATGACGGTGGTGGTTACAGGCACTCTGCCCACCATGGGCCGAAAGGAAGCGGAGGAGCTTATCCGCAGGCACGGGGGAAAGGTGACGGGCAGTGTCTCCAAAAAGACGAGTCTTCTCCTGGCGGGAGAGGCCGCGGGTAGCAAGCTCACCAAGGCCCAGACCCTGGGGATCCGCATAATATCAGAGGAAGAGCTCTTGGAGATGGTGAAAGCCTAGAGCCTGGGAATCCGCTGGCTGTATCTCTGATGATTGGAGAATTGAGAAGTTGCCTAAATCAGGAAAAATGGCCGATTTAGGCACAGAACGGGCTGCGCAGGCTTGTCCGGCGGTGGGAAAATGAAGGGAAATCACTTGAGAAGTTGCCTAAATCAGGAGAAATGGCCGATTTAGGCACAAAACGGGCTGTCCGGGCTTGCCTGGCGGCGGGAAAATGATGGGAAAATCACTTGAGAAGTTGCCTAAATCAGGGAAAATGGCCGATTTAGGCACAGAATGGGCTGAGCAGGCTTGCCCGACGGCGGGAAAATGATGGGAAATCACTTGAGATGTTGCCTAAATCAGGGAAAATGGCCGATTTAGGCACAGAACGAGATTTCAGGACGGTCCCGGCGGCGGGAAATCGATGAGTACCTGGGCACCCTTATAGTGAACAGATAATGGCTCTTAGTATTAGTGAGAAAGACAGAAAGAAATGGAAAAGATTTTTAAGCTCAATGAAAATGGTACTACGGTTAAGACGGAGATTCTCTCCGGCTTCACTACCTTCATCACCATGGCCTATATCATTGCCCTGAATCCTAATATCCTGACGGGCTTTGATGTGGGGTCAGCCCTTTGGAACGGGGTATTCCTGTCCACCTGTATCGCGGCGGCCATTGGGACTATATGCATGGCCTTTCTCGCTAATAAGCCCTTGGCCATGGCCCCCGGCATGGGCCTTAACTCCTTTTTTGCACTGGTGGTGTCTAATATCGTGACCCTGACCGGCATGACCTATCTGGAGTCCTTTCAGGCGGCCCTCTGTATCATTCTCATTGAAGGCGTTTTCTTCCTGGTACTTTCCCTTCTCAATATCAGGGACAGGATTGTGGAGGGAATTCCGAAAGGGGTGAGGCTGGGGATTTCTCCCGCCATCGGGCTTATGCTGATGAATATAGGCTTTGGCTCCAATGCGGGAGTCTATGACGAGACCGGCCGGGCCTATTACGTCATGTCTGACTTTTTCGGCGCCCTGACTCCCAAGATTCTCATGGAGAGGATGGGATCCTCTTATTCTTTGATGATTCTCACGGTCGTTACCATGATGGCCGGCCTCTTCACTATTATTATCCTGAGTAAGTTTAATAGAAAAGCGGCTGTCCTCATAGGAATGCTGATCTCTTCCATCATTTATTGGGCGGGAGAGGCCATTTTCCTCGGCATCAATCCCTTTGCATCCCTGTCAGGGGCTTCCTTTCTGCCCCCTTTCCGGGACATGGCTGAGACCACTTTATTTCACTTTAATTTCAGTGGCCTCTTGGAAATGGGCTGGTTTTCACTCATTACCCTGATTATTACCTTCTGTATTCTGGATCTCTTTGACACTATCGGGGCCCTGGTGGGAACGGCGACGGTGTCAGGCATGGTGGATTCTCGGGGGAAGATCCCCAAAATGAAGGAGGCCCTGGCCTCGGATGCTGTGGGGACTATTGCCGGGGCCTGCACAGGTACCTCGACGGTTACTACCTTTATCGAATCGGCGGCCGGCATCCGGACGGGAGGGCGCACCGGACTTTCCTCGCTTACTACGGGAGTCCTGTTTCTCCTTAGCATTTTCCTTGCGCCTATTGTGGCCATTATTCCTGCTGCCGCCACTTCTCCGGCCCTTATCTATGTGGGAATTATTATGCTTTCTGAATTAAAGAAGCTGGATTTTGATGATATTGCAGAGACGGCCCCTGCCCTTATTATGCTGATTGCTATGCCGATTTCAGGCTCTGTTGGCCATGGAATCGGGCTGGCCCTCATTTCCTTTGCCGTAATCAAGCTTTTTTCCGGAGAAGGGAAGGAGGTATCGCTCCTGACCTATGTCCTGGCGGCGATATTCCTCCTGAAGTTTTTTCTGGTGGTGTGACCGCAAAGCCTTATGCACAGCATACATGGCCGGAATGCTGGTAGAAGAGTCCACGGCAGAGTTCTTCCTGGTGGTGTGACTGCAAAGCCTTATGCACAGCATACATGGCAGGAATGCTGGTAGAAGAGGGCGCGGCAGAGTTCTTCCTGGTGGTGTGACCAGAAAGCCTTATGCACAGCAGACATGCCCAGAATGCTGGTAGAAGAGTTCACGGCAGAGTTTTTCCTGGTGGTGTGACTGCAAAGCTAAATATGCAGTCCTTCCGACGGAGGATGAGTATCCCCCGCACATCAAGAATCCAGAAATGCCTGGTGTCTCCCACACAGCAAGAATCCAGAAATGCCTGGTGTCCCCCGCACAGCAAGAATCCAGAAATGCCTGGTGTCTCCCACACATCAAGAATCCAGAAATGCCTGGTATCCCCTACACATCAAGAATCTAGAAATGCCTGGTGTCTCCCGTGTGCCAGATATATAAGTGGGGAAGTTTCTTTCCAGAAGCGGAAATACCGGAAGTGTAGTTTTTTTCTTGTGCGGTAAGATGATGGCGGAGCCGGAATTGAGTATGGACTGCATCCCCTTCCTAAACAAAACTATCTTTGACCAGACCAAATAAATGTTTTGACGTTTTGAGTTTCGTTCTATATACTTAAGTAAATAATCTAAAGCAATAATTTTATTAAAAATGAGGGGGTGATATGCTTGGGAATTGCGGAAAAAGGTAATCACTCTATTTGTTAAAGAGGGGCAGTACCGAATATGTAAATCATGCCATAGACGGGAATATAATTGTGGATGGGAGTCTATTGGAAAGAGCTATTTTTACCGATATATTATTAGAGTAATTCGATTAGCTGGTTTTTGCTGAAAATGGTTATATAGGTAAACTAATTTTGTTATCTTAGATATCAATTAAGCAGGTATGAAGGAGGAGATTCCATGATTAGCAAAGGGTATTCAGTAGAAAGGTTAGTTCTTAGATTATCGTTATTTCTTGCATTGTTTTCTATAATTTCACCTGCCATGAGCATAAGGGTCATGGCGGGGGATAAGGCCGAAGATACTGGTAAGGGCGATACATACACTGTTACTCCTTCGGGGATAGTTAGTTCATCAAACCCAATGGAGGAAGTAATTATTGAAAATCTTTCATATGATGCAGAGAGTCAAACTTTGATTTTTAATGGTGCTGAAGTCAGAGGGACATTGGTTTTTTTGGGAGTGCAAAGTCAGGAATCAGATCAGATGGAGACGGCTTATTATACGATTTATCTGACCCCCGGTACTATAAACCATGCATTTGCCCTACAGTTACATTATGGATCTGTAGTTACCATAAAAGGGAGTGGTGAACTGGACATTAGAGCGGAGACCAAAAATTCTGATTATGGCGCTGCACTGACCTTCAATGATCAATATGGGAGCGATCCTTCACGACTCATAATAGAGGAAGGAACAGTAAGTGTTGATGGGACTAATCATGGATACGCTTTTAAGGAAGCTGGTTGCCTGTATATTAAAGATGGAGTAGAAGAGTTTAAACTTATTGGAAGGACAACTGCTGAAGGAAAAGAAGCGCCTGTGATACCGTCGAAGGATTCGCTTACAAATGGTGAAAGAATTCCCAGTGTATTTTCGGATATCCCTTGTAGAGCGAGGTATTGTAATAGTACCGAGGAAATCACGTTAGAACCAAATGGGGCAGATGATGAAAAAACAATTGATGACGAATCTCTTCTGGATTCTGAAGGGGAAAAATTATATAAGATAATTTTTAGGAGTGACTATATACCTGCGAGAAACAGAATTACGCGGTCGAATTCTGTTTCTATGGATAAGGTAACGATTGGCTCCCATGAGGTCAGTTACCCCAGTCTGATACCTTATTCCTTCGAGAAGGGCAAGTCAAAAGACTTCTATGATATATACCATATGACGGTGTCCTCCAATCAAACACCGGGAGAGGAATATGCGGTCACCAAGGGAAAAGTCGTCACCGTGAAGATAAAGGATGGGGACGGGACCTATACCCTAGATCATTATTTTCAGATAAAAGGCCTCACTCTCATGGAAAATGGGGAGCCAAAGAAATCTCTTTCAAGTGAGGACAAGAAGAAGGCGAAGGTCCTGGCAAAGGAGCTTGGAAAAGCAACAAAGGTGGACAGAAAGGCTGCCAAGACCGGAATTGGAAAATCAGAGAGTGGACTTCATGTAGAAGTATACCCTTACACTCTCACAGAGGCGAATGCGTCCGATAGCGAAAACGGCCTAAAGAAAATGGTGTTTTCAGGAAAGTCGGATAAATATGATTTTTCCTTCATCTATGATAAGACAGATAAAAAGAGAAAAGTGAAGAATAAAAAGAAGGACGCCCAGAAAGATCCCGCGATTGTCACCTACGATACGACCACAGGACTCATCAGCGTGAGCTCCTGCGAGATCCAGGGAAGCATAGACATAAACTCGAGTTCAATTACAAACAAGACCAAGGACATCAAGAGCTGAAAGAAGGAAGAGAACCGGTAAGGGATGCCGCATCTTCGCCAAGAAGATAAAAAACCGGTGAAATTCAGCAGAATCAATTTAGGTGGCCCGGAGAGCCGCATGGTTACGCCGTCAGGCGCTTCCATGGCGGCCCTCCGGGCCCTTTTCCGTGTAGGCGGCGAGCCGAAAGCCGTGGTGCAAGCTTGCTTGCAGACCACGGCTTACGGCGACCGCTCATCATTGAGCAAGCTTGCTTGCGAGATGATAGCGGCGTAGCCAGAATCGAGAGGGGTACCTTCCCCCCTCGATTCAGGCCGAAGGTAACACAGCGGGCCGCGGGAGCTATCATGGCAGGAGTCTGCATCGTGGTTTGATATAGTGAAGTCCCTCGCCACCGCCGAGCCTACGCGCAAAAAGTCCTAATCTTGATTTTTGCGCGTAGATACATGATAAAGAGGAGAAAAGGTGGGCAGATTTCCTTCCCTTTGCTATAATGAAAGATAGTTGGAGTTTACGGGAGGTTTTCCTTATGGGTATGTATTTGAATCCGGGATTTGAAAACTTCAGGGAGATCTTGTCAGCAAGAATATATGTGGACAAGACCATGATGATAGCTGAAATAAACAGGTTGATGGACGAGGGAAATAAATATATATGCATGTCCCGTCCCAGGCGGTTTGGAAAAACCATAGCCAGTGAAATGCTTTGCGCGTATTATTCAAAGGGATGCGATTCGAGGGACCTGTTTAAGGATTTGAAGATTGCGGGGCACCCTTCCTTTGAGGAAAAGCGGAATAAATACAATGTGATAAAACTGGACTGGAATTACGAGTATCAAAAGGCCAGAAATAAGGAAAAAGTATTTGACAAGATGGTGGAACGTGTACTTCGGGATATGAAGGAGGAGTTTCCGGATATCCATTTCACAAGTGAGGATGCGTTGGCAGATGCTATTGAGAAAATATACACAGAAACCGGTCAGACCTTTGTGATCCTGATGGATGAATATGATGTATTTGTCAGAGAAAAGGTTGAATATGAACTTTTCGACAAATATTTGGCTCTGCTGAACAGCTTATTTAAGAGTGCGACCCTGCGTCCAGCCATATCTCTGGCTTATCTGACAGGAATCATGCCCATCGTGCGGGACCGGGTGCAGTCAAAGCTCAATAATTTCTCTGAGTATACCATTCTGGATGCGGGTGAGCTGGCGGAGTATGTGGGCTTTACCGCCGATGAAGTGAAGGAACTCTGCCGGCGCTATGACATGGATTATGAAGAGTGCAGGAGCTGGTACGACGGCTACTTGCAGCACGGATATGAGATATACAATCCGGAGTCTGTGGTGAAAAGCATGACAGGCGGAAGGTACGGCCTGTACTGGAATATGACCTCTACTTATATGGTGATTGTTGATAGGATTCGTGAGAATTATAAGGGGACAAAAGAAGCCGTTATCCAGCTGCTGTCGGGCGAGAATGTAGATGTAAGAGTGGGTAAGTATATGAATACTATGGATTCCTTCAAGTCAAGGGATGACATATTTACCTATTTGATACACCTGGGTTACCTTGCCTATGATATGGATAGTGAAACCTGCAGGATTCCCAATCGGGAGGTAAGGCAGGAGTGGATTTATTCCATTGAGGATGATGAGGACTATGAGGTCACGGAAAGTATTATTAAGGATTCCAAGGAGCTTTTGAAGCAGACCATTGCCGGGGATGCCGAGGCGGTGGCGAAAGCTCTCGATGAGAGCCACATCCATGTGACCAGTAACAGGAGTTACAATAATGAGGACGCTTTGGGCAGCGCCATTTATCTGGCCTATATCTACGCCCTCAACTCCTACACCTGCGTCCGGGAGATGACGGCGGGCAAGGGCTTTGCCGATGTGGTTTATATTCCGGTTCATCCAGAAGACCCTGACAAGCCTGCCATGATTATGGAATTGAAGAGGAATGACAGGGTTGAGAGCGCAATCGATCAGATAAAGGAGAGAAAATACTTTGAAAGTCTTGAGCACTATCACGGGAAGCTTCTTTTCGTCGGGATAGACTATGACGAGAAGGAAAAGACGCACACAGCCAGGTTGGAGTGGTTTGAGAAGTAAAGAGTTAAATGAGCCGTACCGCCGCCAGCGACTGTAACACTTTTCCTTCCGCGCCCAGGAGCCCATGTTCTGCCCGGATAATTTAGGGGAGATACTCTGCCTATTTGATTTACATTTAACGCCTTAAAGAATATAATTAAAAGAAGTAACTATTTCACATAAGGAGGTCGTGGTATGTTTGGGCATTTCAGGAGAAGGAAGTTCTTGGCGCTTGTGTTGGCAGCGTCGCTGATCTTTGGTAATTCCATGCCTGTTTTTGCGGGGGGGAGTGGCCACGGAAGCGAGCTCAGGCCTGGTTGAAGAGGTGGGGGAGGAAGTAGCCGCTACCGCGGACGCAACTCCGAAGGCCGCTGTGGACGAGGACGGGGAAGTCTCTACCGCAGCAGATAGCGGAGAGGCCACAACCGCGGACGCTACTACGAAGGCCGCCGCAGACGAGTTTTCGGATACATCCACTACAGCGGAAGGCGATATAACAGACCTCGCAAATGAGGCCGGCGCAGCAGCTCTGGCCGAGGCCACAGGCGGGAGTGGGGCGGCAGCCGCCACAGCCTCGTCCAATACCTGGGACAGGCTGAATGCCTCGGGCAAGCAGTCCTCCCTCTTCAAGGGGGATGACGGCAAGTACTATGCTGTCAAGGGAAGTAAGATCCAGGTGGATGTGGGGGCCTCGTCCTCCAATCCCAAGGTCCTGAAACTCAATAAAAAGGGCACCATCAAGGTAGGAAAGAGCGGGACCGCCACCCTCACCTCCGATCTCTACGGGACGGTGGAGGCCACAGTCATTGATCCCAAGCTCAAGTCCAAGAAGGCGGAGACCCAAGTGGGCGGCGTGACGGAGCTGTCCCTGGAAAACGTGCCCGACGGGGTGCCGGTGGCCTGGTACTCCTGCAATCAGGACGTGGTCCAGGTGGTGTCCGGCAACTGCTACGGCGTGGGCGTCGGCAAGGCCAAGGTCATTGCCTATGCGGGCGGCAAGGCCTTCAAGGCCACCGTCAAGGTTACGGACAAGGCGGATTCCACCCTTATCATAAATGCGGACGTGTCCAAGGCCGTCAAGATCAAGGGCCTGAAGAAGGCCTCCAAGCTTACCTATGACATCCTGTCCGAGGGAATCACCATCACAAAGGGCAAGGTCATGGCAAGTAAGGCGTCCAAGACCCCGGTCAGCGTGAATGTGTCCGACGGCCACAAGCTCCTGGTATATGCCAACGAGACGTCCCTGAAGGAAAACGGTCTCAGCCTCAAGGTGGGGGAGAAGGCCTTCATTCTGGACGACAACATGCATAAGTTCCCGGAATTCAAGAGCAAGAATAATACCATAGCCACCATTTCAGAGTACGGCGTGGTCATAGGCCAGGCCCCGGGCAAGACCGTCATTACGGCCAAGATCGGG
>JAILCB010000255.1 GCA_024680595.1 Lachnospiraceae bacterium | reverse complement strand
CTTTCCGGGAGAGAAGTAGTAAACCTTTCCCGCCGTACGAAATCTGACACTAATAACTCTTGTCATATTTTTCCCTCTTCTTAAAGCAATTACTTCTGGTTCTCTGATAATATTCAATGACTACATTTGAGTTGCCCTCCGGCAGGTCTCCGGTCTTCCCTGCGGCTGCGCATAGCCGCCGAAAGCTATATTCTCAGGCAAGCCGTCATCTCCCTGCTAATCCTGTATGGCTGCCGGATGAAAGACTTATCCGGCAGGCTGTCAGCTCTTGCCTATTCCTGTATGGCTGCCGAAAGCTGTGCCGTCCGGCAAGCCGTCAGCTCCTGCCTATTCCTGTATGGCTGCAGGATGAAATTCTTTCCGGCAAGTCTTTAGGTCTTCGGAACTCCCATAGAGAGGAAGAGCTGTTCCATACTGAGCTCGTAGTTAATATCATAATAATCCCGGCTGACGGTTTTTTCAGCCATTCTGAGTATCCGGTTCAGGTCTGTAAAGCTATAAAATTCTGCCTGGCCGGACAAGGTCTTTAGCTCCTCCATGAAATGGAGATCCGAGCTATGGCCGCCCGCCTTTAGGAATAGGACGTCCCGAAACCAGAGCAAAATCATATCCAGCCGGGTTTCTGAGAATTCCTTCTTTGCCGAGGCGTTTTTTGCGGCCTCAGAGGCTTTTAAGGGGCCAATATTAGGGGCAGACCTTAAGGTAGAAATGAGGTCTTCCATAAATTCCCCCATTTCTTCGTTTTGGGCCAGATATAGCGCCTTGCCCAGATTGCCCTGGGCCAGGGCGGCCGGCAGGTAGGCCTTGCTTTCCGGAATACCGCATTTATCCACCAAATAGGTCTGAATGGCCTCTGTCTTCACAGGCTGGGTCGGCAGACAGACAGAGCGGGAGATAATAGTGGCAAGCATATCCTCCTTATTGCGGGAGAGCAGGATAATGACAGCGTAGGAAGGAGGTTCCTCCAGGGTCTTTAATAAGGCATTCTTGCCCTGATCCTTCATAAGCTCTGCATCGGGAATAATATAGATTTTTCTGGGGCCGTAGGGCTTTTCCCCAATAGTATTGATTACCTGCTTACGGATTTCCTCCACAGCAAGTACGGAAGCCTTTTCGTGGGTAACTGTAATAATGTCGAGATGATTGCCGCTCAGGGCCATTTTGCAGGAGTGGCAGCGGTTGCAGGGCTCGAAGCGGCCGGCCTTGCCCCGGTTCTCTTCACAGAGCAGGGCCCTGGCGAAAAGGTAGGCGGCAGAATGCTTTCCGGTTCCCTTTTCGCCATAGAGCAGATAGGCATGGGAGACCTGGTCTTTCTCTAGTGCATTCTTGAAATGGGTTAGTATAGTATCCTGTCCAATCAAATCCCGGAAATGGTTCATTTTCTATTTCTGGCTCCGCCGCTTTCTTTTCTACATTAATAGGTCGATTAGCAGACCTTCAATTTCTCCAATCTTATTCAGAACATCGATATTGTCCGCCTCCTCCTTTAGGAGCTCCTCTGCCAGACTGTCCAAATTCTGGTCTATGAGGCGGATAATGCCGTAAACCCTGTGGCGCCCCCGCCTATCCAGAAAGTTTTCTCTGGAGAACTGGTGGGAACGGTTGAGAATCTCGTTCATGAACTCCTTGACAAGGCCCCGGTATCTTTTCATGTCCCGGATATCCTTTTTCTTTTTTATGAGCTGGCCCTGCTGGGTAATCTCCGTCATCATGCTGGTAAGCCGTTCCTGGAGATCCTTTTCTCCTATATGGCTCACTAAAGCAAAGCGGAATGCTTCCCCGCCCTGGACTGCAGGCTTAGCCGCGGCTTCTGTTTGGGCGATTTGCTGGGCTTGTGCTACTTTAATGTCCACTGTCTGCCTCCCATCATTAGATTAGCTTGTCTGTAGGCTGCTCTGTGCAGAGGATTTTTCCCTTTTGCATACCGTGAATCTGGATGCCGGAGCTTTCCATTGCCGTGATTCTCCGGATTTGGGAGCGGGTAATGATGTCTCCGGGTATGAGGAGGGGGATGTCCGGGGGAAAGGCGTAGACATAAGCGCCTGAAACTCTTCCCTCCGCTTCCATAAGCGGGAGGGCTGTCCCGGGAAGGGAAAGGGCCTCATAAATGGTCATGGCAGAGGGCGGGAGCTTATCCGTCCCGGTTTCCTCTTCATAGATATTATCTTTATCTGCAGTCCCTCCTGCCTCTCCTAAAGAATCCGGGTCCGGGGTCGCCTCAATCCCTCTGTCCGAGGTCCCCGCTTCAGTCACTCCCGCTTCTTCACTTGAATCAGAATCTGAGGATTTCCCAATTGATCTTTTCAAATCCTTTACTGCAGTCCCTCCTGCTTTTTCTAAAGAATCCGGGCCCGGGACTTCCTCATTTCCACTGCAGTCCCTCTGGCCCCCTTCCAGTATTTTCTCCAGATGGACAAGGGCTTCTGTCAGGCGGGAGAAGGCCTCCTCCCTATCCATGACTGTCATCATTGCCAGGCAAAAGCTGTCGCTTGCCATTTCAGGCTGCAGGTAATGCTCCTGCCTTAGAAAATCGTATATTTCCCGCCCGGTCATTCCATCTGCGGCTATTAAGAGTTTGGTGGGATCCAGGCCGTAACCGGAATATCTCTGCAGCCCCTCTCCCTCAAAGATTCTCACATGGCGCATATTGCGGACCTGATCCTTTAATTTAGAAAGTCTGTGGTCCAGGGCCTGAAAAAGGTCTTCTCCCTCTTTCTCCATGATATCAAGGCATTTGTCTGCCCCTGCCATAAAGACATAGGAGGGGCTGCTTGTCTGAAAAAGGGAGGTGAATCTCTCGATTAGGCGGGGGTCTATGAGATCCTCCCGGTATAGGATCATTGCCGTCTGATTAAAGGAGGGCAGTGTTTTGTGCAGACTTTCTATGACAAGATCCGCGCCTTCTGCAAATGCGTCCGGGCATCGGAATTTCTTTGTGAAAGGATTATATAGGCCTAAATGGGCTCCATGGGCACTATCGACAATGAGTGGAAGCCCCTTCTGGTGACAAATGCTTGAAATGGCGCCGATATCGGAAATAATACCCTCATAGGTGGGAGAGGTGAGGAAGACTCCTTCAATGTCAGGGTTCTCTGCCAGAGCTGCTTTTACTGCGGAGGGAGCAATACCGCCGTTTATTCGCCAGAGGGGAATTTCCTCAGGCATTAGAAAGCGGAGACCGATACGGTTGAGATAAGCGGCATCATAGGCGCTCTTGTGGCTGTTTCTAGCCATGAGCAGGGTTTTACCCCATCCGGCACCTGACCAATTATCCCCTGGGCTCCCAATCTCCCCGGGGTCCTGTCCCTGTATAGGGAAGGCCTTGGATCTCAGCGTATTCCTGTCCGCCAGAGAGAAGTCCTGTCCCTGTATAGGGGAGGCCTTGGACCTCAGCGTACCCCTGTCCGCCCGGGAGAAGTCCTGTCCCTGTATAGGGGAGGCCTTGGACATCAGCGTATCCCTGTCCGCCCGGGAAAAGTCCTGTCCCTGTATAGGGGAAGCCTTGGACATCAGCGTATCCCTGTCCGCCAGGGAGAAGTCCTGTCCCCGTATAGGGGAAGCCTTACTACCGGTATCTGTCTGAGCCCCGACCTTATCTGCAGTATATACAATACTGTCCCGGCTCTCTCTCTTCCTTCTGCTATGGGGGCGGGCGGCCATAAGCGCCGATATGGCGGCCAGTACCCCTGATGTAGACCCATTTACCAGAAATCTGGCCCTGTCTGCATGGAAATATTCTGCAAGTCTCTGCTCCAGGTCCCTGATGATTCCGGTGGGGTGCTGAAGATTATCAAAGCCGTCGATTTCAGTGATGTCCATATGCATGGCGGGCCCAAGATAAGGGTCATCCAATTGCCGTTTGTGCCCCGGCATATGTAATGGATAGAGCCGGGACTCTGCCAACTGCTTTAATTCCTTATACATATCTAATATAGACGCCTCTGCCCCTGCTCCTAATTCCATAATGAAAGCAAAGGGATACAGCCGCTTTTATTATGCTTTGCCAACCTGTCCCTGAACCCTATGCCGCATGGCTAATGTTTCAATGAGGGAGCAGTACTTATCGGACAGGGTCACAATCCAGGATTCCAGGCAGGAAGGGACTTTGGATACATTCAAAGGAAACATGTGCTTTGCGATAATGTCCTTTTCCTTTGGGGTCAGGTCAAAGTCCTTGCTGGCATTGCGCAGGGCGGTGGCGGCATGGGTAAAACCGTGCTTTTCAAAGAATTTTTCGTTTTTATCCTTGTCGCGGATGTGCCAGTCATATAGGAAATAGTCGTGCAAAAGGGCTCCCCGGACTAGTTCTCTTTCATTTGCATTAATATTAAATCTCCTTAGAAAATCGCTGAATGCCAGGCTTGTCTGGGCGACTCTCATACAGTGCTCGAGTACAGAGACATCGCCATGCTGGGCATATTGCTTCATACTGCGGTAGGTATCATTCTGAAGGATATCCTGGCCATAGGCCTGAATCCGCTGTAATTGACTTTTCTTTTTATTCTTTATACTCAATAATAGTAACCTCTTTATTGTGGGGCCGGAACCGCGTGGTCACTGGCTGTGACAGTAAAGCCTGCCTCAGGGAGCTGAAATCTTTACTGGGCGGCCTGGGCCGCAGGATCGGCAGCCTGGGCCGCAGGGTCGACGGTTTGGGCTGCAGGATCAGCAGGCTGAGCCGCAGGATCCGTGGTCTGGGCTGCGGGATCCGTTACCTGTGCATTGGGATCCGCGGGCTGTGCATTGGGATCCGCGGGCTGTGCGTTGGGATCCGCGGGCTGTGCATTGGGATCCGCGGGCTGTGCATTAGGATCCTCCGGGGTAGGTTCAGGGGCAGGGGCGGGTGCAGGGACGGATTGCTTTCCGCCATATACGATTACGGCTTCTCCCTTCTCCACATTCTCAAATATACTCTTGGCTCCGGATGTGGGCAGATTCACACAGCCGTGGGAACCTGACCTTAGATAAATATCACCGCCGAAGGAGCTTCTCCAGGGGGCGTCATGCATACCGATATTGCCATTAAAGGGCATCCAGTAGTCCACCGGGGAGGAATAGCCCTCACCCACCAGAGTACCATTCCTCTCCTTGTAGGTGATGGAATAGGTGCCGTTAGGAGTATAGTTGCCGTTTGCTACCTTTCCTGATACACAGGAGCTCTGGGTCACCAGACTGCCGTTCTTGTAAACATAGACATGCTGATTGTCCAGGTCGATCTCTACATAGCTGGTCCCGTAATCATTCTCGCCGTATTGGGCGGCCTCCGCGAAATAAACCGGGGTGAATTCCCCGCTCTTGCCCTCCTTTACCATAGCGAGCAGGGCCTGGGTTGTGGAAGGCCGGTCCGTCCACCAGCCGTAATCTCCGCCCTTGACGGTAATGGTGCTGCCGGCAGTGGTGTGAAAGCTGCGGCTTATGCCAAAGGTGTCATGAGCTCTGGCCAGGGTGTCCACATAGTCCTTAATAGCGGACTCGTCCAGAGAAACATTGGTGCCGCTGACCGTAAGCCAGTCCCCAATCACCGCCCCGTCTAATACCTCGGTCTCTGAGCCATAGGGTATGGTGATTTTCAAAGCAGCATAATGATTCAGATTCTCGGACAGGGCTGTAAGGGTGGCATCATCTGAGAAGACCTGGGGATCAATATAGCAGCCCTCCTCTTCCAGATTCAATTCATTAATGAGGGAGGCGGCAGCAGTTCCCACAACTGCATACACCTTTTGCTTATCCAGGGTAGTGCCCTTATCCTCCGGAATTATGGTATAGCCGCCCTCCTGGAAGTCGCTTAAATGGGCGTCTTCCGGAGACCGCATGGAGTCAAAGATACCGGTGGCGTTAACGGCCGCTTCTAAGGACATAGCATTATAATTGCCCACGGAGTCAGTTTTATAGGAAGATGCCTTGAATAAGCTGACAGGCCAGGCGAAAGCGTTGGTATCAGAAAGCAGTTCCCCTATGGAACCGTCAAATACCGGCTCCAGACCAATGGTTTTTCCAGAAATGGTGCCTGACTGATTCTCTCTTCCCTGGATGGTCATGGTGAAGTCCTGGGCCTCTGCCAGGAAGATTTTCTCAACATCAGACTCTGTTTTTCCTGAGACATCCTCCCCGTTAATCTGGGTATTGAACTGAAAATGGCTCAGGAAAAAGATGGCCATTCCCAAATATAATACCAGCAGGAGGCCCAGCAGAACCGATAAAACTATTATTAAAATCTTTTTACCTGAGGATTTGCTTGGTCTATCTAAATACTTCATTTCTTTTCTGCGTCCTTTGCCGCATGTTCTTCTGCCAGCCGTACCATGTAGCGGTCAATGTGGCCGTCATATTTTCCCAGGTTCACGTCCAGTATAGCCTGAATCCGCCTGCCGTCAAAGAGATCTCCTCTGGTAATAAGACGGATAGCCTCATAGTATTCGTGGAGGTCGGGATCTTTCACGTCGTTTTTGTCGAACCAAATGGAGGCCCGGTAACCGTGGGGCACTTCCCGTTTGAGATGGCCCACCCGCCAATTGGGATTATAGGTGGCGGGCAGCTTTGACAGGAAGGGATCCCCTAAAGCATAGGTATCATTTAGGTAGAGATCCGGATTGTAATATACGAGAATTCCCGCGGCATTGTCAATGATTCCGCCAGAGAAACCCTCTTTCCTGAGATCGTTTGGCGCCTCGTTATTCCAGGTGTCGGGAATGGCTAAACGGCCCTCCTTTACCAGGGAAACTATATTATTATAGAGACCGGTTGTTTCAAAATAATATTCTCTTTCATCGGATATCTGAGAGCTAAAGAGATGGCCGGTCAGGTATTGGGAACCGATGGTCCGTCCAAAAGTAGCCACAAAAACGATGGAAACAATAACGATACCATTAAATAGGGTCCGGTATTTTCGGAGTCTGGCAAAGTCATTGGTCTCGTGATTCTGCAATATCATGAAGAGGCAGATGGACATGAAGAAGGGATTGGTAAAGTGCCTGCCCATCATGAAGTCCCCGCCGATTCGGATAATATAGATAAAGTAGAGCAGAATGCCGGAGGCTACTAGTATATATTTCGGCTTTTTCAAGATAATAGCAATAGCTGATACGGCTAAAGGTACCGAAATGACGATGGCATCATTGAGGCCGGTATACCAGAAATAGAGTATTCCTCTTTTAATATACTCTATTAGGCCGATTCCCGTGCCCAGCTTGACATAGTAGGGGTTGGGAAAAGGGAAGCCGAAATAGAAGAGGGAGAAAAGCTCCCAGACTATAAAGGGCAGGAGTCCCAGAAATCCGATTCCTACGGCCTTCGGAAAGGATACCTTATCCCTGCGGAAGAGATAGATCCATACAATTACAGGAATATAAAGGAGTACGGAATCCATCCTTGCCATTGCCATACAGGAAAATATTAAGGCAAGGCGCAGCATATTCCTGGCGTCGAACCGCTCCCTTAGGGAATACTGCCAGAGAAAAAGGGCGCTTAGGAAAAAGAGCAGACTATTCTCTAGGCCGGATGTGGTATAGCTAATGAAGGACTGGCTGGCCACCAATGCCGCAAAGCTAATAAGCACCTGTTCCTTGGTCTTGCACAGACGGTAAACGAGAATGTAGTAGGCCAATCCTGAGAACAGGGTACAGACCAGAAGGGAGGTAAAGAACATTTCCCTGGTAATAAAATAAGCCGCTGCAATAATAAGGGTAAAGAGCGGACAGGTGCTGGCTGTGGAGCGTTCTCCTACATTATAAACAAGGCCATGTCCCTCTGCCAGGTTTCGGGACATGACATAGCCGTGGTAGGCGTCATCTGACTGCCAGGCTAGGGCTATGACTATTAGAATAAAGCCTATAAGGGTCAGAAAACGCCACTTATCTATTTCGTTTTTGAATTGAAACAGGCGTTTTGCCTTGCCGGTTTCATTTTTGGTTTTATTATTGGTCATATGATAGAGATATTATTTGGCATTCTTTAATATTTTGTCTCGTCCCAGAAAGCGGTTATGCCAGGCTGTACGGAAATAACGGAAATTTGCAAAAAATGAATTCTGGGATACGCCCTCTGTGCGCGCCGCCCAATGACCCGGGACCTCAATGAACCGGATTCCCAGCCGCATGGGTTTCAGCGCGGTTTCCAGGAAAAAGGGATGCTTGAGCTCTTCCCAGCGGATCCTCTGCATGAGGGCCGTGGGGAATATCCTGTAGGCATAGGTCAGGTCGGAAAGAGGCGATCCGTAGAACATTCCTATGGACCGCTCAAAAATCAGGTTACAGATGAGCTTTATTTTATTATAATGCTCAAAGCCGCCGCCCTGCTTCCAACGGGTGGCGGTAATAATATAATTTGGGTGTTCCTTGGCCTTTTCGATAAAGGTGTGAATCACATTGGGGTCGGTTTCCAAATCGGAAGACATCATGACCACATGGCTGCCTTTAGCCAGGTCAATTCCCTCCCTTATGGCGCCGCCGACGAAGGGCAGTTCCTGTTCATGAATATAAATGGGAACCCTGTCCCCATAGTCCTTAATGAGCCGGGTTGCCACAGCCCGGGACTCTTCCGTAGTTCTGTCACAGAGAAGCAGGATGAATTCGGCCAGATCTTCTCTGTCACATGTATCCAAAATGGTCTCCACAGTCTCCCGCAGGGAATAGGTTTCATCCATGGCGGGCAGGAGAATACTTACATTCCTATACTTAGCTTTTCTCATATTCTAAATCCGTGACATCCAGTCTGCGAAAACATGCTCCGGGGGTTGGCCCATGGTATAGCCTCGTCCCCACTGCCTGATGGGAGCCTTGTCCTTATTAAATCCGTGACATCCAGTCTGCGAAAACATCCTCCAGGGTCTGTCTCATGGTATAGCCTCTTGTATAGCCAAGGGCGGCGATCTTTGTATTATCGCCAAGCAAGAGGGGCTCATCCGCCACCCGGAGCAGCTTCTCATCCGTTACAACCTTGGCATTTGTGCCGGAAATGTCCACCAGCATGTCCAGGATTTCCCGAATCTGATAGGCCTTTCCGTTACAAATATTCACGGGTTCGGCGGGATTTCCCTTGTCCATGAGCAGGGTCATGGCCTTTACGCCGTCTCTCACATCAATATAATCCCGATAGGTGGAGAGATTGCCCACATGAATCTCCGGAACAAGCCGGCCGGCCTTGATGAGGGCCAGCTGTCTGGCAAAGTTCTGAATGGCCGTTGCCGGAGGATGTCCTGTGCCCACATGGATAAACATACGGGGCAGATAGACCTTCATTTGATAATTCAGGGCATATTGCAGTCCCAGATTCTCCACACCCACCTTGGAAACGCCGTAGGGTGTGTGGGGTTTTAAGAGCCGGTCCTCCTTTAAGGGGCAGTCCTCCTCTTTAATATTGCCGTATTCCGCGCTGGAACAGGCCAGAAGAATCTTGGCCTGGGGAATGACCTCCCTTGCACAGTAGAGCACGTTCAGGGTTCCTATATAATTAGTTTCATGGGTGACATATTCCAAATTCCAGGAGTCGCCGTTAAAAGCCTGGGCGGCCATATGAATGAGGATATCAGGTTTAATATCCTTCATGACCCGCATGAGCTGATCCCGCTCCAGTATATCGCAGCGGATGATGGAGGGATCCGGCTCCGCCGCCATACGGCTGGCTGCGGAATTACGGGCCAGTCCCCAGACCTCACAGCCTTTTTCCTGATAATATTTCATAAAGTGGGAGCCGACCATGCCGGTTCCGCCGAGAACTAATACTTTCATGAATACCTGCCTAATTAATTATTCTTGGGAATTCCCAAGAGCGCCCCTAGTCAAGAGGCGAATTCCTTTTGTTATCACATGTGCTTTTATTGAGATGCTGTAGTGCCGCTTTCTATCTGAATAGTGGTAGCCGGAAGGGAACCGCCCTTTCTTTCCCGGGCTTCCATATTAGAACCGCCTGCCGGATAGTGCCGTTTTCCTTCGCAGCAGTGACGCGCGGGGGAATCAAATCTAACTACTGGCTAGCTTTTCTGCGAGAGCCATGGCTCTTTCAACCACTACATCCGAATTAAAATGCTGCCATTCTCCCCAGCGTCCCAGGCCGTAGACTCCGTACTTCTCAAGGGAAGATAGGAGAAAGGCCATTTTCTCTTGCTTTCCAATGGTATTCATGGGATAGGCATATTCATTGAGGAAGGCAGGAGCGTCCGGATTCTTCTCGTACCGGGTCAAGTTGGTTTCTGTCCAATAACCCCTGGAGCCGGGACAGAAATTATGCCGAACCAGGATTCGGTGGTAAGATAGCACCGGATCGGGATAATAGACCCAATGGGATTTTGTGTCAAGCATTTCGGGGTGGTATTCTGTCACGATGGAACTGTGACGGAGGGAATGGATGGCATCCATCTCTGCCTCATCCAGTCCCGAAATACTCTGGAAATCGGTCCAGGGAGCAGTATTAATAAGAATTTCACCGGAGAAGGTATCATTTACTGTCCGGGTCTTGAAATCTAGTTTTTCTACGCCTGTATTTAATAAGAGTCTGTCTCCCAGACTATCTGCTACCCTTCGCCATAATTCCCCAATTCCGTATTTCTTGGGATAGAGGAAGACTGCGTGTCCCGGCTGTTTTCCGTAGGCCCTGCGCTCCAGGCAGCTCCTGAGGGTTTCCTCGAAGGAAACGTCCGGCAGCTTATTGAGCCAGTAGGTGCCAAGGCTATCCAGGTCTTCCGCGAACATCTTCTTATTATAGGGGATCATGTAGTCATCGGCAATTCGCTTTCCCAGTTTCCAATATATCCAGTCGGTGAAGCGCTCGGGCATGGGATCGCCCATATTGCAGCCGGCCTTGGTGATGGACTTCAGGTATTCGATCTGGGTGTCTATGTCGAACTGCCATATATTGGCTTCTATTGGGCTGTTGATGATGGTTCCCTTTACGTCTATCCGGGAGTCCCTGTGATATTCGTCCCATTCGCTTCTGGGCATATAGGAAAAGAGAAAGTCGGTTACCTTGGGGTTTCTGACATCAAGGAAATGTCCCCCTCCGGTATCAAAGGGGGACCCGTCCACCTCTTCGCTTTTGCAGAGCCCTCCTGCTGAGGACTCCTTTTCTAATACCAGGAAGTCTTCTATTCCGGCGCGGAGCAGGGCAGCCGCAAGGGAGAGCCCTGAGGGCCCTCCGCCGAGGATTAAATATTTTACACTTTGAGAATTCATAAAGGTTACTATATCAGTTTTGCTGTGAGTTATCAAGACTGGGGCGATTTTTTTCGGGGGATGGTTACTTTGCGCCGGGGTGCGGCTGACCGTTCTTCCGCGGCCTATGGGTTCTAAGCTCATCGTTCGCCCCCAAAGCGGCGCCACTATAAAAGCGTGCGGCGCCAGGGGACTCCGACTCACTAAGAACCCATGGCTGATTGCTCCGGAACGGAGCAGCCGCATCCCTGCTCAGACCTCCCCCGCAGGCAAGTTTTTCGCCCACAGTCTTGAGGTGGGTTTGAACAGATCAAGTAGGTCTTTGCTTTATACTTTGAAGAAACAGGATTTTTGCCTAAATCCAGAAAAAAGCCAGATTAAGGCACAGAATTGCGGAGATATCGCCTGTCTGAAAGTGGCTTGAAAGCGATAACTGTGCCTAAATCAAGAGGAAGTGAGTGAATTAGGCACAGAACAGGATTTCACCGCATAATGGCAGGTATCCGGAGGGAGGGAAAGGAGACTGGAGGCTGGGAAAGGTGGTCGAAAGGAGGGAAAGGTTGTCCTGAGAGGAGAAATAGGCGGATGTAGGAAAGAAACCGAAGGTTGGAGAGGGGGACTTATGTTCTAAGAGCAGAAGTTGTCTGTTCTTAGAAAAGATTGTGCCTAGGACGGGCGTTTTGCCTGTCCTAGGCACATGGCCGGCTTGTATTAGGTTGATGGGTGGCGTGGGTCCGCCACAGGTAAAATGCTTATTTGTCCTGGGGAATCATGGCCAGGGCACCGTAGATATTGGAGTCGTCGCCCAGGGTTGCATTCTTGATTTCCACGGTCTTCCGGATGGAGGGCATACAATAGCGGTCCACCTCGGAGAGGACCTTCTGCAGGAAAATGTCGCCTATGGCCTCTATGATACCGCCGCCGTAGACCACGATGTCAGGGCTAATGGTATTTATCATGTTGCCGGTGGCCACTGCCAGGTAATGGCAGGCCCGGTCTACGGCCTCGGTGGCCACGGGATCATCGGCTTCCAGGGCTTTCTTTAGAGCCTTACTCTTGAATACGCCATTTGCCACATCATCCTTCATGGCAGTCTGGCGGCCCCGCTTTATCTGCTGCCGGATATAGCCCGACATGCCGGTCTTGCTTGAGAAAGCCTCCAGGCAGCCCCGCTGTCCGCAGTTACAGAGAGGACCCTCCGGATCCAGAATCATATGGCCATATTCTGCAGCCTTGAACTGGTTACCGGTGAAGAGCTTTCCGTCCAGAATGAGACCGCCGCCCATACCGGTTCCGGGGAAGAAGCCCACCACATTCTTGTAGCCCTTTGCCACTCCGTACTTGAATTCGCCGAGAACGCCCAGGTTCACGTCATTTCCCACATAGAAGGGCACACCAAACTTTTTCTCCATGGGGGTCTTCATATCGTAGTTTTCCCAGGGCAGGTTAGGGGTGAAGAGAACTATACCGGAATCCGAATCCACAACGCCGGGAATTCCTGCGGCAATGGCATTAATATCCTTTTTCTTGATCTTGGCTGCTGTGATCAGCTCATCGACCACGCTGATAATGACATCTTCTACATTCTGGGAGGAATCGCCCCCTTCCTTTGACTTTTTCTTCAGGCGGTAAATGATTTTTTCCTTTTCGTCAAAGATTGCACCTAGGACTTTTGTCCCTCCGACATCCAGACAGATATTGTAGGATTTGGCCATATTTTATCTCCTTTTCTTAGCATGATTTGTTTATCTCATGACAGCCCGGGAGCTGTCTGTTATCCTATTTCGGCAAAGAGATTTCTGTTATATCTTTACATTTCTAAATCGGCAGCTTAGCCGGAGTCTGTTGAACAGATTCGTAGAAGCTGAATATATTCCGGAATCTGTCGAAAAATTCGTAGAAGTCTACTATATTCCAGAACTTGCCGGCCGGATTCGCAGAAGCTGAATATATTCCAGAATCTGTCGAAAAATTCGCAGAAGTCTAC
Organism: Lachnospiraceae bacterium; assembly: GCA_024680595.1. Classification (GTDB taxonomy): domain Bacteria; phylum Bacillota; class Clostridia; order Lachnospirales; family Lachnospiraceae; genus NK4A144. Next base: position 7,133 of record JAILCB010000255.1, on the reverse strand, counting down.
TATATTCCGGAACCTGCCAGCCGGTCTTGCAGAAGCCTAATATATTCGGAACCTGCCGACCGGATTCATAAAAGTCTTCTATATTCCGGAATCTGCCCACCGGATTCGCAGAAGCCTAATATATTCGAAATCCGCCCACCGGATTCAATAAAGCCTAATTTGTGCTGAATCCACAAAAATAGATTCTTTGGTTTGTAATATATATATTTATTGTCTACAAAAGGGACCCGTTTAGGCACGGGAAATATAGATATATTATACAACCCTTTCAAATCTCAAACAAGGAGTATTAAATTTTTGTTAACTTGGGTTTGCTATTATTTTTTTCTCCGTTACTTACGATATATTAATATGAAAATCTGGTTTTATTGCATATAGACAATTGTATTTAGGTTAGGTAAAAGGTAGTTATGCAGGGATTTTTGATTTACATATTTATAAACTAAACTGAGGAATGAAGTGAAATAAAAATGTAAGAGGGAAAGTCCGGGAACTAAAAAACTACATAATTCATATCAAATGCTCATGGGCAGGATGGAACGGGAAAGCTAGGGGTGATGTAATGTTAGTGGAGATTAGGCATCTATTTTCCCCCCAGGGAAGTCAGAACAGGAAGAGAGCGACGGGTAAAAGGTGGAAGCAGGGCTTTACCCTGGCTGAAACCCTTATTGTTGTGGTCATTCTCGGCATTTTGGCAGCAGTTTCCTTTATAGGAATCGTGCCCATGGTTAGGGATATGCGCCAGACTAAGCTGGACAGCATGGCGGAGAGCCTTTATAGCTCTGCCCAGAACCGGTTCTCGGAGATCTATGTCTACGGGAAGGACGCGGACAAAGAGGTCCTGAAAACCGGGGCTCATGAGGTGACAGACAGCTCTGGCAGCGGTCTATATTACATTTCAAACACAGACAAAGGCACGTCTGCATACAATTATATTCTCCATGGAAATACAAGTGGAACCGGGGATGTCTTTTCCTGGATGGACACCCATATCGGAAGCAATGCCTGGGTCATCGAGTATGAGCCGGACACTTGCACTGTTTCAAACGTTTTCTACAGTGATGATGAGGGCCTTGGCGGCTATGGAAAGAGCGGCACGGAATATACTACGGGCAGCTCTCTTTTTGGTGTCGTGACGGCTTATGCCTATGATGCCGGTTCTGCGGGAAGCCTGGCCGGTTTGATATATGGCGGTGAGGGCCGGGACAGATACATTGGGGCTGATAGGGTGAAGGAGAGATCCGCAGTCAATGTGGGCTGGTTCGGGGGTGCGACTCCGACAGCCGGTTATTTGAGTAAGATTGGGAACATGTCCTGTTCCGTGAATATTGTGAATGAGGAGAAGCTCTACGCCCTCTTTACGGTGGATATCCCTTCTGTCACGAATGAAGACGGAAATGAAGCCCTCATTACCGGAACCGGCGGCCTGCTGGCAGAGAGCGGCCTCAAGTTCACCGTATCTGTGCAGGATACATTAGCTAATGAGAATATTTGGCAGGGGGTCTTTGGCTATAATGGAACCACGATCTACTGTCCTACCGACGCCGATTTGTCTGCCCGGATTCTGGACTATGGGCAGAAAGGGGACTCGGATCACACGGTTCTCAGCTGGAAGGTCATGCTGGATGACCTGACGGATCCCCTGAATGGGTCGGGCGGCAGCAGCTTTGCACAGAGATTCAAGACGGGAGAGAGCGGACTCACGGGAACCTTTACACCCGGTAATGATATCGATGCCGTCATCCTGGTTGAGAATGAAAAGGGCTATATCCCCTCTGTGGCGGATTATGACACGGACAACAGCCTCTTCGCCTATGATGAGGACGGAAATAATACTACGGTTAAGGTGGCCTACGGGCGTCATCTGCAGAACCTGAATCAGGCCACCTCGGGCTATAACCCCGGGGCTTCTGCCACGGTTACGGTTGAGCAGGTTGCGAATATTAGCTTTGGAGAAGGCAGCAAATGGCAGGCGGCTTATCCTGACCGGACCTTTATTCCTATATATAATGAAACGACGATTCAGTCCTATAATGGCGGAAAAAAGAAGCTTTCCAATCTCACCGCGGACTATGACCCGAGTCATGTGACCGGCGCGGAGATAAGTGCCCTAAGTGATACGGCCAAAAAGTCGGCCGGTCTATTCAGTGAGTTCAAGGGAACGGAGATCAAGGATATTATTATGGTGGATCCCGTGATCTGCGATGCCGGGGGAGGGGCGGAGAATGCCGGCGGCCTTGCCGGAAAGACCACAGGCGGGGATCTCATAATTACCGGCTGCCAGCTCTACTATACGGAGGATGAATATAAGGATCTGACCATTACCGGTGACGATGACAGTAACTGGATAGTGGCGAAGAATAATGCGGGCGGCCTTATCGGCCTCGCGGAGAACAGCAATGTCTACCTGGCGTCAGGCGACGGCCACGACGGGGCAGGCATGAATTTCGCTGCCACGGTGGTGAGGGCTACGGGCTCCTCTTCCCATGCGGGCGGTCTCATCGGAAGCGCCACGGGAGACATGACGGTGAACGGCTCCTATGCGGACTGCTACATCAAGGGCGGCACGGTGGGCGGCCTGGCAGGCAGCAGCGGCGGCGGCAGCAGCTTCACCAACTGCTATAGCGCGGGCTTCCTCATGGGCTCTGCCGAGACGGCGGCGGGATTTGTGCCGGCAGAAGTGGCATCTGTCACCAATGCCTATTCAGCCTTTAATTTTGATGATATTACGGCGGCGGAGGACACCATGAGCGAGTCCGACGCAGTTTCCGCCAATTCCAGCGGAAATGTGGGAGTCTATCCCACCGGGACGGACGGAGCCCTGCTCTGCGGCGTTTCCGATCAGGAGAAAATCTATGGAATTGTCAGAGCCGTGACAGCCACCCCCTCTAATGTCTACTATAGCTATGAGAATGTGAATTCCACGGAAATCAGTGGGATTTCCTATATTACAGGGACGGATTTGGCTACGGCGGTGGTTAGCGGAAAGCTGGACAGCCCTTTTGTGGCCGCATCCGGCACCACGCCCTATAATCTGGCACCCTATTTCGATGAAAAGCTTTCGGCATATCCCTATCCGGTGCTTTCGCCGGAGGCCGGCTCTCTGGCCCATTTCGGGGACTGGCTCTCTCCGGGAGAGGGGGCCAACGCGGAGGTGGAGCTTTACTACAGGCTCTACGACCAGAGTGTCTATAGAAATACCAGGCGGACCGCCACAAATCAGGGTAAGATTGGGAATGCTGCCCTTGTCAGCAGCGTCATCAGTCTGGAAGAGGGGCTGAAGCCAGCGGAAAGGGATGGCTATGTCTTTGTGGGATGGTTCACGCCGGATCAGCTCTTTACTATCAGCGAGGTGGAGCTGGAGGCCGCAGGCACCCTGGAGGAGGAAGCCCTGCAGGCTGCCATAGAGGCCCTGGAAGCGGATGAGGACGGCTACCGGGAGGATGTGGGAGAGACCGGAAACGTCTCCCAGAATTATATCCCGACCGCGGACCCCGCCACAGTTACCATTGCAGAGGATAATGAAGCCGCAGTCACGACCTATAAGAGGCTCTATGCGGTCTATAAGGAAGCGCCTCCTGAAATTGATCTCATTGCCAGACTATATTCGGGGGATATGACCACCCTCATTACAGACGATGAGCAGATGACCGGAGGGGAAGAGGTCATTGGTACTACGGCTCTCACGGTGGATAGCAAGAATAATAATACCCAGACCGCCGACCTGATTACGCCGGATTCCCTGAACGGATATGAATTTATGGGCTGGTTTGAGCCCTCGGCCATCTATGAATTAAGCGATGAGGACATTGAGGCGGCCTTCCCGGAGACCGACCCCGATCCCGCTCAGGATGGGGGCCGGATTCCGGTGGTCAGCTCTAATGAGGTGACCTATGAGGACGCGGATACCAAGCTAAAGCTCTCTATGGAGGTGGACGGGATCACCTATGATGAGTCCGTCAACGCCTACCGGAGGCTCTATGCGGTTTACCGGAAAGCGGAAGCCTATACCATAACGGTGGAGTTCCGCTACAGCCCGGTTATGGGCACGACGGAGCTCTCCAAGGCTGACATTTATCAGAAAGGAACCAATGTGGAGCAGCCCATGCGCTATGTGCTGACGGTGGATGACAAGGATCCCATCACGGTCATCCTGCCGGAAATTGCCAAGTATCATCTACTGACAGAGGAGGATGCGGCGGATCTCAGGGAAGACACCGGAGAGGACGGGGATCTCTATCAGCCGGAATTTGTGGACCGGATTGTGAGAATTCCCGTGGATTCCGATGGAAATATGAATATGGGCGGGCTGGAGGCCGTGGCCTTAAATGCCGACGGTACCCTGACCCTGGTGCCGGGCTCTGCCTATACCTATGTCCTTCTCTACAAGGGCACATCTACCACCATTAATGTGGAATGGCATATGAGCAACTCCTCTGAGGCCTCGGGTTCCTCGGTGGAAGCAGATGACGTTGTAAATAGTGACGGCGGTATCTCGGTCTCTGACTGGAAAGAGGCTGTCATTGGCAATGTGAAGTATGCCTCATCGAATGGCAGCGAGGCCGTGGCCAAGGCGGAGGTAGAGCTGGAGAGCGGCTACTCTGAGATAAATAGCCTGAAAAAGCTGGCCTTGACGGAGTTCACGGGCTTTAGCTACAAGGGCTATGATCTCAATTATGACAATGAGGGGACTGCTACCGTCAAGCTATACTTTGACCGGGAGAAGTATTCCCTGTCCTATGACCTGAATTCCGGCCTCTACTATGAGGGCGGCTATAGCTCGGGCCTGTCCGGGGCGGGTTCGATTAAGTATGTGAGAAACCTGCTCTATGGTCAGCCCATTGGGGATTACCTCCTATCGGATACCTATCTGAATAGGAAGGGATATCGGTTTAATTATTGGGAGGTATCTGAACTCAGCAGCACCACAAAGACCAACTATGAGGCCAATGCATCGGAGGCGGTCATGCCGGACGATGATGTCATTGCCAAGGCCATCTGGAAGTCCAATATCGAAAAGGTAAGGGTGGATGTCTATTATCAGAGTAATCTGGACGATTTGGACGCGGTTTCGGAGGGAAGTCAGACCTATGAGCTTTTCAGTACTCAGGACATGACGGCGGAGAGTCTTCAGACTAAGAGCATGGCCGGGGTGACGGCCTATGTGGATAAGACGGAGGACAAGATCGGAAACTCTCTGGCGGATTATCAAAATACCAGTGTGGCCTTTAGCGATGTGAATGATTTCGTGGAGGAGGGTCTTACCGGTCAGGACATAGAGTCCTATATGCTGCCCGCCATCATGGACGGAACCATTGATCTGGCAGATTATCATGTGCTTACAACCGGCACGGAGCAGGAGACGGGCAGCACGGTCTACACAAAGGTGACCAGCGGAAGCCTGATTGCGGTGAGGAACGAAACAAGTAACGGAACGGCAGCTGCGACAGCCCTTAGTAATGCATATAATCAAAGGACATATGAGTCAGGAGCTTTATTTACTTATACAAAAAGAGAAAGTTCATGGTGGGGTGGATATAGTTATAATTCAACAACAGGCACTGTGACAGAAGGGAACAGCTTTACCCATTATACCAGAAGAGGGAATAGTTACACTGGTACGGCTTACACTTGGTACTATTACAATAATAATGCCATTTATTACACCAGTGACCCCGGCGGCAATGGCGGAGGAGCCGGCTTCTATACCAGTGCTACCAATTCGGGGGAGACCACATTGACAGGCTATTCCGGTTATTCGGATGTCTATCGCTTTGATGCCGCCTATACCGGGGCCGATGCCTACAAGCCCTACATCAACGAGGCGGGAGAGCTGGTGATCTCCCTCTACTATGACAGAAGCCCCTACCGGCTGGTCTTCTATTATGATATCACCAGATCCTGGGGTGAAGATGCCAGATGGAAATGGAGTAACCATTTCTCCACCACATCGCCCTACTATGTGAACCGGCTGTCCCAATATGCTGCCATTACTAGCTCCGATGGCCCTGTGGCCAATGCCGGGGAGGATTATGCCGCCCTTTGCAGCTATGGAGGGGCTGAGTTCAAGGTCTTCAGCAAGAGCGAGAACAAGACCTATACCCATTATTCCAAGGCAGACAGCACTTATTATACAGTACCTTCAAAGAAACAATTTATCTTTGAAGGGCTTTACGGTGCACCCTATGACGTGACCCTGTGGAATGATTATTATCTGAATCCGGATTATGTTTCCTATAAAAGGATCATTTGGAGCCAGGTAAATAACTCGACAATTTATACGGCCCAGGCGCCCCTGACGGTATTTGACTCCGCGGCCCCGGACGCCAGAAATATGATCGAATTCGGATTCTTCGGAGAAGGCAATGTCAATGAGTGGGGAACCCGGTTCTATATCGAGAGCGACAGCAGAAGCTCCTCGGACAGCCTGTCTCTGTCAGAGAGCGACTTCTCTGAGGTTATGGCCGTCATAGCCAAAGCCTCGGACTATCCGACTATCCTATATCAGAATGATGAGAATAAGACGGAGCTGTCCTATGTGGACGGTTATGAGTATTGGGGCTACAAAATGGGAAATACCTCTACCTGGACGGATTTGATGGGCTGGCTAGGGGGGACTGCAAGCTCCGACAAAACCACGGACCTGGTTCGGGCCGAGTATGATATTCAAGGATCCGCCACCGATGGCTATTGGACAAAATCCATGAATACCTCCTATACCATGGCCAAGATCTATCTCATGCGAAAGACCTATACCATTAACTTTGTCAATGCCGGGACTGTGGAGCCTGTTTCATATCTCTATAGGGAGAGTGTGGGACAGCTGCCGGTGCCTACGGAGAAGCCCTATGGCACAGAATATGTCTTTGACGGCTGGTACCTGGACAGCGCCTATACCACTCAGGTATCGGATGCGGAGGGAAATCTGGTGGGCTCCTATGCGGGAGTGACCATGCCTTCCCATAATATGTCCCTGGTGGCGAAGTGGTATTTGGCACCCCATATCGTCTCCCTGAATATGGCCTATCCCAAGACGGACGGGACCTATGATTATTCCGTTAAATGTGAGTATGAGGTGGAGAACGGAGATAGACTGACCGTTACCAATCCTATGGAGGCGGGACAGGAGACGA
>JAILCB010000216.1 GCA_024680595.1 Lachnospiraceae bacterium | reverse complement strand
CATAATGTCTGTGAGCATGTATTTGGCGTGGAAAACAGGATGTTCCGGGAAGAGCGTGAAATCCAGAAAAGTGATTTGAAATGCGGGTTTTGTTTGAATATAGTCATCCCCACTGTTTAGGGTGTCAAAGGTACGGCAGAGATAGCCCAGAGAACGCTCGGGCCAGTTATGATAGTTGAGGACCTGCATTTCCAGATTGACTATTCTATCGTGATTTAGGAGTACCTTGACGTCAAGGATAAAGGTTTTGTCGTCAATGGCTGCGCCTAATTCGATTTCATTCTGGATTTCCGCTGAAATGATTTCCTCGACCGGCCAATACATGACGGAAGAGATCAGACTGATTAAGGCTTCATTGTTGGTCTGCATGAGGGCACGAAAGAGATAATCGTTGGTAAGGGGAATGTCGATGGGACCCTTCATATGATACCATTCATCGGAAAAGTCAGATGCATAGGGGATGATTTTAGATGTGGTCATGGGCGAATACCTCCGTTTAATGGAGGTTTCCACATGAAATTGGCTGTCAAATGACATTGACGAAAAAGAGAAACCTCCATATTTGAATTAAATTAAATAGGGAAATATAACCAATAGAAAATTGGCTACATTGAAGCGTATTTGAACATTATAATCTAATAATGAGAAAAATCAAGGGGAATAATTCCTGAACCGGTGTAATTGTAGTATGTTTGGGATTTTTGCGTAGAGACCGGTACTAAAGTTAGTGACTTTTTGGGCGGGACTTGTTAGAATGGTTTTATTATAGGACAATAAGGAGAATGGGGAGTGGCTGTATCTTATGAAATTGAAAGGATATGGAAAGGAAATCATTCTGTCCTGTTTCTTATTAGCCTTGGTTTCCCTGTTTTTAACAGCCTGTGTCAAGGGGGCGGCCCGGCAGAACAGGACCGGGGTGCAGATAATGAATGATTATCTGGCATCCCGGGGTGAGAATTCCTATGTATCAGAGAGTCACACGGACATCATGCGGCTTGACATAGATAAGGTGGAGAAATCGGATTTTGTTAAAGGGACTTTTGTGGACAGCGGCAATAGCTATGAATTTGCAGTAAATGTGGTCACAGGTCAAATCTATACCTCGGAGCGGGTGCCGGAATTTGCGGCCTGCTGCAGCCGTATTCTGGAGGAGAGACTGGGACTGGATCCCAATAATTGCGTGTCGGATTATCTGCTTTCTATGTATGAAAAGGCCTGGGTCAGGGAGAGAAATGAGTGGCCGGGACAAATGACAAGTATTGGAGATGTACTCCCTGTTGATATTAAGGATATGGAGAACTTTGCGTCTCAGGCAATATTAGATGATAGATATCATATTATTCTGAATATTGTTTGCAAAGGGGAAGATATCAGAGAGGATCGGTGGAATCTTTCCGATACGGAGGACTGGGGCAATGTCTCGGTTAGGCTATATGACATTGGAGATTCGGAAAAACTGCCTGGCAGGGAAGAACTGAAATGGGATTATATGCAGGGACTGTCAGGAAACAAGGTTGAGCTTAGTAAAAAGCAGATTCGGCTGAGTAAGTAAATGAGAAGCCGGGATTAATAGGATTAAGGATCCGGAAGAGGATACTTTGAGAACTGGGAATAAGAGGAATGAGGATGGCGGAGGGTATCTTCAGATAGGTAGGAGACTGGCCTTTGAGGAGCGAAGGACTTGTCCCTTGCAGAGTGTGGCGAATACGGTATCCATGATGTATTTGCAAAGTTTTTAATTATCATAAAGGAGGCGTGAAAATATGAAGAAATTAGTCTGTATTACTCTGACACTGTCCATGATGCTTTCACTATCAGCCTGTGGAGGAAAGACAGAAACCCAGTCTGCCGGAGGAAAGACCGATGGGTCCGTAGCTGCTGCCACAGAGACGGCCGGTTCCGGGGAAGCGGCTGTTACGGAAGAGGGGGCTCAAGCTGATGACGGAGCTGCCGGAGGACAGGTCTATGACACCGGGAACTTCAAGGTGCTGGAGGCGGAGGGCTGGAAGGTCTTTCCTCAGAAGGATATGTTTTCTGAGGATAAAGACGCGCTGAATCCCAATATGGTTCAGATTTGTAAGGGCGGTAAAACCGAGACGGATATCTTCACCTATCCTTCCATGACCATTAGCTATGGCGGAAAAGATAATAAGCTGGTGGCACCCAGTAAGGAATTCTATGATAATGTTGAGGATTTGGATGATATTGTCACGGGAACTCATACCTGGACTGCTTTCAAATGTGAGAGCGTGGGGACTAAGATGTATGTCCTATATGAGGATACCGGGGACATTCAATATCAGGCATCCCTCTGCTATGAAATGAGCGGGGGCAATGCCAATATCGATGACGCGGATGTACAGGCTATACTGACTAGCATTGAATCTACGGAAAAGTAAATTTGCCTACTATCCCCTGTGCGGGGATTAGAATGCAAGGTCCCGCCGGCACATTTACACGTAGTAAGTAAGGGAGCCATCCCATTATGGAGGGGCTTTAGGCCTGAGATATGGGATAGGAAGGGATAAGGTAGAATTGAAAGACGGGTAGGGGGGTTATTCTTCCCTACCCGTTTTATATAGTACAAGACCGGCAAGTGAACGTATGCTTGTATGCAAATTCATTTGCAAGTCTTATGGAGTTATTAATTCCAAAATCTAAATGAATCCAACAATTCCCGGCATTTGAAAGCTTTCCAGATGCCCGGGGACACTGGAAGAACAGTCTCCGTCCTAGACTCGGTTTTTGATGATGCCCATGGTCTTGAAAGCTTCGCATATGCCCGGGGACACTGGAAGAACAGTCTCCGTCCTAGACTCGGTTTTTGATGATGCCCATGGCCTTGAAAACCTCCATAATGACCAGGGGCACCAGAATGAGGGCAAGTCCTATTAGGTAGAGCTTTACAGGCAATGTAATCAGCCCGAACAGGACAGACAGGGGGGTGAAAAGGACTACTAATACCAGGGCAATGGATCCCAGAGCCGCCCAATTCAGAGTATGGTTTGTGAAGAATCCAATCCTAAATAAAGAGTGGTCGGACCGCATATTAAAGGACTGCACGATCTGGGAGAAGGACAGGACCATAAAGGTCAGGGTCTGTCCGCCCTTGGCGTCACCCGTCAAACTGGATCCCAGATAGTAGGCCAGCAGGGACAGGGCGCCGAACATGAATCCCTGCAAAATAATACGGACTCCGAAACCGTGGGCAAAGAGGCTTTCATCCTTGGGCTTAGGCTTGTGATCCATGATATCCTTTTCCACAGGCTCCATGCCCAGGGCTATGGCCGGGAAGCTGTCTGTGACCAGATTAATCCACAATAGCTGCATGGAAAGCAGGGGAGATTTGTGCCATATTAGCATAGCCACAAAAACGGTTATAACCTCGCCGATATTGGTGCCCAGCAGGAAGCCTACCACCTTCTTAATATTGGCATAGATGCCGCGGCCTTCCTGTACGGCGTCCACGATGGTGGCGAAATTGTCGTCGGTCAGAGTCATGTCTGCGGCACCCTTGGCCACATCCGTACCGGTAATGCCCATGGCGCAGCCGATATCGGCGGCTTTGAGGGCGGGAGCGTCGTTGACACCGTCACCTGTCATGGAAACTACCTGGCCCTTACGCTGCCAGGCCTTGACAATTCGAATCTTATTCTCGGGAGACACCCGGGCATAGACGGAAATATTCTCTACACAGGCATCTATCTCCTCCTCACTCATGGCATCCAGATCCGTTCCGGTAATGGCCCTGTCGCCTTCTAAGAGGATTCCCAGCTCTCTGGCAATGGCAGAGGCGGTTACAATGTGATCTCCGGTAATCATGACAGGCTTGATGCCGGCCTTCCGGCAGACCTCCACTGCGGCCTTGGCCTCAGGGCGGGGCGGGTCAATCATACCAACCAGTCCCATGAAAATGAGATCATTCTCCAGCTCCTCTGAAGTAGGTGTTTCAGGAACCCGGTCAATTTCCTTGTAGCCAATGGCCAGAACACGGAGTGCATTCTTACTCATGCCCTCATTAATCTTTGCGGCCTTCTCCAGGTCGCCCTTTGTGCAGCGCTCGGCCATCATATCGAAGGCACCCTTTACGATGACAATATATTTGCCGTCAATTCTATTGACGGTGGTCATGAGCTTTCTGTCAGAATCAAAGGGAATTCCGGAGAGACGGGGATACTTATTATTCAGCATATCCTTGGGCAGGCCGTTTCTGTGGGCGGCGAAAACTATGGAGGTCTCTGTAGGATCTCCGATATGCTGTTCCTCATCGCCGTGGAAGACTACGCTGCCGTCACTGCAGAGGGTTCCGTAGGTCAGAAGCTTCTTTATCTCTTCCGAATTCTGGGTGGTTATTTCCTCGGTATCCTCGGCTCCATCCAAATAGGCCTTGACCAGAGTCATCCGGTTCTGGGTCAGGGTACCGGTTTTGTCAGAGCAGATGATGGAAGCGCTGCCCAGAGTTTCCACGGCAGGCAGCCGGCGGATAATAGCATTTTTCTTGACCATACGCTGTACGCCGATGGATAGTACAATAGTGACAATGGCAGGCAGACCCTCAGGAATGGCGGAAACTGCCAGGGATACGGCAGTCATAAAGATTTCCAGGGCAGGGATGCCGCTTAGGATTCCTACCACAAAGATAATAGCGCAGGCCCCCAGGGCTACTATGCCCAGATACTTGCCCAGCTGGGCCAGCTTTTTCTGAAGAGGGGTCTGGCCGTCCTCCTCATTGTCAAGGAGGTTTGCAATCTTGCCCATCTCCGTATTCATGCCGGTGGCAGTGACTATGGCTGTGGCTGTTCCGTAGGTAATGCTGCAGCCGGAGAATACCATATTATTGCGGTCTCCTAAGGGGGCATTCTCATCCACAATTACATCGGCATCCTTTTCTGAGGGCACCGATTCCCCGGTCAGGGCTGATTCCTCGCTCTTTACACTGATGCTCCGGATAAGGCGGGCATCGGCGGGAATGAAGTCCCCGGCCTCCAGGTGGATAATGTCTCCGGGCACCAGCTCTATGGCATCGATAATCTTCTCTTCACCGTTCCGGAGCACCCTTGCATGGGGGGCCGACAGGCTCTTTAGGGCATCCAGGGCTTTTTCTGCCTTGCTCTCCTGCATGACACCCAGGATAGCATTTAATATGACAATGAGCAGAATTAGAGCCGGTTCAAAGAATCCCTCCGCTTCCCCTTCAATACAGGCGATTACAAAGGACACTATCGCGGCTGCAATGAGAATTAATATCATCACATCCTTGAACTGCTCCAGAAAGCGCTGAAAGGTGCTTTTTTTCTTCTTTTCCTTTAATTTGTTTTCTCCGTATTGCTGTCGCTTTTCTTCTGCCTGGCTGTCGCTTAAACCCTTTACTAAGTCGGACTGAAGACCTTGTACAACTTTTTCGGAATCCTCATTGTGTGCGATCATTGAATTGCCTCCTATCAGTTTTTATAGGATTACGAATTTCATCAGAAATTTGTAATACATATACGACCGGGCCCCGCGAAGTCAAGGGCCTGTCCCATGCTAGTGTAAATGTAATTCTTAATAATAGTTACGGCAAATTAGGAATGTCAAGTAAAATTTTGGTAAAGAAGGCTTTGTGGGGGTGAAATGCAAAAAGTACGGAGGAAATGGCTTAAGTAAGCGATTTCTCCGTACTTATTCCGGAACTTCCGGGGAAAGGCCCGGGATATATCCGGGCCTTTAAGGAGGCATCAGGTCCCTTCCATTAAAGGAAAGCCCAAAGGCCTGATTACTCCGCATTTCCCTCATAGACGAATTCGGCAGGGCCGTTCATTGTGACGGAATCATCATCGGAAACGGTTATCTCCAAAGGACCGCCATCCAGAAGGACTGTGATAGGTGACTGGGACTTGCAATATCCCTTTTTCACGGCGGCGGCAACCGATGCACAGGCTCCGGTACCGCAGGCCATGGTGACCCCGCTGCCTCTTTCCCAGACCCGCATACGCAGGCGGTCTTCAGAAAGGACCTGGATGAATTCCACATTCACACCGCCGGGAAAGGCCTCATGGTGCTCCAGCCTGGGTCCCAGGGTAGTGAGGGGGGCCTCATCAATATCCTTTACAAAGATGACGGCATGGGGATTACCCACAGAAACAGGGGTGCAGGTGATTTTTTCATCATCTATAGTTAATTTCATATCATTGCCTGCTTCCGAGTAGCCCATATCTACAGTAACAGTCCTCACCTTGCCGCTTCTCACATGGAGTTGTAAGAGCTTGATGCCGGAGAGGGTTTCAATCCGCAGGGTTTTCTTGTCTGTGTAGCCCTTGTCATAGAGATACTTTCCCACACACCGGATCCCGTTTCCGCACATTTTTGCCTCGCTGCCGTCGGCATTGAAAATGCGCATTTTGAAATCTGCAATTTTGGAGGGGGAGATGTAGATCATTCCGTCAGACCCGGCGCCGAAATGGCGGTCAGAGAGCCGTGTGGAAAGCTCTTTAATGTCCTCCGGAACCTCTCCAAACACATAAAGATAATCATTTCCAAGTCCGTGCATTTTTGTAAAGCGCATATTCAAGTCCTCCTTTCACTTTACTTTTTGATTTTCTATTCTGCATCGATGGTAGATACACACAAGGTGACTTCCTCAAGCACGTCCAGTACCATTCGGACTGTGTCCAGGGAGGTCAGCATGGTGATATTATTCATGGCTGCAGTGCGGCGGATGGCCACACCGTCTCCGTAATGAATGCCGGATTTGATGGCCCTGGTATTGATGACATAGCTGACATAGCCGGCCCGGATAGAGTCCAGAACCTCCTCACTGCCCTCGATGGGCTTGTGGCGGATTCGGGTCCGGATGCCGTTGGCCTTCAACACTTCTCCAGTTAAGGTGGTGGCCTCGATATTAAAGCCCATTTCGTAGAATCTGCGGATTAAGGGTACGGTTTCATCCTTGTCCTCATCGGCTACACTGACTAGGACAGTGCCGTAATTTTTTAGGGTCAGGCCGGATGCAATGAGGGCCTTATAGGCAGCCCTGTGCAGCTTTTTGTCATAGCCAATGGCCTCTCCGGTGGATTTCATTTCAGGAGAGAGATAGGCATCCATTCCTCTGAGCTTGGAGAAGGAAAAGGCCGGAACCTTCACGTAATACCGCTTTTTCTCAGGGGGATAGCGGAAGTGTATGCCTTGATCCTCCAAAGAAATTCCCAGCATGGCCAGGGTTCCTATGTCTGCCAGGCTATAGCCTGTGGCTTTTGACAGGAAGGGCACAGTTCTGGAGGAACGGGGATTTACCTCGATAATGTAGACCTCCTCATGCGGATCCACTATGAACTGGATATTGAATAGGCCCTTGATGCCGATGCCCAGTCCCAGCTTCTCTGTATAATCCAGAATGGTCTGCTTTACTTTTTCGGAGAGGCTGTAGGAGGGATAGACACTGATAGAGTCTCCGGAATGCACCCCGGTCCTTTCTACCAGCTCCATGATACCCGGCACAAAGACCTGCTTTCCATCGCAGACCGCATCTACCTCCACTTCCTTTCCCTGAATATATTTGTCCACCAGGACAGGCTTATCCTTGTCCACGGCAGCGGCATTTTTCAGGTATTCCCACATGGACGCTTCCTTTGCCACAATCTGCATGGCCCTTCCGCCCAGGACAAAGCTGGGGCGCACCAGGACAGGGTAGCCGATTTCCCGGGCGGCCCTAACGCCTTCTTCAATGCTGGTAACAGCCCGTCCCTTGGGTTCGGGAATATTTAGATTGATAAGGAGCTTCTCAAAGGAATCCCGGTTTTCTGCCAGGTCTATGGCATCGCAGTCGGTTCCGATAATGGTCACGCCCCGTTCCCGTAAAGGATCGGCCAGATTTATGGCAGTCTGGCCGCCCAGGGTGGCAATGACTCCCTCCGGCTTTTCCAAAAGGATGATATTCATCACATCCTCCGGGCAGAGGGGCTCGAAGTAGAGTTTGTCGGAGCAGGTGTAGTCCGTGGAAACGGTCTCAGGATTATTATTAATAATAATGGCCTCATAGCCTGCTTTCTGTATGGTCTGGACCGCATGAACCGTGGAGTAGTCGAATTCCACACCCTGGCCGATTCGGATGGGGCCGGCCCCCAGAACGATGATTTTTTTCTTGTCGGAAACCCTGGATTCGTTCTCCTCCTCGTAGGTGGAGTAGAAATAGGGGATGTAGCTGTCAAATTCCGAAGCGCAGGTGTCTATCATCTTGTATACAGGGAGAATGCCATTATCTTTCCGCAGGTTATAGACATCCAGTTCACTCTTATTCCAGACTTCTGAAATGGCCTTGTCGGAAAATCCCAGCTTCTTCGCGGCATAGAGCTCCTTTAGGTCGCTAGGATGGTCTTTTAACTGTCCCTCCATATCAATGATATTCCGGAGCTTGCGCAGGAAAAAGCGGTCAATGGCTGTGGCGTCCGCTATATCATCGATAGGGCAGGACAGGCGCATGAGCTCAGCAATGGCGAAAATCCTGTCATCGGTGCCGATTTGGATATAGTCCAGAAGCCTCTCCCGGCTCCAGGAGTCAAATTTGGGGAGATGCAGGTGGTGGGCGCCGATTTCCAGGGAGCGGATGCCCTTTAGGAGGCTTTCCTCAAAATTCCTGCCAATACTCATGACTTCACCTGTGGCCTTCATCTGAGTGGACAGGGAATTATTGGCATCGGCGAATTTGTCGAAAGGAAATCTGGGCAGCTTGGTGACCACATAGTCTAGGGAGGGTTCGAAGGCCGCCGGGGTATTGGCTATCCGGATTTCATCCAGGGTCATGCCGACCCCGATTTTGGCGGAAACCCTGGCAATAGGATAACCGCTGGCCTTAGAGGCCAGGGCGGAGGACCGGGACACCCGGGGGTTTACCTCGATTAGATAATATTGAAAGGAGTGGGGGTCCAGAGCAAACTGGACATTACATCCTCCTTCAATTTTCAATGCCCGGATGATTTTCAGGGCACTGTCCCGGAGCATGTGATACTCCTTATTGGAAAGGGTTTGGGAGGGACAGACTACAATGGAGTCTCCGGTGTGGATTCCCACGGGGTCCAGATTCTCCATATTGCAGATTGCTATGGCCGTATCGTTCTTGTCCCGAATCACCTCGTACTCGATTTCCTTGAAGCCCTTGACACTTTTCTCTACCAATACTTGCTTTACAGGGGAGAGCTCCAGGGCGTTCTTCATAATGGCAGTGAACTCTTCGGGATTTTCCGCGAAGCCTCCTCCGGTGCCGCCCAGAGTGAAGGCCGGGCGCAGGACCACGGGATAGCCTATCTTTTCTGCAATGTTCAGACCTTCTTCTAGGGAGTTTGCTGTTTCAGAGGGGAGAACCGGTTCTCCTAATTTCTCGCAGAGTTCCTTGAATTCTTCCCGGTCCTCTGCCTGTTCAATGGAGCGGGCGGAGGTCCCCAGGAGCTCTACCCGGCATTCTGCCAGAATGCCTTTCTTCTCCAGCTGCATAGCCAGATTCAGTCCGGTCTGCCCGCCTATCCCCGGCAGAATGGCATCAGGCCGCTCGAAACGGATGATTTTTGCAATATATTCCAGGGTCAGGGGCTCCATGTAGATCTTGTGGGCAATGGAAGTGTCCGTCATGATGGTGGCTGGGTTGGAATTGCAGAGAAGGACCTCATAGCCTTCCTCTTTCAAGGCTAGGCAGGCCTGGGTTCCCGCATAATCAAACTCGGCAGCCTGTCCTATGACAATGGGACCTGAGCCGATAATTAATACTTTCTTGATATCTGTTCTCTTGGGCATAGCTTTCAGCCTTCCTCCATTAACCGGATGAATTTATCAAATAGGTAGGTGCTGTCCTGGGGACCCGGGGCGCTTTCAGGATGGTATTGGACGCTGAAGGCCCGGTCTTTCTGACATTGGACTCCTTCCACGGTTTGGTCTAGCAGGTTGAGGTGGGTTATTTGCAGAGGGGTCTCCTTTATGCTTTCCGGATCCACGGCATAGGAGTGATTCTGGGAGGTAATTTCTATTTTTCCGGTTTCCAGATTCCGGACCGGATGATTTCCTCCCCGGTGGCCGAACTTTAGCTTGTAGGTTTTGGCACCATAGGAGAGGGACAAAAGCTGGTGCCCGAGACAGATTCCAAAAATGGGATATTGTCCTAGGAGATCTGAAATGGCTGAAATTGTCTCGGGCACATCCTCCGGATCCCCGGGGCCGTTGGAAATGAAGATTCCGTCCGGTTCTAGGGATCGGATTTTCCGGGCATCCGTATTCCAGGGTACTACGGTAATCCGACAGCCTCTTTTTTGAAGAGAGCGCAGGATGTTTTTCTTCATGCCGCAGTCAATGGCTACCACATGAAAGGCATGGGATTTCCTGCCGCCTGCTGCGGCACCCTCATCGGGACTCACCCGGTAGAGATGCCTGCAGCTAACCCGGGATACGGCATCCCGGGGCAGAAGGGTGCTTTCAAGGATTTGCAGGCCTTTTTCCAAAGGGGTAGAAGCGGCTGTAAGGAGGGCTTTTCTGCTGCCGAAGTCCCTTATGGACCGATTCAGCTTTCTGGTGTCTACTCCCCAAATTCCCGGGATTTCATAGCGCTCCATAATCTCCCCCAGGGAATGGCGGCTTCTAAAGTTGGAGGGCTCAGGGTTGTATTCGTGGACAATGAGGGCTCCGATAGTTGGGACGTCCGTCTCATAATCATCATCTGCCATACCATAATTCCCGATGAGAGGGTAGGTCATAACTACGGCCTGGTCTGTATAGGAGGGGTCGGATAGGATTTCCTGATAGCCTACCATGGAGGTATTAAAGACGATTTCAAGCACATTCTCCCTGTCGGCCCCGAAAGAGTAACCGTAATACTCCGATCCGTCCTCTAATATGATTTTCTTATTACACTCCTGAATCATGTCAAATCCTCAATTCGCTTTTGAATGCTGAAATATGTCCTTGCCGGGCAAAGGGCGCGTCCCGCACAGAGTACGGGGATGGGTGCAGTATCCTACGGAATGCCTGTAAATAAGCGCGTCCCGCACAGAGCACGGGGGATGGTGTTCCGGATTATGTCATACCCCGCTTGAACCCGCGCGTCCCGCACAGAGCGCGGGGGATAGGTGCAGTATCCTACGGAATGCCCGTATATAAGCGCGTCCCGCACAGAGCGCGGGGCTGGGAAGGCATTTCCCTGACCCGCACCGAAAGCCTCAATGAAAAGGTTTTTACTCAGATTTCCCTAAGGCAGCCCCTATGAATCCCAGAAAGAGGGGATGGGGTCTGTTTGGCCGGCTCTTGAATTCGGGATGATATTGCACGCCCACATGGAAAGGCCGGTCGGAAAACTCTACGGTTTCCACCAGCTTTCCGTCCGGAGACAGGCCGCTTAGGGTGAGTCCCGCCTCTTCCAGGACTTCCCGGTATTCATTATTAAATTCATGCCGGTGCCTGTGGCGCTCGCTGATTTGAAGGGTCTTATAGCAGCGCTCCATGGTGGTGCCGGGCTTAATTTGGCATGGATAGGCGCCCAGACGCAGAGTACCGCCCTTGTCTATGTCTTCGCTCTGTCCCGGCATGAAATCAATTACCTTGTGCCTGCATTGCTCATTAAATTCTCCGGAATCCGCATCCTGGATTCCTGCCACATTTCTGGCAAATTCAATGACGGCAATCTGCATGCCCAGGCAGATGCCGAAATAGGGAATTCTATTCTCCCTGGCATATTTGGCGGCTAGAATCATGCCTTCAATGCCCCTGTTGCCAAAGCCTCCGGGAACTATAATGCCCTGGAGATTGGAAAGGATTGACTCTACGGATTCCGGGTTGATTTCCTCGGAATCAATCCAGTGGAGGTTAATATTCACATTATGATAGAAGCCCGCATGGTGCAGGGATTCCGCCACAGACAGGTAGGCGTCATGGAGACCTACATATTTACCGACCAGGCCTATGTCCACCTGCGCGTCGCCGATGTCATTGACACGGTTCACCATTTCCTGCCATTCCTGCAGGTCGGGGGCAGGGGCATCAATGCCCAGCTCCCGGCAGACCACCTGTGAGAAACCGGCCTTTTCCAGCATCAGAGGGGCTTCATAGAGATTGGGCAGGGTCAGGTTCTCGATGACGCAGTCCGGCTTTACATTGCAGAAGAGGGCTATCTTCTGAAAGATGGATTCTTCCAGGGGCTTTACGCAGCGGAGCATGATAATATTGGGGTTGATGCCCATGCCCTGCAGCTCTTTTACGGAGTGCTGGGTAGGCTTGGACTTGTGCTCCTCCGAGCTCTTCAGATAGGGAACCAGGGTGACATGGATGAAGAGGCTGTTTTCCCGGCCCACTTCCAGGGAAATCTGCCGCACGGCCTCAATAAAGGGCTGGGATTCAATGTCGCCTATGGTGCCGCCGATTTCTGTAATGACCACATCCGCATTGGTCTTTCGTCCCACCCGATAGATGAATTCCTTGATTTCATTAGTAATATGGGGAATAACCTGGACTGTAGAGCCCAGGTATTCCCCCCGTCTTTCCTTATTGAGCACGTTCCAGTAGACCTTTCCCGTGGTCAGATTAGAGTATTTATTCAAGTCTTCATCGATGAAACGTTCGTAATGGCCCAGATCCAGATCTGTTTCGGCCCCGTCCTCTGTGACATAAACTTCGCCATGCTGATAGGGACTCATGGTTCCCGGATCCACATTAATGTAAGGATCCAGTTTTTGGGCAGCCACCTTTAAGTTCCTTGCTTTCAGTAATCTGCCCAGGGAAGCGGCGGTAATTCCCTTGCCCAGGCCGGATACTACTCCCCCTGTTACAAAAATGTACTTTGTCATGAGTCTCCTTTCCGTTCCTCCGGGAACGGCCTCCTTGTTCATATTTAATATGTATGTCCTTTCATTATTAGGAAAATGAAAGCACTGTGCTTTCACCGGAAATTCCGGGACGGCTTTACTTTCCGCTTTCTCCGTAGTTGGAAAGTACTCTGGCCGACGGATCGCTCACATTACAGCCTTCCCATTCCTTATTGGGCATCCAGAAGTCCACAATCATTTCCGCCTGTCCGGGATAATATTTTTCAAAGATTTCCCGGTAGAGAAGGGACTCCTTGGTGAAGGGGGCGGCAAAATCATACTTTGTCCGAAGCTTTTCAAATTCTTCATCCGTATAAAGGGAAGCGGCATAGTCCTTTAGGTAATCCACCATGGAATGGCCTACGGCATCGGAAAAGGCGGCCTTTTCCCGCCAGAGAATACTGTCAGGAAGGTAATTCAGGCCCTCGAAGGCATGGCGCAGCAGATACTTCCCCTTTCCATATTTATTGAGCTTCATTTCCGGATCCAGGTTCATTACATAATCTACGAAATCCAGATCTCCGAAAGGAACACGGGCTTCCAGAGAGTTTACGGAAATGCACCGGTCCGCCCGGAGCACATCATACATATGGAGTTCACCCACCCTCTTCTCGGACTCCTGCTGGAAGGCCTCTGCGGAAGGGGCAAAGTCCGTATATTTATAGCCGAATAATTCATCTGAGATTTCCCCGGTCAGAATGACGCGGATATCTGTTTTCTCATGAATGGCCCTGCATACCAGATACATGCCCATACTGGCCCGGATGGTGGTAATGTCATAGGTTCCCAGTAGCTCAATGACCTTTTCCAGAGAGTCGATGACTTCTTCCGGAGTCATGTATACTTCTGTATGATCGGCTCCTATGAAGTCTGCCACCTGTTTTGCATATTTCAGATCAATGGCATCCTCGCTCATGCCGATACCAAAGGTTTTAATGGGGTGGTCACATTGGGATGCGGCAATGGCACATACCAGTGAGGAATCCAGACCTCCTGAAAGGAGGAAACCCAGTTTGGAATCGGATACCAGCCTCTTTTTTACCCCGGAAATGAGCTTTTCCCGAATCTGCCTGCAGGCAGTTTCCAAATCGTCATGGATGGGGTGTTCTGCATGGGAAATATTGGCGTAAGGAATGAATTCCCCTCCTTTATAGTAGTGGCCGGGAGGGAAGGGCATTATCCTAGAGGAGAGCCCCACTAGATTCTTGGGTTCGCTGGCAAATAGGATGACTCCCTTTTCATCGTAGCCATAGTAAAGGGGGCGGATGCCGATGGGATCCCGGGCGGCAATATATTCATCTGTGTCCCCGTCATAGATGATGCAGACAAATTCCGCATCCAGCATGGCAAACATATCCGTGCCGTATTCCCTGTAGAGGGGAAGGATGATTTCGCAGTCGCTGTCACTCTGAAAGGAGTATCCTTTCTCCTTTAATTTCTCCCTTTCCGCTTCAAATCCATAGAGCTCGCCGTTACATACCACATAGCTATTGCCCAGAGAAAAAGGCTGCATACCGGATGGTGTCAGCCCCATGATAGAGAGCCTGTGAAATCCCAGCAGCCCATTACCGGTATCCACAATCCTGCTGTCGTCAGGACCGCGGGAAATGGTGCGCTCAAAGCCCTTCTTAAATTTCTCTAAATCGGCATCCTTGCCGCAATAGCCCATAATGGAACACATAACAATGACCTCCAAATCATAATTTATTTAAGTACAGACCGCCTGTTGCGGGGGTTCGCTTTGGACAGGCGGTCTGTGCCGGGGCCGCTCACTTATTGGCCCCGGTCCAAAGAATATTATTCGGGACATCCTCCAAACTGGCCCGAAAGAGAGTGGCATATCGGGGAGATGCTGCCCGGCCGCCCCTGGTAGAAAGGGGTTTTTTAAGCCAGAGACGGGGCGGCATGTGCCTCGAAGACGCCCAGGTAGAAAGAGGCGGTTGCCGGGGCGTCCATCAGGGACGCTCCGACAACACGGTTTCCTCAAGAGGAACTCTTACTTCACGCCGAAGAGCAGATCCCCGTAGGTGGGGAAGGGCCAATAACTCCTTGCTGTCAGCTGCTCTGCCTCATCACAGGGGACTCTGAGCTCTCCCATTACAGGCAGCAGGGTGTCGCGGATCATAGCGGATTCCTCCACAATATCCTCTGCATCGTTAATCTTTAATAAGGCGGAATCCAGCTCGTCGGCCTTTGCCCAAATCTCATCAATCAGAACCGAAAGCTTAGTTACCAGGCCGGTCTCATAGCTGCATTTCAGCTCCGGAGCAAGGGCCTTTTTCCCTGTGGCAGAATCGGCTACATGGGCCGCATAGGCCTCGATTGCGGGAGCAATCTGGGTCCTGGCCATATCGACCATGGTGTTGGCCTCGATAAGGACGCTCTTGCAGTAGTTCTCCAGCATGATATCCCTGCGGGACTGGAGCTCTGCCTCTGTGAATACGCCCAGGGAGGTCAGCATGGTCACATTCTTCTCATCCAGGAGATGAGGCATGCAGTCTGCGGTGGTGCGGTAGTTCAGAAGGCCTCTCTTCTCCGTGGCTTCCTGAATCCAGGTCTCGTCATAGCCATTGCCGTTAAAGATAATCCGCTTGTGGTCCTTGATGGTCTTTTGAATCATTTCGTGGAGGGCGGTCTCAAAGTCCTCTGCAGCCTCCAGCCTGTCGGCGTAGATGCGAAGGCTCTCTGCCACGGCGCTATTCAGCATCATGTTGGCGCAGGCAATACTGTTTGAGGAGCCCAGCATACGGAATTCAAACTTGTTGCCGGTGAAGGCGAAGGGTGAAGTCCTATTTCTATCTGTAGTATCCCTGTTGAACTTGGGAAGGACATCCACGCCCAGCTTCATTTGGGTCTTTTTCGTGCCCTTATAGGGGGTGTCGGTCTCTATGGCTTCCAGTACGGCGTTCAGCTCATCTCCCAGGAACATGGAAATAACAGCGGGAGGAGCCTCGTTGGCGCCTAATCTGTGGTCATTTCCTGCTGTAGCTACAGAGAGCCGGAGCAGATCCTGATAATCATCTACTGCCTTTATGACGGCGCAGAGGAAAAGGAGGAACTGGGCGTTCTCATAGGGGGTCTCTCCGGGAGAAAGCAGGTTCTGGCCGCCGTCGGTGGCGATGGACCAGTTGTTGTGCTTGCCGCTTCCGTTTACGCCGGCGAAGGGCTTCTCGTGAAGAAGACAGACCAGACCGTGCTTTGCGGCCACCTTCTGCATGATTTCCATAGTCAGCTGGTTGTGGTCGGTAGCAATATTGGTGGTACTGTAAATGGGGGCCAGCTCATGTTGGGCGGGAGCCACTTCGTTGTGCTCGGTCTTAGCCAGGATTCCCAGCTTCCACAGCTCGTCATTCAGATCTTCCATAAAGGCTGCGACGCCGGGCTTGATGACTCCGAAGTAATGATCATCTAATTCCTGACCCTTGGGAGGCTTGGCGCCGAAAAGGGTACGGCCGGTGAAGCGCAGGTCCGGACGCCGGTCATACATTTCCTTTGTAATTAAGAAGTATTCCTGTTCCGGTCCCACAGAGGAAACCACCCTTTTGGCGGTATCATTGCCGAAAAGCCTGAGAATTCTCAGAGCCTGCTTGCTGAGGACTTCCATGGAGCGGAGCAGGGGGGTCTTCTTGTCCAGGGCGTGGCCGCCGTAGGAACAGAAAGCAGTGGGAATGCAAAGGGTCCTTCCTTTAATGAAAGCATAGGAGGTAGGATCCCATGCGGTATATCCTCTTGCCTCAAAGGTGGCCCGAAGTCCGCCGGAGGGGAAGGAGGAAGCGTCCGGCTCACCCTGGATAAGCTCCTTTCCTGAGAACTCCATAATGACGCTGCCGTCCGGAGAGGGAGAAATGAAGCTGTCGTGCTTTTCCGCCGTGATTCCTGTCAGAGGCTGGAACCAGTGGGTGAAATGGGTGGCGCCCAGGGATACGGCCCAGTCCTTCATGGCCCTGGCAACAGCATTGGCAACGCTGATATCCAGCTCGCTTCCCTCATCAATAGTCTTGCGGAGAGAGGCGTATACCTCTGCGGATAAAGTAGATCTCATAACCCTGTCATCAAAAACCATACTTCCAAAATATTCAGGTACTGTAGTCATGCTTGTTACTCTCCTTTCTGTCTTTCAGAATAAAAAATAAGGCAAAGACTCCTTTCGTATGAAAACAAAAGACGCCCTTGCCTTTATATTCATATTCAATTAGACAGCCTTCTAGCCTGGAAAAGGAAAAGGCGCCTTTGAGTTTTCAATCACTCAAAGACGCCCTTGCCTTTACGAAAGGGGATAATACAACAATGCTTTGCACTTGTCAAGCGTTTTTTTCATTCCTGTAAATCAAAGATGCTGGTATTGCCGGCTTCCGTAACGAAAATACGCTTGTGGTCATCTACTACGGTAAACTGTGCAACGATGGTTCCTTCCTTGTCCCTGAGAATGAAATTGCATCGGCCCACAGCCTCCATTTTGAACTCCTCGGAGTGGCCGAAGCTATAGGTTCTCTTTGCGGTCACATCCCAGCTGTCATCGGCATTCTTGACATAGGTGAAGTGCCAGGAGGGGTCTGTGCCATAGTCATTACTGTCCCTGGGGGCGGCCACTTCCCGGAGCCGGGCGGCGGATTCGTCCAGGGACCCGTCACTCTGGACCCAGAATCCTTCTGCGGAATAGTTGCCATGCATGAGGCAGCCGGTGTAATCAATGTAATAGTATTTTCCGCCGTCCTCCACCCAAACATTGGCGGCCTGGTCTCCGTTCTTCGTGGTATAGATTACTTCTCCGGACTGAAGGGTCTCAAAACTGCCTCCGGAAATCGCCTCTTTCCTAGGGTCATAATCATCTGCGTCCTTTTCCGTGTCTAGGGAGACCTGGTTTTTATTCCCCTCCTTGCCCTTTTCTGAATTGTCTTTAGATGCATCCTTGTTGTTTATGGAGTCAAAGAGCTTTCCTGTCACACTGGAGGGTCCGCTGCTTTCCCCGGAGGAGCCTTCATTATTCTGTGAATTGTCATTTGTTTGCCCGGGGGAACCGTTTCCCTCTTCTGTATTTTGGTCGCCTCCTTCTTTGGGTTGGGTGACATTTTGGGATTCTCCGGAGATTGCCGCATAGTCCATATTGAGTTTTCTGAAATATTGACGCCAATCACCCAGGCCTTCCGGCGTATCCTTAATGTCAATCATGTATTCATTAATATCGCTGTTCCAGAGAGGTCCCGTGAGAAATCCGTATTGCTTCCGGTCATCGGAGATGGCGGGAGCACCCTCATCGGCTTTAATATTGTCCACAGTTAGGGTCACATTGAGTCCGGAAGGGCTGGTTTTGAATTTTTCATAGCTGCCCTCGTTGGTGTAGCCATAGCTGCCGGTGATGACCAGTCTGGCATCTGAATTCTTTAGGTAAAAGAAATCTGCCTGATAGAGGCCGTCAGGCCGGAAGGATAGGATTCCCTTTATGCCGGAGTTCCAGGTGGAGGAGTCAGTGGAAAGCTCCTTGGAGGAGCCGTCATTATAGAGGTTCTCTGAGTACTTGACCCAGGTTCCCACCAGGAAGTCCTCGGGCAGAGGATGGTCCTCGGAGGCCTTAGCTACAGAGTCCATAACCTCTTGGGACCGTTTGCCCCAGATGGGATTATCTCCATTGTCACTTCCTGCCACCGTGGTGTTTACATTGCCATTTGTACCGGTTTCCCCTGCGGCGGCCGGGCCTGCAGAGCTATTTCCGGCGCTTGCCCCGGCGGCTTCGCTTCCCTGGGCGGCTGTTTGAGAGGAGGGGGCATCACTTCCTCCGATCAGCTTGGGAATCAGAAATATGGCCGCTACAGCTACAATGGCCACTAGGGCCACGATTAGAACCGGAATAAGAGGAAAGCTCTTTCTAGGGGGTTCAGAGCCGGAATTGTCTGCCTGATAATTAGGGGGCGGAGGGGTGGCCCCGGAGCCCTGACTGGTGGCCGGTGTGGCTACCGCGTTTCTGTTCTGACTGGCAGGCGGGACGGCTCCCATATTTCCGCTTTGACCGGTAGGCGGGACGGATCCCATATTTCTGCCTTGACCGGCAGGCGGAACAGCTCCCGTATTCCTGCCTTGACCGGCAGGTGGGACAGCTCCCGTATTTCTGCCCTGACCGGCAGGAGGAACGGCCCCTCTGTTTCCGCCTTGCTGATTGGGCGGCGGGGATGCCGGGCCATCAAATTGAATGGAGTTGGACCATGTGGGCCGGGCATTGGTTTGTCTGTCCGGATTTGGGGCCATGGTTACATTTCTCTGTCCGGGATTCGGCGGAGGCGGGGCCGGATTCCCCTGTGCATGACCGGGTACCGCGCCGAGCCTTGTCCCGCAGACCCCACAGAATGTCATATTGGGCGGAACCTGTGCTCCACAGGAGGGGCAGGTCCTCATTCCTGTTAAATTATTATTCATAAAAAATCCTCCCAAAAATTCTTATCAAAAAGACAGTGCTAATCGGCAGGTTTCTATATTTGATTCTAGCAAAAGGGACCTATGACTGCAACTTTGTTCGCTGATTATTCAACAGAAAAAGGGGTTTTTCCTCTAGCCCGATACTTTTTCATTGACAAATGAAAGCACAACCATTATTATACCTTCCATGAGGCAAGGGCGTCTCTAATGTGAATGCATTAGGGGCGCCCTTTCTCTTTGCGCAGAAAAGGCCATTTGGCCGGGATGTGGGATCTTGATGCGTTCGGAATACATATGCGACCGGGCTCACGAAGACCGGGCCTCACGAAGACCGGGCCTCACGAAGACAGGGCCTCACGAAGACAGGGCCTCACGAAGACCGGGCTTCACGAAGACAGGGCCTCACGAAGACCGGGCCTCACGAAGACCGGCCCTCGCGAAGACCGGGGCTCACGAAGAACTGGATTTCCGAATGCGTTTCCTTGACGAATTTAAGGGTTTCTCTGACCCTTCAAATGAAAGGAAGTAAAGGACGGATTCTTTGAGGCAGAGGGGATGGTACCGGGAGGCGATTCCCCTTTTGCATGAAAGGAAGTAAGGGGCCAGGCCCCGTGGGATAGAGAGAAGAGAAAGGATGAATGTCATGAGCAAGGCTCTTTCATACGACAGAGAACACGATGCCTGTGGAATTGGTGCAGTAGTAAAGATTGATGGGGTGCCGGAGCACTCTGTCATGGATGACGCGCTTACTATTGTGGAGAAACTAGAGCACAGGGCGGGAAAGGATGCTAGCGGGAAGGTAGGAGACGGTGTAGGTATCCTTCTTCAGATTTCTCATGACTTCTTTTCTCCTCTTGCGAAAAGGTTAAAGCTGGAAATCGGCGGTCCGGGTGACTATGGAATCGGCATGTTCTTCCTGCCCCAGGACGATTTGAAACGCACCTTTGCTAAAAGGCTTTTTGAGGTAATTGCAGGAAAAGAGGGGATTTCCCTCATTGGCTGGAGACAGGTTCCTATTTTTCCGGAGATACTGGGGGATAGGGCCAGAGACTGTATGCCATCTATCTGGCAGTGCTTCCTGAAAAGACCGGATTCGGTAGAAAAAGGAGTCGATTTCGATAGGAGGCTCTACGTAGTCCGTCGGGAATTTGAGCAGAGCTCTGAGGATACCTATATCTGCTCCCTGTCCTCCAGGACCATTGTTTACAAGGGCATGTTTCTGGTGGGACAGCTCCGCCGCTTCTATGAGGATCTGCAGAGTGAAGAATATAGGACAGCCATTGCCCTGGTTCATTCCCGCTTCTCCACTAATACCCTGCCCAGCTGGGAGAGGGCCCATCCTTACCGGTTCATTGCCCATAATGGGGAAATCAATACTATTCGCGGGAATTCAGATAGAATGCTGTCCCGGGAAGAGACCATGCATTCGGATCTCCTGTCAAAGGATAAGGACAAGATCTATCCTGTCATTTCCGGCAGCGGGTCGGATTCGGCCATGCTGGATAATACCCTGGAATTCCTCTATATGAATGGTATGGATTTGCCCCTTGCCATGATGGCCCTAATTCCTGAGCCCTGGAAGCATAACCGCTTCATGAGTGAATCCAGAAAGGACTTTTATCATTATTATGCCACCATGATGGAGCCCTGGGACGGGCCTGCGGCCATTCTATTCACGGACGGGGAGCTTTTCGGAGCCACCCTGGACAGAAACGGCCTCCGTCCTTCCCGCTATTATATTACCGACGATAACAGGCTCATCCTTTCATCAGAAGTAGGTGTTTTGGATATTGGGGCTGAGCATATTGTGAAAAAGTCCAGGCTGACACCCGGCAGGATGCTCTTGGTGGATACCAGAAAGAAGCGGATTATCTCCGATGAGGAATGCAAGGAGTCCTATGCTTCCTCTAATCCCTATGGAGAATGGCTGGATGGCCATCTGGTTCATTTAAAGAATCTGACCATACCCAATCAACAGGTGCCGGGCCACAGTCAGGAGGAGAGGGATAGGCTCTATAAGGTATTTGGCTACAGCTATGAGGAAGTGAAGACCTATATTCAGGAGGCCGCCGCAAATGGGGCGGAGCCGACAGTTTCCATGGGACATGACGTGCCTCTTTCTGCCCTATCCGATAATCATCCCCTGCTTTATGGTTTTTTCAAGCAGCAGTTTGCCCAGGTCACCAATCCTCCCATTGATTCTCTCAGGGAGAAGATTGTGACCGATACCACGGTTTATATAGGTTCCGATGGAGATTTGCTCTGTGAAAAGAGTGATAACTGCAGGGTTCTGGAAGTGAATAATCCCATCCTTACCGGGGTGGATCTCATGAAGATTCGGGCCATGGACAGGAAGGGATTCCAGACAGCAACCGTATCTCTTCTATTCTATAAGCATACATCTCTTTCCCGGGCCGTGGACCAGCTCTTCCTCTCCGTGGACAGGGCCGTATCCGCCGGGGCCAATATTATTATTCTGTCGGATAGGGGTGTGGATGAGAACCACGTACC
This sequence comes from Lachnospiraceae bacterium, assembly GCA_024680595.1. Lineage (GTDB taxonomy): Bacteria > Bacillota > Clostridia > Lachnospirales > Lachnospiraceae > NK4A144. The sequence goes on along the minus strand of JAILCB010000216.1, from coordinate 2,604 downwards.
CATCCCCGCCCTCCTTGCTATTTCGGCGGTGGAGCAGCATCTGGTTGCAACCAAGAAAAGAACTGCGGTCTCTTTGATTCTGGAGAGCGGTGAAGTGAGGGACGTGCACCAGACTGCCTGTGTCCTGGGATTTGGAGCCCGGGCCGTAAATCCCTATCTGGCCCATGAATGCATAGGGGAGCTGATTTCCCTGGGGCTTTTGGATAAGGACTTGCATACGGCTATTGATGATTATGACAGGGCTTTATTAAATGGAGTCGTAAAGATTGCGGCCAAGATGGGTATATCTACGATACAGTCCTATCAGTCTGCCAGGATTTTTGAGGCTATAGGTCTGTCCGACGAGGTCATTGACAAGTATTTCACCGGAATTGCCAGCAGGGTGGGAGGCATTGGCATAAAGGAGCTGGAGCAGGGAATTTCCTACCGGCATGACCGGGCCTTTGACCCCATGGGCCTGCCCGTAGACCCGGTTCTGGACAGCATTGGTTTCCACAATCTCAGGAGCGGCAAGGGCAAGGAGGATCATCTCTATAGTCCCAAGGTCATTGTGCTTTTGCAGCAGGCGGTTAGGACCGGAGACTATGAAAAGTTCAGGGAATATGCGGCTCTTGTGGATGATGCCTTCCATCCCCACACCCTTCGGGGTCTCCTTTCACTAGTTCCTGCGGGGGATAGAGTGAGCCTGGATGAGGTGGAAAGCATAGAAGAGATAGTGAAGCGCTTCCAGGTGGGGGCCATGAGCTATGGCTCCCTTTCCAGAGAAGCCCATGAAACCATAGCTACGGCCATGAACCGGCTGGGCGGCCGATCTAATACCGGAGAGGGAGGAGAGGCATCGGACCGCTTTGGAACGGAGAAAAACAGTGCTGTGAAACAGGTGGCCTCCGGCCGCTTTGGAGTGACGGAGGAATATCTCCTCAGTGCCAATGAGATTCAGATAAAGATGGCCCAGGGGGCCAAGCCCGGAGAGGGAGGAAATCTGCCTGCCAAGAAGGTATATCCCTGGGTGGCAAAGACCCGCTGCTCTACTCCCGGAGTCCAGTTAATATCCCCGCCCCCTCATCATGATATTTATTCCATTGAGGATCTGGCCCAGCTTATCTATGACCTGAAAAATGCCAACAGGGCCGCCCGCATCTCAGTGAAGCTGGTATCGGAAGCGGGAGTGGGAACCATTGCCTCCGGCGTAGCCAAGGCAGGGGCCCAGGTAGTACTGATTTCCGGATATGACGGAGGAACGGGGGCCGCGCCCTACAGCTCGGTACACAGTGCGGGCCTGCCTTGGGAATTAGGGGTTGCAGAGACCCATCAGGCTTTGATAGAGAGCGGTTTGCGGTCCAGAGTGAGAATTGAAACCGACGGAAAGCTGATGACCGGCAGGGATGTGGCTATAGCCGCCCTTCTTGGAGCCGAGGAATTTGGCTTTGCTACAGCTCCCTTAGTGTCCCTGGGCTGCATGATGATGAGGGTCTGCTCCAAGGATACCTGTCCCGTGGGAATTGCTACCCAAAACCAGGTCCTGAGAAAACGATTTGCAGGAAAGCCGGAGAATATCATGAATTTCATGACCTTTGTGGCTATGCAGCTCCGTGAAATCATGGCGGAACTGGGATTCCGAAGGGTGGATGAGATGATAGGCCGCACGGATTGCCTGAAAAAACGGGAGGAGTTCCGTCAGGATCATGCCCATACGATTTCCTTTAATGAGATTCTGAAACCCGGTTTCTCGGATGCAAAGGATAACCGCTTTAACCCGGAGCAGAGCTTTGACTTTGAGTTAGAGAAAACATTGGATGAAAGGAGCCTCCTTCCCTGGTTTGAAAAGGCTTTAAGGAGCAAGGAGAAGGCTTCTACGATTTCAGTGGATGTAAGCTCAACGGACAGGACCTTTGGAACCATTCTGGGCTCGGAGATTGTCCGGAAATTTGGAAAGGGCTGCGAGAAATTAGCGCCGGATCGCTTCCTAATTAACTGTAGGGGCGGCGGAGGCCAGTCCTTTGGTGCTTTCATTCCCCATGGACTCACCATAAAGCTGAAAGGAGACGCCAATGACGGCTTTGGAAAGGGTCTGTCCGGCGGAAAGCTGGTGGTAAGCCCTCCGGAAGGAAGCGCTTTCAAGGCCTCTGAGAATATTATAGTAGGAAATGTGGCCCTTTACGGTGCCACCTCCGGCAAGGCCTATATATCCGGAATTGTTGGAGAGAGGTTCTGTGTCCGGAATTCCGGAGCCACGGCTGTGGCGGAGGGCTGCGGTGATCACGGCCTGGAATATATGACCGGGGGCAGGGTGGTGATTCTGGGACCTACCGGCAAGAACTTTGCGGCGGGAATGAGCGGCGGTATCGCCTATGTTCTGGATAGGAATCACAGCCTCTACCGGAGAATCAATAAGGATATGGTGGATCTGGAGGAATTAAAGGAAAAGTATGATATTGAGGAATTAAAGACTATTCTCAAGGATTATGTGGAGGAGACCGGGTCCGAATTGGGGCAGGAAATTCTCGATAATTTCGACAAGGAGCTTCTTTGCTTCAAGAAGGTGGTGGCCAGGGATTATCAGAGGATGATTCGGACTATAGGTAAGTATGAGGAGCAGGGGAT
>JAILCB010000201.1 GCA_024680595.1 Lachnospiraceae bacterium | reverse complement strand
TAAGTATCTCCATATGGATGAAGTGCCCAGAATCACAAAGTCAGACTTCTAATATTAGAGCCGGAGCCCTGCTTGAGGGGCAGGTCTTGGGTCAGGATTCGAAATGGAAAGATTGCTTCAGACCTTATCTGGAACCGGAGTCTTGCTTGAGGGGCAGGTCTTGGGTCAGGATTCGGAATGGAAGGGATTGCTTCAGATCTATTTAGAGCCGGAGCCCTGCTTGAGGGGCAGGTCTTGGGTCAGAATTCGAAATGGAAGGGATTGCTTCAGATCTATTTGGAGCCGGAGCTCTGCTTGAGGGGATGATCTTGGGTCAGGATTCGAAATGGAAAGATTGCTTCAGACCTTATCTGGAACCGGAGTCTTGCTTGAGGGGATGATCTTGGGTCAAGATTCGAAATGGAAAGATTGCTTCAGACCTTATCTGGAACCGGAGTCCTGCTTGAGGGGCAGGTCTTGGGTCAGGATTCGGAATGGAAGGGATTGCTTCAGACCTTATCTGGAGCCAGAGCCCTGCTTTTGGGACAGGGCTTCAGAACGGATGGGAGAGCTGTGAGCGACTTTGAGATAGGATCCTATAGTTCCTTTCTCTAGGACGGAATTGGGACAGATTGAATGAAATAAAGGGCGGTGCAGGGGATTTCCCCCTGCACCGCCCTTTTTGAATTTGTGTAGGTTGGGAGCCAAAGTCTCATGGGATGCTTGCGTCCTGATAAGACCTTGGCGACAGCCCGTCATCGAAGGCCTGAAAGGCCTGAGATGTGGGCCTAGCCAGAATCGAGCGGGGGGTTTCCCCCAACTCGATTTTTAGAAAGACCCTGGCCCAGCTTTGAAATAGCCTTAATCTAATCAAGTAGACGATTCACCCTAGTAGGACTTGACCTCCCTCCAGAGGGCATTTAAATGACGGTCCTCCTCCTCTCCCAGATAATAGTAGGTCTCCAGATTGTGGAGCTTGGAAAGATCCGGGAAGGCAATTTCCGAGTTCCTAATATCCTCATCCTCAATCAAATCCCGGGCGGGAATATTAGGGGTAGAGTAAGTAATATAATCAAAGTTCCGGAAGGCTATTTCGGGCCGGCAGAGGAAGTCCAGGAATTTCTCTGCGTTCTCGACGTGCTCTGCATTCTTGGGAATGACCCAGGAGTCAATCCAGATATTGGAGCCTTCCTTGGGCACCACATACTCCAGATTGGGATTCTCCCTCTGGGTGTAGATGGCCTCTCCGGAGTAAATAACCCCAATTGCGGCCTCCTCACCTATCATCTTGTCCCGGACCTGGTCCACCACATAAGCCTGGGTCAGGAGCTTTTGCTTTTTCAAAAGCTCCGTGGCCTCCCTCAGCTCCTTCTCATCCGTGGTATTACAGGAGTATCCCAGATATTTCAGGGCCACCATCATAGCATCCCGGACCGAATCCTGCATAAGGATATTATCGGCATATCGCTCGTCCCAGAGCACGCTCCAGGAGTCAATAGGCTCCTTAACCATGGCTTTATTATAGAGAATACCCACGGTACCCCAGCAATAGGGGAGAGAATAGGTATTATCGGGGTCAAAGGCCTGGGACATCTTCCAATAATCCTCCCCAATATTCTTCCGGTTCGGGACATGATCCATATTAATGGGCTGCAAAAGGTCATTATCCCGCATTTTCTGAATCATATAATCCGAAGGACAGACCAGGTCGTATTTCACGGCACCGCTCTCGATCTTGGGATACATGATTTCATTGGTTTCATACTCGTCATAGACAATCTCAATCCCGGTTTCCTCGGTAAATTCATCCAGGATATCATAATCAATGTATTCGCCCCAATTATAGATGAAAAGCTTATCGGGATCATCGTAATTAGTATCGGTGGCGGCACAGCCGGACAGTCCCAGGGCACCCAGTGTCATCACAGCCATGAGGGACAGGGTTGTAACCAGAGTGGCCTTTTTTCTGGGTCCCTTGGGGGCCTTGGAAGCCTTGGGCAAATAATTCACGATAAACAGCAGAACCAGTACGGTTGCAAACATTAGAGTGGACAGGGCGTAGATTTCAGGCCGGATCCCCTTCTTGATTTCCGTATAAATCTTGGTGGAAAGGGTATCGAAGCCTGGTCCCTTGGTGAAATGGGTAATAATAAAGTCATCAAAGGACATGGTAAAGCTCATCAGGAAGCCTGACAGAATGGCCGGCATCAAATCCGGCAGAACTATGCGGTAGAAGGCATATATTGGTCCCGCCCCCAGGTCCCGCGCCGCCTCATAGGTGGTCCGGTTTAACTGGCGGTACCGGGGCATGACGGACAATATGACATAGGGGATATTAAAGGTAATATGGGACAAAAGTACTGTGGTATAGCCCATGGTCATCCTGCAGGCAATGAAAAGAAGCATGAGGCTGACACCGGTCACAATATCCGCGTTTAGAAGGGGGATATTGGCCACATTTGTGAGAATACTCCGCTGGCGCCGCCGCATTTCCTGCATGCCGATACAGGCCGCCGTGCCGATAATGGTGGCAATTAAGGCGGAGCAGAGGGCCACTACAAGGGTGGTCTGAAAGGCCCCCATAATAGCCTCATCCTCAAAGAGGGAGCTATACCATTCCAGGGTAAAACCGCCCCATTTTGCCCGGGATTTGGACTGATTAAAGGAAAGGATAACCAGGGTCAGAATGGGGGCATAGAGGAATATCAAAACTAGAACTAAATATAATTTTTTGATTGCACCGTGTTTTTTCACTTTTCCCCTCCATCATATTTCTCTGTAAAATACATACTAATGACAATGAAGATCATTAGCACAACGGAGAGACCTGCCCCTGCATTCCAGTCGCTGTCCTGGGTAAAGAGCTGCTCGATGACATTTCCGATTAGGAGAATCTTGCCTCCGCCCAAAATATCGGAGATTACGAAGGTGGTAAGGGCGGGGACGAAGACCATGGTGATGCCGGATATGACTCCGGGCAGACTAAGGGGAAATAGGACCTTGGTAAAGGTTTGAAAACCGTTGGCCCCCAGGTCCTTGGCCGCGTGGATGAGATCCGGATCAATTTTGCTGACCGCATTATAGATGGGCAGAATCATGAAGGGCAGGAAATCATAAACCATGCCCAGAATGATTGCCGGAGGTTTATTAATTATATAGAGTTCCGGCAGATTTACGGAGGAGAGGAAGGCATTTATGACCCCCTTTCTCTCCAGCAGGTTCTGCCAGGCAATGGTACGGAGAAGGGAATTCATCCACATTGGCAATATGAAAATTAGAGACAGAAAGCCGGACTTGCCCCGGCCGAAGCCGGCCAGGATGACAGCAACAGGGTAAGCTATAATGAGACAAAGAAGGGTGCTGACTAAGGAGAAGAGGATAGAAAGCATGAGGGCTTTCAGGTTTACGGGCGAGAATATGGCCGCTACATTGGCTCCGGTAATAGACCCGTTGGCGGCGGTAAAGCCGTAGTAGAGCACCATGATTAAGGGTATGATAATGAATCCGGCCGCCCATATGGAATAGGGGGCCGCCAGCAGCTTTGCTTTCTTCCGGGGGGATACCATGAGGGCCGCCCCGCCTCCGGCGCCGGCATCAGGAGGGATATTTTTCTGTATGATTTCAGACATCTATTTCCACCGCTTTCTCATCCTCTGACTGAGGACGGTTCATAATCTGGATATCAAAGGGTTCTACGCTGATTCCCACCTTGCTGTCCACAGGGAAGCAATCCGTGGAATGGACAATGAATTCAAAATCTCTGGCCATGACGCACATTTCATAATGGACGCCCTTGAAAATCACATCGGTCACGACTCCGTCAATAATCCCATCCTCCGGCTTGACTAGGTCAATGTCCTCAGGCCGGATAACTACATCCACAGGCTTATTCTCACCGAAGCCCTTATCCACACAGACAAAACGGGTGCCCAGGATCTCTACTAGCTCATCCCTTATCATGGTGCCCTGCAGAATATTGGAGTCCCCGATAAAGTCAGCCACAAAAGCATTCTGGGGCTCATTATAGATATCCGTAGGAGTGCCGATTTGCTGGATATAGCCCTGGTTCATGACCACGATAATATCCGACATGGTCAGGGCCTCCTCCTGGTCGTGGGTGACATAGAGGAAGGTAATACCCAGCTCGTTCTTTAGGCGGATAAGCTCATATTGCATGTCCTGCCGGAGCTTTAGATCCAGGGCCCCCAAGGGCTCGTCCAGAAGCAGGACCTTGGGCTCATTGACAATGGCCCGGGCAATGGCGATACGCTGCTGCTGGCCCCCGGATAGGGAATCCGGTTCCCTATTCTCATAGCCCTCCAGATTCACCAGCTTCAGGGCATATTTTATCTTGTCCTGAATATATTCCCTGGACTTATTCTTGATGCGGAGGCCAAAGGCAATATTCTCCGCAATAGTCATGTGAGGGAAGAGGGCATACTTCTGGAAAACCGTATTGACTTCTCTTTTATTCGGCGGAAGATTCGTAATATCCTTTCCCTCAAAGATCACTGAACCCTTGTCAGGGGTCTCAAAACCCGCAATAATGCGGAGTGTAGTGGTTTTTCCACAGCCGGATGGGCCCAAAAGGGTCACAAATTCATTTTCACGGACATAGAGGTTAAAATCATCCAAAACCACCGTATTGTCAAATTTCTTCGTAATGTCCTTGAGATCGATAAGCTTTTCGCTCATCCCCGCCGTCCTCCTTTCTTGTGAAGCAGTTTAAAAGCTAAGAACCTGCATTCAGGTTGCCCTGCGCAGGTTCTAAGTGTGTAGAAATATTCTACTATATTTTTCTGCGCGAGCGCTATATGAGTTCATGTATGATAAGGCAGTTCCCTGAATCGAATTCTTCAAAGGGACCGTTCATAATCAGCGTTCGGGCTTCAAAATCCATCTTAAAGAAAGATATAGTATTAGATTCATTATTAATAGATAACAAATAGCGGTTATCGTCAGAGGTGGCGATATCCTTGGGAAAACGCCCGGAAATGGGCAGCACGAAGAGCTGGGTCAAGAGCCCGGTCATTTCGTCCAGCTTGAATACAGCCACGGAATCATCCCCGGCATTGGAGCAGAATAAATATTTGCCGTCCCGGGACAGCTGGATGGCATAGGCCGCAGTGACCCCGGTGGTGCCCTTTTTCAGGGTGGAAACGGTCTGAATTTTCTCGAACTCGGGAGTTCCGTTCTTGTCCTCATAGGTATAGACGTCCACATAGCTCTTGAGTTCATGGATAATATAGGCGAAACGGCCGTCTAATGAGAACTTGATGTGGTGGGGGGCAGACTCTAGGTCGGAGTGAATGACATCGGCCAGGGACAGCTTGCCGGTCTCGTGATTAATCCGGTATATCTTGGTCTGGTCCATTCCTACATCGGTGGCGCAGAGATACTTATTATCCCGGGTCATTTTGACGCAGTCCACATGGGGGCGGAAATTCCGTTCGGCGATGGAGCCTATGCCCTTCTGGTAAATCTCATCGCAAATCCGGTTTACGCTGCCGTCCTCATTTAAGGAAAGAACTGTGATTTTTCCGTCGTGATAGCCTGCTACAAAGACGAACTTGTCCTCGTAGTCGGTGGAGAGATAGCAGCCCCTCATGCCGTTAATATCGGTGAGGCTGAGGAAGTCCAAATCCCCGTTTTTCTCCACCTTGAAGGCGGCCACGCCGTCATCGGTAATGGAATAGAGATATTTTCCATTATGGGAGACGGAAATATAGGACGCGTTGGTGATTTCTACAAATGAACGGAAGGAGATCCTTCCTGTTTCCGGAAGGTAGTCATAGATCCGGATGCCGTGCCTGTGATCCATAGTATATCCGGCGCCGTAGGCCACATATCTGCCGGTTCCAAAGTGCTCTGTCATTTTTTTCTCCTTATCTATAATAAATAATTTGATTAATTAATATGAAATTTCACAGTCACTGCCTGCCGTCCAAAGCCTTTTTAATCAGAGTGACCGGCAGCCCTTTTAATCGGCAGCCCATTCAATCGGATACCCCTTTAATCGGATACCCCTTTAATCGGATGCCTTTTTAATCGTTTGCCTGGGAAAAGATGATAGCCTGTTGAAACGGTTTCACAGTCTCTGCCTAGTCGGCAGGGTCCCAAGCCTTATGACTGCCTGCCTCTTTATTGGTAGAAGGTTCGGATCCTGTCCATGCGGGCTGACATATTGCAGAGCAGAAGATCTGCAACTACAATGGCCGCCATGGACTCTACCACAACAACTGCCCGGGGGACAATCAGGGGATCGTGCCTCCCCTTTATGGAAAGCTCCCGAAAAGACCCGTCCCGGTTCACGGTTTCCTGCTTCATAGCAATGGAGGGGGTGGGTTTGACGGCTGCCCGGAAGAGGATTTCCGATCCGTCCGACATACCGCCCAGAGTGCCTCCGGAGTGATTGCTGGTCTTCCGGATCCGGCCATTCTCACAAGTAAAGCCGTCATTATTATCGATACCCGTGGATTTGGCTGCCCCAAAGCCGTCCCCGATTTCAAAGCCCTTTACGCCGCCGATTGAGAGAATGGCGGATGCCAGGGAGGCGTCCAGCTTGTCAAAAACCGTTTCACCGATACCCGGTGGGAGACCGTCAATCCTGCATTCAATGACCCCGCCTGCGGAATTCCGGCTCTCTATCAGGCCTTGCAGATAAGCGGCCGATCTTTCATAGGCAGCCCTGTCCGGCATACAGAGATTATTATTAAGAGCCTCTTTCAAATCCATTTGGTCAGGGGCAATCTCTATATCCCCAATGGAACGGGTGTAGGCAGTAACCCTGATGCCCAGCTCCCGAAGGAAGGTGGAGGCTATGGCGCCTGCCGCCACCCGGGCCGCCGTTTCCCGTCCGGAGGAGCGTCCGCCGCCCCTATAGTCCC
>JAILCB010000171.1 GCA_024680595.1 Lachnospiraceae bacterium | reverse complement strand
CGGGGTCATTATTTTCTACCAAATCTACCGCAATCCTGCCGTTTTGGGCAACCTCAACCTCCATGCCCCGCATCCGGAGCAGCTCTGTCATGATTTCAGCATTGATTTCCAGATCTTCCGCCAGCAGTATCCGCTTTCCGGTCAGATCCTCAAGGCTAACCTCTATAATCTTGCCCTGCTTTCGGTCTATGGCATTTCGGAGTTCATGCATGACATCCCGGGCCAGAAGGGGCTTTGTGATAAAGCTATCCACTCCGGCGGCAACGGCCTCTTCCTCGATCTCCAGCCAGGAGTAGGAGGTCAGCAGGATAATAATGATCTTTTCGTCGTTCTTTCGTATGAGGCGGGAGAGCTGAATTCCGTCCAGCTCCGGCATCTTGTAGTCCACAAAAACCACATTGTAATCATTTCCCCTGGCCTTGGCGATTTCCAGTATTTTCAGACCTTCATCGGTGCTTAGGGCTATGTCGGAATTGACACCCACCTCATCCAGTACCAGCTTGACATGCTGGGTGGATATGGGGTCATCGTCTATAACCAGGATATGGAAATCACTGGGGTGCATTTCATCCTCATCTGACTTGGAGCGCTCACTGACCCGCAGAGGTACGGTGACAGTAAATTCGGTACCCTTCCCTTTCTTGGAAGTGACACTAATGCTGCCATTCATTAATTCCACAATATTCTTTGTAATTGCCATGCCCAGCCCGGAGCCGCCATAACGGTTGGTGGTAGTGGCATCCTCCTGGGTGAAGGCATCAAAAATCTTTGGCAGGTATTTTTCATCCATACCAATGCCGGTATCCTTAATCCTGAATTCGATTGTAGCATGATCATGAAGCCGGCTCGTCTGTTCGGCACTAAAGGTGACACTTCCTCCCTCAGCCGTGAACTTTACGGCATTTCCCAGGATATTAATTAATACCTGCTTTAACTTCATGTCATCGCCGATATAGTAGTCCTCCATGCCTTCTTTTACATCGTATACGAACTCTAAGCCCTTGTCCTGACATTGGCTGGAAACCAGGGTATTGATTTGCTCCAGAAAGCTCTTCCTTGAAAACTCCTCGCTTTTCAAAACCATGCGGCCGCTTTCAATCCGGCTCATATTCAGGATGTCATTAATGAGGTCCAGCATATGGTGGGCGCTGACCCCAATCTTCTTCAAATGCTCCCGGGTGCGGTCGGAGAGCCCCGGCTCCTGAAGGGCAATATTACCTATGCCGATGATGGCATTCATGGGAGTGCGGATTTCGTGGCTCATGCTGGAAAGGAATGAGGACTTGGCCACATTTGCCTCCCTAGCCTCCCGAAGGGCGCTCTTCATTTGCTCATTTCTCTCTGACTGCTCCTGATATAGCTCTGTGGTGTCGCTCTTTAGGATAACGTAGAAGTTTTCCAGGGGATTGGCGGAATAGAAGTAGAACCGCTTGTGGTATTTAGCGCCTTCGATGCGAATGACAATATTGACAATATAGGGTTCCCTTTCCTTTACCTGCTTCTCGATTTCGGGAAGGGAGAGGGCCTTTTCCATGGACTTGCGCAGTTCCTCGTCGCCGTGGAGTACAGGGATTACCTGGTCGGTAAGGTATTTTTCATAGATGCCGTAACGGGTCTTGGGGAAAATGCTGCCCTTGGTAATTCTGGCAGCATCACCAATGGTCACACCGTAGTTGCCCTTGTGAATAAAGGCAACCATATCGAACTGCCGGACCAAGATTTTGCTAAGGAGCATTTCTCTCACGACCTTATTATTCTGCTCTCTTCTCTCGTAATCTGTGATATTGGTAACGAAGAAGCCGCCATAAGGGTCCGGGAGGTCTGTCATGGGCTCCATATGGAGATAGAGTCCTGCCCGTATTAGATGGGTAACAAAGGAGTGCTTTTGTTCTGTCATGAAACGGTCCATCATTTGCAGGGAATACTCATCCATCAGACTTTCCTTGCGTAGATGGGCACCGACATAAACATCGGAATATCCAATTTGATTCCAGTCTCTTCTAAAAGCAGGATTTGCATAGGTGATTTGGAAATCAATTAGCTCGGAATCCTGGTAGACAGGTTCATAGATAAAACAGCTAATGGGCAACCGTTCCAGCGAAATATCAAAATTCGTAACTTTCTGCATAACAATCGGTACTCCTAAGTGTTGAGAAATCACATATCTGTTTCACACAGTCTGTAGTCCTATCGATATTCGGATTGAATACACCTTTCCAAACATATCAGGGAATCGTGTTCGGAAATCTGACAATATGTGTGGGACACACCTTTATCCGGCAAGGGACCGGCTAAGTAGAAACTCCCAATTTCCAATGAATTTCGGAGTTCAAGGCTGTGTCGATTTTTATGTGGGGTACTGTTTTCTGTCAAAAACTGGCTTCTTTCAAATGAGTATTTTACATATAAATTGCCCAATAATCAAGAAAAAAAGGACATACAGACAAAGAAGAAGCAGATAATAAAGTGCAGTATATTCCTTAATCCTGCTTTAGAGATATTTATCGGGACTTATTCTGGAAATTGACGGCAGAGAAAGCAGATGCATATGTTAAATGATAGGACTTATTCCGGTATCTCCAGGGATTTATTGATTTTTTCATTTAATTCATTAACCGCATCTGCCGCATCCTCGACAGCGGTCTTTTCTGTAGGGGATTGGGAGCCGGTCTGGGTTTTGAATATCCCCATTTGAGTAGTAATAAGGTAAACGGCAATAATGGCAATTATCAGTAGAATCACGAAGCTTAGACCTGAATTTCGCATAGAAAATACCTCTCTATAATCATAATTTTTGCATTTCATTATAGACTTTTTTTGTGCTTCTGTCATCATTCAATTCCTAAGGCCCTTATTCTGTGGTAAAATAATGCTTGCGCTAATTACAAGGGCTGACATGGATGATTGTTGATTTTGTCAGGTAAATAGGAATGGATGAATTATTAGAGAATAGGGAAAGATATGTGATGGTTGCTGTTTCAGCGGGAAATGAGGAGAATGCGGAGGAGTCGCTTCGGGAGCTGAAGGAGCTGGCCAGGACGGCTAATGCGGAGGTGGTATGCAGGCTAATCCAGAATTTGCCCCATCCGGATCCGGCCACCTATGTGGGCAGCGGCAAGGTAAAGGAAATTAGCCTTCTTCTAGAGGAAATGGATGCGGATGGGATTATCTGCGACGATGAACTGACGCCGGCTCAAATGAAGAATCTTTCTGATACATTGAACTGTAAGGTAATTGACAGGACTATTCTGATTCTCGATATTTTCGCCGGTCACGCCCATAGCAATGAAGGAAAGCTGCAGGTGGAGATGGCCCAGCTCAAGTACCGCGCCTCCCATCTCGCGGGATGGGGCAAGGCCCTTTCCAGGCTGGGTGGCGGAATCGGCACCAGGGGTCCCGGTGAAACAAAGCTGGAAACAGACAGGCGGACAATTGAGCATCGTATTTCTGTCCTTTCTGCCCAGATGAAACGTATGATGGAGTCCAGGAATACGGCCAGAAAGCAGAGAATGCGAAATAGGATGCCGGTAGCCGCTCTGGTGGGTCAGACAAATGCCGGCAAGTCCACCCTTCTCAATCATTTGACGGGGTCTTCGGTAAAAAGCGAGGATTTGCTGTTTGCGACCCTGGATCCGACTACAAGGAGCTGTCTTCTTCCGGACGGCCAA
>JAILCB010000158.1 GCA_024680595.1 Lachnospiraceae bacterium | reverse complement strand
GCAGAATAGATGCTAACTAAGAGAGTAATGCGGCCGTTAATTGCTGGCACCCGCAGAGGAAGTCGGCTGTGGTGAGAATCCTTACTCGGAGAGCAATGCGGCCGTCTTTTGCAGTTCCTCCGCAGAGGGCTTGCCGGGCTTCCAGCCAATGACCTGGCCATCGTCTGCATAGCGGGGGATGAGGTGGAGATGGAAATGAAAGACGGTCTGCCCTGCTACCTCCCCATTATTCTGGACGATATTGAAGCCGTCGGCGTGGAGGCGATCCCTCATCTTGGCAGAAAGCTTCTTGGCCAGGACAAAGGCCTCCGCGGCGGTATCATCCGGCAGGTCATAGATATTATCCGCATGTTCCTTGGGGAGAATCAGGGCGTGTCCCTTGGTGGCGGGATTGGCGTCTAATATGACCTTGAATTTTTCATCCTCATAGAGGGAATTGGTGGGGATAATGCCGTTTGCTAATTTGCAGAAAATGCAGTCGTCTTTCATATCAAACCTCCTATTGTGTTTCTTGTCTGTATGGATAATGAATTATTTGTATAGCTATAGGCTTTTCAGGGCTCACATCGGTAGGGTTTCGATTGGTATCCCTTTAGCTTTTTCTAATTTGCCCTGTTTTACCAAGCCTAATTTTGATTAATTCTGTTACATAGGCCTTACCTTGTATTCTTGGATTATCTTGATTGATTTTGCCCTATCTGACCCAGCCCCTGCCTGTGCTTGATGGGCCTTGCTTTCGTCTAACCCTGTTTTCCGGGACTATCCTGATTGGTTTTGCCCTATCTGACCCCGTCCCTGCCTGTGCTTGATGGGCCTTGCCTACATGGCCTTACTGGTCAGGTCCTGTATGAGGCCGCAGATGGTTTCTACGGCATGGGATTCCCTAGACTGGCTCATGGCCTTTATGTAGCGCTCCCGGTTGGCCTGCAGGCTATGAATGGCTTCCAAGAGGGATTCATCAGTCATATCCTCCTGCCGGAGCAGATAGGAATAACCTGACTTTTCAAAAGCCTCCGCATTTAGAATCTGGTCCCCTCTGGAGCTGCCAGAAGGCAGGGGGATCAGAATATTGGGTTTCTTTAGGGCCAGCAGTTCAAAGATGGCATTGGAACCCGCCCGGGATATGACCAAATCTGTCATAGCGAAGAGATCAGGCAATTCCTTATCAATATAGTCATATTGAACATAGCCCTTGGTCAGGTTTAGGGTAGGATCCAGTTTTCCCCGGCCGCAAAGATGGATGACATTATAATCTGGCAGGAGCTTGGGCAGTATTCTTCGGACCTGCTCATTCACCTTTTGCGCCCCCAGGCTTCCTCCTACAACCATGATGCAGGGCAGATCCCCTGACCCGCCGGAGTGGATGCCGGTGAACTCAATGGCCTTCTCCCGGCTGCCTTCCTTCAGCTCGGCGCGAATAGGGGAGCCGGTAAAGACTGCTTTCTTGGCCGGGATATAGGATAGGGTATTCTGGAAAGAACAGCAGATCTTTGTGGCCGACCGATAGCAAAGCTTATTGGCCAGACCAGGCGTCATATCCGATTCATGAATAATAACAGGAATCTTTAGACGGGCCGCGGCAACACATACAGGGACGGATACAAATCCGCCCTTGGAGAATACAATATCCGGCTTTTCTCTCTTTAGAATTTGCCGTGCTTCCTGAAAACCCTTCAGGACCCGAAAGGGGTCGGTGAAGTTTTTCAATGAAAAATAACGGCGTAGTTTGCCGGAGGAAATGCCGTAGTAGGGGAGGCCGGCGTCCTCTACCAGGCTCTTCTCAATGCCCTTATAGGATCCGATGTAGGAAACCTGGAAACCGGATTCCTGTAGCCTGGGAACCAGGGCTAGGTTTGGAATACAATGTCCGGCGGTGCCTCCGCCGGTAAGAATGATTTTTTTCATAATATTAATTATATCACGGATAAGATCTGACCGTCAAAATATTAACGAGGTCAAATGGCTTATGCCTTGATGATGGTAGAATATTATCCGCATTAGAGAAAATAGGTCTTTTCACAAGGAAAGAGACTGTTTAATAGTTACATTCCCAACTGGTCCTTGAGGCCGGGATAATCACTGATGCTTTCGGCCTTTTCTCTGAAGGAGGGTAAAGCAAATCCCGGTCCAGCCGATTACGGCGGCAAGCAGCCATACCGGGGAATAGATGAATAGGTAGCGGGCCATGGCCTCGAAAAGCAGCTCAAAAATGGTTATGCCAATGAGGGAAAGGGCAATAACGGCTGAGAGGATGCCACCCTCCCGGTCTAAACCCGGGGAGCTTGAAGCAGCAGGGGTTAAGGCAGCGGTGCCTGTGTCAGTCCGGCTTGAAACAGAGCTATTTGAAGCAGCGGTGCCTGTAGTATCGGGAGCTGTAGAAGGGGCCGTGTTCAGACCGTCTGACTTTTGCGCAGGGGTTCCAGATGCAGTAGTAGGAGCCGAAGAGCAGTGCGGTCCCTGGCTTCCTGTCTCTTGAGCGTGGGTATCAGTGTCTGGGGCAGGGGCCGGATAGTGTCTCATGTCCGGGCCTTCCGTTAAATGACAGAACCTGCTTTTTCTTAATAATAACCCCATTCCCAGGGAGGCAAATAGGATAAGGAGCCAGAGGGTCTGCTGGTAGCTGGCATAGAGAGGGAAGAGAGATCCATCCGTATAGATGAGTTTTCGCAGGAAGTCTGTGAGGAAGGTGGTCTGTCCCTCAATGGTTGAGGCAAAGAAATTGCCGTTTAGGCCCCAGGCAAAGGTGCCGTCATTGAAGTTCACCAGGGTTTTCCGCATGCCGTGGCGCAGGAGTCCGGCAGGCCCATAGGAACGAATCCGGTCAAAGGCTAGGGACAGGTCGGCAGCGGTCCGCTCCGAGGGGTCATCGAAGGAATTGGTGTAATCCCCGTCTCCGGCATTATAGACTCCGTCTGATTCGTCATTTAATCCCATCATGAAGTAGTGGGCCGCCCCGAAGGTTTTGGCGGGATTTAGGGAAAGTCCCAGGGAAGGGATTATTATCCCTTTTATGACTAGACTCATGACAAGGATTCCTAGGCCAAGAGCCAGGAAATTTCTGATTTTATAGAAGACGGAATTAGATCTGCCGCCTTCAAAGCCCGATTTCGTCTCAGCCTTTTGAGGCCCATCATCTGCCAAAACTGTTTGGAGAATCGAATCTTCACTTGCACCCTGGAGGGTGGAATCCGCCACAGCATTCTGCAGGTTGGAGTCAGCTGAACTTGCGCCTTGGAGGGTGGAATCCTCCTCCTGTGCTTCAGAATCAGCTTTATTATTTTGTGACCCGTGATGCCCATGGATCAAGGCTGTGGGCTTTGAATTAGCTTCGAAAGCCTCAATAATAACAATGGCTATGACCATGATTACCGCCTGGGGCTTGATATTGTAGCCGAATCTGGTGATTAGGCCCAGTAGCAGCCAGAAGAGATAGGGCCGCTTTCCGCCCCGCCTTTGCCGGTAGACCTGATAAAGCCGCAGCTCCAGGACCGGAAAAATGAGTCCCGCGGCGTCAGAATAGGTGATAATGAGCCAGGGGGAGAGGCCGATAAAGATGGAGTAGAGGATGAGGCTTGCCACGGAGATTAGGGAGGAATAGCCGGATTTCCGGAAAATATCCCGGAGGATGCGAAAGACCAGATAGCCCGTGACTGTGTTCAAAAGGCATTGAATATAGACGATGGGCATGACGCCCGCGCCACCGTATTCCCCTATGGGGCCAAATATGGACATGAATTTCAGGATTCCCGAATAAATCCAGAAAAGCAGGATATTATTGGGAAAGGAGGAGAAATAATCCTGACTCACATTCTCGGGATGGCCGTTTGCCACATGAAAAGCGGGGGATAGAACTCCCGCCGGATCCCAGTCAGAGAAAAAGAAAGCGCTGTAGGTAAAGAATATCTGCCCGGCAAGCAGGAGAATCAGGATGAAGGCCGCCACATATTTCAAATGGGCAGACAAGAATCTCTCCAGACTCTGCCTTTTATTAATGCAGAATAAGGACAGGAGGGAAAGGAAAAGGAGACCTGCGATGCAGAAGAGGGGGTTCCAGGAAACGAAGCCCCGCCTGCAATAGTAATTGACATTATTGGCAAATAATAGCAGGCCGCAGATAATTAGGCTAATGATGAAATATAGAAAAATGGCAATTTTCTTTATCATGCTGAATCAATCTTCCTCGGGCGCCGGACTTTGCTTGTCCGACAGAACCGTCACACTCCTTTTTCCATAATATTGTGCCACCAGGACATTGGCCCCGTCCTTGGGATTATCCGCAATTCCCGGAGACTTGGTCAGGGGATCCAGATCCAGATAGAGGAGGTCGTCCGGAACGATAATCACCACATCCTCCGCCTCCGAATACTTGATTTCATCCAGAATATCAAACCAGCCGCTGCCAAAAGTCCTGGTAATGACCCGATCCCGGACCATACGGACGCAGGGGAAATCCGCCAGATAGGCTTGATTGACCATAGCAACATACATGCCGATAAAGATGGAAATATAGGCGGCATGGAACATTTGCTTTTCCGGATGATATTTCTCCTCAATCAATATGCCCAGATGGAAGGCTAGGACCAAGGCGGCCGAAATGGCATAGGCATTAAAGGTGAACTGTATCCGGTTCGGGAAGTCGTGATGGCCATATCCCATGGCTACCGGAAGGAGCATGATTAGGGGCACCAGGAAGAAGCAGATAATCATGATAATCCGCCTTTTATCAAAGGTCAGACCCTTCCTGCGGGTAATCTTCATGCCTAGAATCATAATGAGAATACATCCGAAGAATAGGAGGGGATTGCAGATTAACTGGGTGGAAAAATCCAGAAAGGCAATCATCATATTCTGGATGGCGGTCTTCCAAAGAGATAAGGAAGAAACGCTGATGCTTTTATTTCGGCTAAAGTTGCCCGGGGCCAGGACGGCGGAGACCCCGCCTATGATGCAGAAGTAGAGGGGAATAATCCTCCGGTCAAAGACATGCCGGAGCTTTATGAAGATTCCTGAGGACTTTTCCGTGTTCGTGGACAGGAAAAGCAGAATGAAGTAATAGGCTACGCCCACCGCCACGGCCACCATATAATTCGAGCAGGTAATCATTCCCAAAAGGGACAGGAGCATCATATAAACCGGCCCCCTGGAATAGCGCAAATACTTAATGAATAGGGCCAGGAATAGGAAGCTTAGGGATACGGATATTCCGTAATGGGAGCCCACAAACCAGGCAAAAATCTCGAAATAGATATCAATATTAATTAATACGAAAGCTGTGACCACGAATAGGAAAACCGTAATCCGTCTGTCCTCTATCTGCAAAAGGTCCTTAACAAGGGTTTTTACTAGGAAATATACGGAGAAGAGGAAGAAGCAAAAGATACAGCACATGACCAGGCCGTAAAGCCAGCGGATATTTCCAAAGAGATTTAGGGGATTAAAAAGAGTTTCGTAGAAGGAGGCAAACCACATACCCACCCAGCCAAACCAGTATTCAATGGCAAGCCTGATAGATTCCAGAAAGAGATTCCTGCCGCTGTCCACACTGGCCATGGCGAAATCATCCGGTGATGGAGTGGCGTAGAGCATGGTATAGAAAAAAGGTAGTAAGGATATTAGGAAAAAGAAGAGAAGAATTATATCGAATCTGAGTACCTTTGTGTTTTCCTTTTTGTTAATTTGATTATTCATATTGCTCCCGGGAGCCTTTATATTAGGCGGATGAGACGACTTTACGATTTTTGAAATTATACCATCTATAGCAATTGTTATCAATTATTTAAGGGGATTTGATGTTGACGATAGACTTTCTGCCCTATAAAATAGAGGGTAATTTAATAAGGGGGACCATAATATGCAGATTACGATTATTAACGAAAACAACGAGTCCTTTTTTGATACATTAATAGGGGAATTCTGGAGGAAGAGAGAGAATAATCAACTCTATGCAGGAGTTATAGATGGGGAGGGCAATGCCGTGTCTGCCGCTGTTTTTGAAGCAGCGGAGAGTGGGCTTGCCCTCCTTTTTGTTGCGACGGATCCTGTGAGGAGGCGGAAGGGATATGCCGGCTTTCTGATTAGGGAAATTGCAAAAAGACTGCCTTCCTATGGAATAGGCCGGATGGACTGCGTGGTTTATCTGGGCAGGGATAAGGAGAATCGAGAGGAGAGGGAGATGGAGAAGATTCGCAGGAATTTTCTCATAAAGAATGGATTCTTCCTTCACAGGCTGCCTGCCGAGAGACGGATTTATTCTATGGGGGATATTTTTAGGACCAATGTGCCCATGGAGGAGCCGGAGGGAATTGTGGTGAAAAAGCCCTCGGAGCTCACGGAGGAGGAGCTTATCCAGATTTCTCAGCTGGGCAGTGTGGCGGAAGAGGCCGGAGTGTATATGGTGCCTGAGAATTTTGTTTCGGATCAGAATAATTACGGCGGAGTTTTGTTTGAGGGAAATAAAGCCATGGCTATGCTTTCGGCCTGGCCCTTATTGGACGGGGTGCAGCTGGACTCCATGTTCCTTCGGAATAATCGGGTGGAGCTGATTCAGTACCTGATGGACAGGGCCATTAGGCAGATTGAGAAGGATTATGGTCCGGAGGCCAGGCTTTACGTAGATATTGTGGGGCAGAAAGTATTGGATTATCTGAAGGGTTCTTTGAAGAAGATAGGGCTGGAGCCCTTGGAGGTTTTTGACACCTATATGGCGGTCCGGGAAGGGAATAGATAGGGCAGCCAGGCCGGAAACCCTTTTATATGCTAATTTTTGGAGCAAGTATCCGTCATTTGGGCGGGAAAGACCTTTTTCGCATAGTGCGGAGCTTTCACTATAAGGAGATAGATTATGGGAAGTATATCTGGTAATGATGACGGTAAGTTGTCTCAGACTAGGAGGAAGAGCAGGACTGAATTTTCGGCTTCCGGCCAGGGCGGTAATCCCCAGGAAGACAGAGCCCTTCAGGAACGGCGTCGTCTGGAGGCTATTAGAAACGGAATAATGACGGTATCCACCACTTCCGATATTAGTCAGTTAGAGGGAGGATCATTTGACCTTGAGGGTGATCATGCCGATACGGAGGAGCTTTCCGATGAGATGTCCATGGGAGATTGGATTATAGTCACCCATGATATCCTAAAGGAATATGGGGCGGTGGGAGAACGGCAGCCAGAAGACGAGTCTCAGATCCGCCGAGCAGCTGATGCGGACGTTGATCAACTGGACGTCCAGGCCCGCCGGGTGGCCCATGCAGACGGTGACGGGGGCGAAGACCAGCAAGACGTCCAGGCCCGCCGGGTAGCCCATGCAGGCGGAGACGGGGGTGCAGACCAGCAGGATGCCCAGGCCCGCCGGGTAGCCCATGCAGACGGAGACGGGGGCGGAGACCGGCAAGACGCCCAGGCCCGCCGGGTAGCTCATGCAGACGGAGACGGGGGCGGAGACCAGCAGGACGCCCAGGCCCGCCGGGTGGCCCAGGATTCCCGTCAGGCCAGCCAAGTCCGGCAGGCCCATGGGGATGGGGCAGCCCAGCCGGCAGCTCAGGCCGGCCAGGTCCGGCAGAATGCCCAGGATTCCCGGCAGGCCAGGCAGGAGCTTCAGGTACCCAAAGGCACCTATCTCTCGGAAGAATCAGGCATGCAGATTGCCCATCTCAGAAATCAGGGGAGACCTATGCCCCAATTCGTAGAAGCCAAGGG
Source organism: Lachnospiraceae bacterium (assembly GCA_024680595.1). Lineage (GTDB taxonomy): Bacteria > Bacillota > Clostridia > Lachnospirales > Lachnospiraceae > NK4A144. The sequence goes on along the minus strand of JAILCB010000158.1, from coordinate 2,754 downwards.
CCCTGCCGATCTATTCAAAATGAGGGATGAACTCATGAATAGCCGGGCTCTCAGCCGTTTAAGGGAAGATACAGCTCCCATGAAAGAGCTAAAGGAGGCTTTCTCTGGATTAATACAGGATCTGGAAAGGGAAAGAGATATAGACAGCGACTATCTCTCTCCCATGATGGAGGCAACAGATCTAGAGAGATCCTTTCAAAGGGTCATTCGCTGCTGTCAAAACTACGAGGCAACCCATACCAAGCCCTCATCCTCCACAGGGAAGGCCAGACTGGCCTTCGTGAAAAAGCTGCAGGATGCCTGTCTGCAGGAGAAGCAGATGGTCCTATTCTCAGCCATGAATACCTATTATGAGGGCCTGCAGGAGCACCAGGAGGCCAGACGGCGGGCCCGGGAGGACAGTGAGAGAGAGGGCCTGGGTCCTATTGGCCGCAATAGGCCCAGATATCAGCCTTTCGAGAAAAAGATTACCGGCCGGCAGCTCATTGAGCATGGCCATATTCGGACTATATCCACAGATGGCTCCCAGGGCAGCAGGGTCACAAGAGAGGTCATAGGAGACAAAGAGTGTCTGCGGATTCGGGATGATTCTGATGTAATAAAGGGAGACTCCTACTTTGTTCCGGCCTCCCTCACGGATGCGAAAGAGGCGGAGAGAGTCCGGGCCCAGGAAAGGGTGGGAATAGCCCTTGGTGAGCAGACTGGCCATCGTGTATACAAAACCGCAATGGTGGTAGATGGAGAATATAGAGAAGGCTACATGACCCTAGGTAATGTTGAGGGACAGAGCCTGCAACAGCTATTTAATGAAGATGAGCAAACCGATATAGAGGATTCCAAGCATGGCCGCGGCCGAAATATGAGCTTTTCGGATACAGCTCTGGAAAAGCTCTTTAATAGCCGTTTTACTGATTTTCTATGCGGGACCGGCCCCAGATCGGACAGGGCTGTTCTCTTAAAGACAGAGGAGAGCTATTCCGGCCGTGAGGTCACGGATGTGGAAATATCCGGGGCTGGGGACAGGCAGGAATTTTCCCTGAAGAGTCCTCAGGAATTGGCGCAGGAATATCATTTTGATCCAAATGGAGACCTAAAGGACGAGCTCATGAGCCCCCAGTTTGCTGAGAATATCCTGAATTCAAATATTTCAAGTCTGGTGGGGAGTATGGGGGACTTCCTTAGTCCGGAGCAGACGGCTGCCTTTGAGGCTAGGTTTAATTGGCTAAAGGCCGCAATCCAGACCACTTTGGGGCAAGATAATTGCTATCAGGATGAGAATGGGGTCTGGCAGGTCCGTCGGGTCCGGATGGAGGATCACGAGGAGACGGTTAACGGTCAAAAGGTCATGAAAAAAGAGGCCCACGCCAATCCTCCCCTGACAACAGCGTTCCGTATGCGTGAGGCCGTGAAAAAGGCTAAGGATTATACGGAAGCCCATCCCGGCATTCCCCTGCTGTCGGACGAAAGGGTTCAGCAAAGGCTAAGAGATACAGAGGGGAAAATTGTTTTTCCCAAGAATAAGAAAGACGGTTCCCCGATAATTCTGCCGGGGCTTAGGGACATACGGCTCATAGCCAATCCCTTGATATTGACTAAGGAGCCTTTTCGTTCCAGTGAAAATGCCAGCGAGATATTAAGGCTCGCAGGAGAAATTCATGGGCTTCTGACGAAAAAGATTTCCGCAGAATCCATTCGGGTGGGAGGCTGTGAAGACGATGACACATTTCGGGAAATACAGGACACCTATAACAGGTTGGAGAAGGCTGTCCGCGATTTGAAAAAGGAATTCCCCTCTGCAGAGGAAGGGGATGGCGCCGGGGAAGACGCCCATGTGGAAAAGGAAGGCTCGGAAGATAAGGGCGAGTCCCCCGAGAGCAAGAGCAAATCCCAGGATTCGGAAGCAGCCCCTTCGGCTGAGGATGCAGCCAGCTCAACGATTAGCAAAAGTAAAACCCAGGATTCGGAAGCAGCCCCTACGGCCGGGGATGGCGCTGGCTCCGCCGTGACCGCCAGAAAGGCTCCTTTGGAGAAGGATAAAGCCCAGGCCTTGGATACGATTCTTGAACATGTCATGGGCCAGAGGCAGTATTTCGTGAACGGGTCCAGGAGACTCACCCAGGTCATAGGGGAGTACCGGTCTCTGGGCAAGGATCTGGAATGCAGCTGGGAAGACGCCTTGACAGACGGGAAGCTAATGTCGGCTTCAGAGGAAATGGTCCTTTGGCGGGACGAGCTAAAGTCCCTAAAGGATGAAGTGGCAATCCAGGAGATCCCTCTGGAGATAAAAATAAATCAACAAAAGCCGGATGACCAGGCAGAAGATGACGGAGGCGATGCAGCCGGGAATATACAGGATGTTCGGCCCAAGACCCTGGCAGATGCCTTTAGACAGCTGGACGGGATTCTTGCAAGGGATGAATTAAAGCAGCTGGAGGGCTTTAATGGAGCAGCCGGGGCAGAACAGGATAGCAGACGGATCTTCACGGCGGCGGTGACCACCCTGAGACAGTGGACGGGAGGCGGCAGGGACAAGAGCGGTATAGCCGGGGCGGTCCGGGACAGGATAGAGTCGGACTGCCTCGGAGTCATTTGGAATCTGCAGCACTATCTGGAGAACCAGGTGGCCTCAGAGGATAGGTCCGGAGCCGTGAAAGCCCTTGAAACCGCTGCGGAATATATTAGAAGACAGTCTCTTACAATGGATCTCATTTCCGGTCAGGTGGCAGGCGGGGACCAGGAAGGCTTAAAGCTGGT
>JAILCB010000140.1 GCA_024680595.1 Lachnospiraceae bacterium | reverse complement strand
TACAAGCTGACTGCCAAGGCACCGGACGGGAGAGGGGTTTACTCCTTCTGTATGTGTCCCGGGGGTTATGTGGTGAATGCTTCCAGCGAAGAGGGAATGCTGGCTGTAAATGGAATGAGCCTCCACGCCAGAGACAGCCGGAACGCAAATAGTGCTATTGTGGTCACTGTCCGCCCGGAAGACTGCCTGAATTTCCTGCAGGAGGAAAGGAAGTCTCTGCTTTCAGCAGGGAGTGAAAGGAGCACCTTGTCCCCTGACCAAACGGCAAGGAGTGAAAAGAGCACCTTGTCCCCTGACCAATCAGCAAGGAGTGAAAGGAGTACTTTGTCCCCTGACCAAATAGCAAGGAGGCATCTGCTTTCAGAAAGAACAGAGGGAAGCGGTATGCTTTCCAGTCAAACAGCAAGGAGGCAGCTGCTTTCGGAGGGGACGTTTTCTTCTCTTCCTTATTCAGATGAAAGGATGAAGGAGATTTTTGCCGGGGTCTCCTTTCAGCGGGAACTGGAGAGGAGGGCTTTTCAGGCGGCCGCAGGACATATCCCCTGCCAGCGCTATGAAGACTTCAAAGCCAATCGGCAGAGCCATTTTTTTGGAGAGGTTAAACCCGTCTGTAAGGGTAAAGTCGGATTGACAAACCTGCGGGATATAGTGCCGGCTTTTCTTTCAGAGGATATCCTATATGCCATGAAGGAATTCGGCCATAGGATAAGGGGATTTGACATGGGGGATGCCATCCTTTCTGGAGTGGAGAGCAGAACATCCTCTCCAGTCCGAATTCTTAGGGATGATTACCTGCAGGCCAATATCCCGGGCATTTATCCGGCAGGAGAGGGGGCGGGCTATGCGGGAGGCATTATGTCCGCCGCCATGGACGGCATGAAATGTGCGGAAAGGGTCCTGGGGAAATAGAAGGCAGGACCGGAATTCATCTATTTTTCGCGATAGGATGTTGACTATCGCACCTTTTGATGGGGAAATAGAAGGCAGAACCGGAATTCATATATTTGCTTGCAGCGACTTGTTTTGTTGGCCGGATTATGTGTAGTGGCTGGGGAAAATGTTTCACCTATTTATTGGCAGAGGTTTATTTTTTCGGTAATGAGACAGATTTTGCATTGGTTTAATTAATTTGAGAGGAGCTTCTTATGGCGGAGAAATTGCGGTCAGCACGTAGATTCGTATTCTATTTGGTTAGTTGGATTGAATTTCTGATCTCAATATTGGCAGTTTTGGGAATCATTTCTCATCTATTCGGGATTGGACCCTTTTGGCAGTTTTTTCAATTGGAGAGCCTGACCGACTTCATGAGATTTCTGTTTGACGCCCTGATAAGCATTGAATTTGTCAAGCTTCTCTGCCGAAACGACCTCTATTCTATGATTGAGGTTTTGCTCTTTACGGTTACCAGACACCTGGTGATACAGCATTTGACTATGCTGGAGATCCTTTTTGGAATTGCAGCAATTGGAATACTATTTGCCGTCCGGAAATTCCTGTTTATCCACCCCGAATCATACGAGAAAATGCAGAAACGCAGGGAATTTATAGATTGAGTTCTGAGAAAAGTCTGGAGCTGGCATTAGGGGCATGGGAAACCCTGATTTTCTGCCGGGAGCTGGCATTAAAGGTATGGAAAGGCTGTGATTGCCGGGAGCTGGCATTAGAGGTATGGAAAGGGTGTGATTGCCGGGAGCAGGCATTAGAGGTATGGAAAGGGTGTGATTGCCGGGAGCTGGCTTTAGGGGCATGAGAAACCCTGATTTTCTGCCGGATCCCGGCATTAGGGGTATGAGAAACCCTGATTTGTTGCCAGACCCTGACTTTAAGGGCATGATATTATCCGTTTTTCCGTGATGATTCTATGAGCTCGGATATCGTGGTCCTCTGTAGGAATGTGAGATAGGACCTGTAAATCAAAGCATAGGGCGATTCTAGGGATTTGTGCGGGTTGATCCGAAAGGAAGTGGTCATAATAGCCCTTGCCATAGCCAATCCGCCCTCCCTTTTCATCAAATACGGTGCCGGGCAGGAGAATGAGGTCAGGCCTTTCTCGGACGGGTTCTAGTCCCGGGGCCGGTTCGAGTATCCCCCGAAAGCCGGGGACAAGGCCCTCCAGATCTGTGATTTCATAGAAGGCCATTTCTCTGTCGGAAAGCACTCTGGGCACAGCGATTCGCTTTCCCTCAGAGAGGGCGTTTTCCACCATGAATTTGGTTTGCACTTCTTTGTCGTATCCCAGAAAGAAAAAGATCAAATTTGCATTCCGGAAAAGGTCTGTCCCAGAAAGCCTGTCCCAGATAGCCTGGGATTTGGCCCGGATTTCAGAAGGGGACAGCCTGTCTCTAAGGGTCAGAATCTGACCCCGGAGCCTTCTTTTTGCCTGTGGTAGAGTTAGATTGGGAAAAGAGTTTAATTCGTGCATAGTGTTATTCCAATGACTCAATTCATACTTGGTCTAGTGTCCGGCAAGGCGCATGCCTCCCTTTTCTGTGCAGGCTACGAGCCAAAGCCTCATGGGACGCTTGCGTCCTGATGGGGCCCTGGCGACAGCCCATCATCGAAGGCCCGAAGGGCCTGAGATGTGGGCGAAGCCCGAATCGAGTAGGGGGTCTTCCTACCCCGACTCGATTGTCATATTTCGTGTCATATAAGAGTCTTTTTTCTCATATAATGGCCATATTTCCGGTCTGCCGCCCATTGTCCGACATAGAAAAAACCCGCTGCCTATGCGGATTCTGCACAGGTAGCGGGTTTTCACTTAGTGGGCGCAACGGGGCTCGAACCCGTGACCTCTCGCGTGTGAGGCGAACGCTCTCCCAGCTGAGCTATGCTCCCCTATGTGTAACGAATGAAAGATATAGAAGTGGAGATAGGGGGATTCGAACCCCTGACCTCTGCGTTGCGAACGCAGCGCTCTCCCAGCTGAGCTATATCCCCGACTATGTCACTTCAAAAGACGTTGAAAATATTTCTATAATCTGTTAAAATGCTTTTCAGCCGTCACAACGAAATATATTTTAATACGAATCCCAAAGAATTTCAAGTAGTAATTTTCTCTTTTTCCGAGAATCTTTCCCTTCGGCGTAACAATTCCAGGTTTGCCGGCATTCAGTGCAATAATTCTTCTGCCCGAACGACTTTTGTTCGAGGAGTACTATTTGATTTTCAATAAATTATCAATTCAGGAATAATCAGAGAATTTGGAGGTTTCTCTGAATTAATTATATTAGGAAGGGATAATGGAGGTATTATGACAAAAAAAGAAAAAGATTACTCAAAGGTAACTCCTGTGATACGGACGCTGGCGGAAAAGGCCAGAAAGTCCACAATTATCGAAAGCGAGCTCTATACCAAATATGATGTGAAGCGAGGACTCCGGGACCTAAACGGAAAGGGAGTTCTGGCGGGCCTCACTCATATTTCTGATGTGGAGGCCAGTGAAATCATTGATGGAAAGCGGGTTCCCGCAGAAGGAAAGCTCTACTATCGGGGATATGATGTGAGGGATCTGGTCAGGGGCTTTACGGAGGATGGCAGGTTTGGCTTTGAGGAAATCACATATCTTTTGCTGTTTGGAGAATTACCGGATCAAAAGCAGCTAAAGGATTTCTCGGAGCTTTTGGCTTCCTACCGCACCCTGCCCACCAGCTTTGTGCGGGATGTAATCATGAAGGCCCCCAGCAGGGATATGATGAATACCCTGGCCAGAAGCGTTCTGACCCTATATTCCTATGATAATGCCGCTGATGATATTTCCCTGCCAAATGTACTCAGACAGAGCCTGCAGTTAATTGCCCTTTTTCCCCTGTTATCGGTATATGGCTATCATGCCTATTCCCATTATCATTATGGAAAGAGCCTCTATATCCACCATCCGGTCAAGGAGCTGTCCGCGGCGGAGAACCTTCTGCATATTCTCAGGCCCGGCAGCAAATTCACCCCTCTGGAAGCCAAGATTCTAGACGTGGCCCTGGTGCTGCATATGGATCACGGCGGTGGAAATAACTCCACCTTTACGACCCATGTGGTTTCCTCCACCGGCACGGACACCTATTCCGCCGTTGCGGCCTCCCTGGGAGCCCTAAAGGGGCCCAGGCACGGCGGCGCCAATATTAAAGTGGTCCATATGATTGATGATTTAATGAAGAATGTGACAGATATTAGCGACGAAGAGGCGGTTGCCGATTACCTGGAGAAGCTCCTTCACAAGGAGGCTTTTGACAGGCAGGGCCTGATTTATGGTATGGGTCACGCGGTTTATTCCATATCGGACCCCAGAGAGCAGATTTTCCGGGCCTATGTGGAGAGACTGGCGGATGCCAAGGGCTATAGTAAGGAGTTCAAGCTCTATGCCATGATTGAAAAATTGGGGCCTAAGATCATTGCTTCTGAGAGGAAGATGTACAAGGGTGTCTGCTGTAATGTAGACTTTTATTCGGGTTTTGTATACAAGATGCTGGGTCTTCCTATAGAGCTCTTTACGCCTATATTTGCGGCGGCCAGGATTTCGGGCTGGAGCGCCCACAGGATTGAGGAACTGTCCAATAACGGCAAGATTATCCGTCCTGCCTATAATCCGGTGACGCCGCCCAGGGCCTATACTCCCATGGAAGAGAGGGAGATGAAGGCGTAAAACGGCCGGGGGCTAGAAGCTATGGACCTGGTGCCGCCCAGGGCCTATACTCCCATGGAAGAGAGGGAGATGAAGGCGTAAAGCGGCCGGGGGCTAGAAACTATGGACCTGGTGCCGCTTGGGATCCGCACTCCCATGTAAGGAAAGAAATGATGACATGAAAAAGGGGCTCCTGCAGATCAGGGGCCCTTTTCATAAATATTTCCGGCAATATTCGCTCTTCATCCTGCCTATAGGGGAGGGAAGAGCAGGATGCGGACTTTTTTGAGCTTTTTCACATCAAATACTTGTCCTGGGCCTTCTTTGTGAAGAAGGCAAACACGAAACAGAAGACCAGGAGAGATCCCGTAATGGTGAGGTTTACGGCAATTCCAATATTCGGCATAGCTGTGTCCACATAGGCCGATGCCGCGCCCAGGGCAAAGAGACCGATTCCGCAAATGATATAAATGGGGAATATTTCTTTAATAAAGCCGGCCACGTCCCGGGCCTTGTCTAGGCGGACGCTCTTGCCCAGAAGGCCGGTCTGGGTGATTTTCCCGGTCTGCTTCATACGGATTCCGGTGATCAAAATATAGATGCCGGCTCCCATTTCGATTAAGTCAAAGAAAAGATTAAAGTTACTGCCCATATGTTATTCTCCTTTTTATAATATAACCTCGATGAGGCTTCCCTGGCCCAGACTGCTTTCAATACGAATCCGGCCCTGATAAAGCTCCGTAATCCTCTTCACAATAGAGAGCCCCAGACCGTTGCCCTCTGTGGAATGAGAGGAGTCGGCCTGATAAAACTTGTCAAAAACCCGGTTCCTGTCCCTGTCGGACATCCCGATTCCATAATCCCTTACGGAAAAGACCAAAGTCTTGTCAGAAGCCTTATCCGCTTCATAGAGCCTTATCTCCACTATACCCTTATTATGGGAAAACTTAATGGCGTTATCAATGAGATTCAGGCAAAGCTGACTCAGGAGATTGGTATCCCCATAATAATTGATTTCTTTCAAATCAATGTCTAATTGCAGGTCCTTTTTGGTCCACTTGGATTCCAGCACCAGGATAAGGCGCCTAACCATTTCTGCAAAATTAAACTCTTCATTATTGGTCCGGATGGACTGTCTCTCGATTTTATTCAAATTCAAAACATTACTGGACAGGTTGGAGAGCCGGGTGGATTCCTCCAGAATGATTTCCAGATACTCATTCTTTTCCTCCTCCGTGCAATTCCCTTCCTTTAGAATCTTGGCAAAGCCCCGGATAGAGGCTATAGGGGTTTTGAACTCGTGGGAAAAATCATTAATAAAGTCTGACCGCAGCATCTCTGTATTACTGAGCTCCTCGGAGAGGCGGTTAATACTGCGGGCCAGATCATTTCCGGAATTAATGGCCAGGTTTTCCTCTACGCGGACAGAGAAATCCCCCTCCGCCATCTTGTTGATTGCATTTACGAAATAGCTAAAGGGCCGCAGGGGGAAATGAATGACCGAATAGGAAATGATTCCTCCAAAGCAGGCGCTGACAAGCATTAGGATGAGAAAACTGGTCAGAACGGATACGGATACCATATTCTTTTCCGCAATGGAAAAATAGGACAGAATATAGTAGGTGGTGACGGTGGAAAGCAGGATGGTTATCAGGGTGGACCCAAAAATGAAGCAGCCGAAAAGGAACATGACCATTCGGGAGGAATGGCTGCTGGATTTAATATTTTCATTGGCTTTGGTGTTTTCAGAGGTCAAATCCCTTAGTCATCCTTTCTTTCAGCCTTGTAGCCCAGACCCCGGACGGTGACGATGGAGAAGGCTTTCTCGTTCTCAAACCGTTTGCGAAGTCTATTAATATGTACGGTCACTGTGCTGTCCCCGGAGTCGGAGTCCGGTCCCCAGAATTCATCCATGAGCTGGATTCTTGTAAAGATCTTGCCCGGGAAGGAGAGGAGCTTGTAGAGCAGAAGGAATTCCTTCTGGGGCAGGACCTGGGCGGGCTCTCCCTCCCGCTGGACCGACAGATTATCGTAATTCAGGGTGAGATCCCCTACTGTCAGCACGTGTTCATTGGCGATTTTGGCCCGACGGAGCAGGGCCCGGATTCGGAGCAGCATTTCCTCCTCATCTACAGGCTTTGTCATGAAATCGTCGGCCCCGGCCCGGAAACCCTTCTTTAAGTCCTCCGGCAGGGTCTTGGCGCTGACCATAAGGATGGGAACCTGGTTCTTGCATGCCCTGAGCTCCTGAGACAGGGAGTAGCCGTCCATTTCCGGCATCATTACATCCAGGAGTATCAGATCAATCTCCTGTCGCTCCAGCACCTCCAGGGCGGCAAGACCGTTTTCCGCCAGAAAGGGAGTGTAACCTGCGGATTTCAATACGGCCTGCATAAGTCTTCTGGTATTTTTGTCGTCTTCTACAATTAATATATTAAACATGGGCTTATTATAATTAGACCAATGAATGCTTGCAAGAGGATTTTGACTTGCATTCTTACAAAAAAACTTGTAAAGTTTATTCTTGGTTTAGATTAAGGGTTTATGATTCTGAATGTTTTATTCTAGCATGAATGGAATTTGACATTTAAGGAAATCCCTTATCCTTACCGGATGAGGTTTGCGCGGGACGAGAAAGACTTGGGATTCCGAATTTCATCGGAAAGTCGTAATTAATTTCATTATTATAGACGGGGGATTTTATGAAGAAACATCTTTTCAGAAGGAACTGTGCCGTTTTTTTAGCTATTGTTACTGCTTCTGCTACAATGCAGGCCTGTGCCCCGGCACAGACGGAGGTCAAGAAAGAGCCTGTGGATCAGACCATTGAGGTGGAAACCACCTTGCCTGAGGTGAGGGATGTCTCCATTAGCTCCAATTTTGCCGGAGGGGTGGAGGCGGACAGCCAGGTGGTTGTCATGTCCAAGGTTTCCGGCGAGGTTACCCAAAAGAATTATGAGGTGGGAGACCATGTCACGGCGGGAGACCTGCTCTTCACCATTGATGATACTTCCGCAAAGATTGCGGTGGAACAGGCCGCCGCTGGCGTGAATAGTGCGGAAGCGGGGCTGGGGGTCCAGGAAGCCAACCGGGCCACGGTTCAGGCCTCTGCGGCAGAGACTCTGGGAGTCATTGCCACCAATGAAATGCAGCTGGCCAATGCCGTGGATTCCGCCAATGCGGGCGTGAAGCAGGCCTGCTACTCCTATGATTCGGCTGTTGAGAGCGCCAGATTTGCAGAGGACCAGGTGACCCGGGCGGAGGACAATCTGGACGATGCGGAGAAGGCCAAGAAAAAGGCCAAGAAAGCCTATAATGAATTGAAGGATTTACAGGATTCCTATAATAGTGCGGCCAGGAAGGGCGATGAACAGGGTCAGGATTGGCTGAAAAAGAACGGTTATTCCAGTGCTTCGCAGCTGTCCTCGGCGGTGTCCTCGGCCAAGAGCGCTTATGAATCCGCCAAGTCTGCGGAAAAGAGTATGGAGACCGCCCTAGAATCGGCAAAGCTGCAGAGGGAGACCACGGCTAATTCCGCGGGCAGCGCCCAGATGT
>JAILCB010000104.1 GCA_024680595.1 Lachnospiraceae bacterium | reverse complement strand
CCTGTCGCCTTCTTCTGCAGGGAATTGAAGCCACTCTGCAGTGCGGGGGACTTAGACTTCTTTGCGGTAGTCTGCCGACCCTTTCTGACTAACTGGTTAAATGTTGGCATTCGGGTTTCACCTCTTTCTTTCGTATTTTTTTACTGCTATAAATTACAGCGTGTCTCCTCATTTGGAAACACGCTGAAATATTATAATTGCCTTAAGTTAATCTGTCAAGATAATTTTTTTCTGCTTTTTAAGCGTTCACCGTCTCGCTCTCTTTGACGGCCTTTCTTCCCAGCGCATCCATCTCCACCTCACTAAAGGACACGCCATCCAGATCATCATCTTCATAATCCATAGGCTTACTGGTAGAGAGCTGAATATCCCGATATTGCTTCATTCCTGTTCCCGCAGGAATCAGCTTTCCGATAATAACATTCTCCTTCAGGCCTACCAGATGGTCTATCTTTCCCTTAATGGCGGCATCCGTCAGCACCTTCGTGGTCTCCTGGAAGGAGGCCGCTGACATAAAGGAATCTGTGGCCAGGGAAGCCTTGGTGATACCCAGAATAATCTGACGGCCCTTGGCAAGCTCCTTGCCCTCTGCCTCCAGCCTTTCATTCAGCTCTTCCAGATCCAGGGCGTCCATACGGGTTCCGGGCAGTACATCCGAATCCCCGGACTCCTCGATTTCCACCTTCTTTAGCATCTGATGGACAATGACTTCAATGTGCTTATCATTGATTTCCACACCCTGTAGCTTGTAAACACGCTGCACCTCACGGAGCAGATAATCCTGCACAGCCCTGAGGCCCTTGATCTTCAGGAGGTCATGGGGATTTATGGAGCCCTCGGTAATGACATCACCTGCGGAAATCACCTCATCCTCATTCACCTTTATACGGGAGCCGTAGGGGATAAGGTAGTTCTTGGAATTACCGGTTTCCTCATCGGTAATGATGACCTCCCGCTTTTTCTTGATGTCCCGGACCTCCACCTTTCCGCCAAATTCCGCGATAATGGCAAGTCCCTTAGGCTTTCTGGCCTCGAAAAGCTCCTCAACACGGGGAAGACCCTGGGTAATATCAGAACCTGCCACACCTCCTGTATGGAAGGTACGCATGGTGAGCTGGGTGCCGGGTTCTCCGATAGACTGGGCCGCAATAATACCGACAGCCTCTCCCACCTGAACCGGCTCGCCCGTGGCCATATTGGCCCCATAGCATTTAGCGCAGATACCATTATGGGCGCGACAGGTCAGGACAGTCCGAATCTTCACAGACTTAATCTTGGGCTCCCCGTTCTCATCCACAATTGACACAATCCTCTTTGCTCTACGGGCAGTAATCATATGGTTTGCCGCCACAATCAGCTCCCCGTTATCGTCAAAAATGTCCTCGCAGGCATAGCGGCCGCGGATACGGTTCTCCAGGGTTTCGATTTCCTCCCGGCCGTCCATGAAGTCCTGAACCTCCATGCCCGGTAGCTCCTTGTCGGAGCCTTCCATGCAGTCCTGTTCCCGAATCACCAGTTCCTGCGAGACATCCACAAGCCGGCGGGTCAGGTATCCGGAGTCTGCAGTACGCAGAGCCGTGTCGGACAGACCCTTTCTGGCGCCATGGGCACTCATGAAATACTCCAGAACGTTGAGTCCCTCACGGAAATTAGAACGGATAGGGAGCTCAATGGTATGGCCCGTTGTATCTGCCTGCAGGCCTCGCATTCCTGCCAGCTGTTTAATCTGCTTTTCCGAGCCTCGGGCTCCGGAATCAGCCATCATACGGATATTATTATAGGGATTCAGACCCTGCACTAGTTCTTTAGTCAGGTTATCATCCATTTTCTCCCAGGTGTCGATAACCTGCTTATAGCGCTCCTCATCGGTAATAAGTCCACGTCTGTAGTGCTGGGTAATCATATCCACCCGATCCTGGGCGCCCTGAATCAGACTCTGCTTTGTGCGGGGCACCACCATATCCGAAATAGAAACACTTACCGATGCCACGGTAGAGAAATGGTATCCCATAGACTTAATGTGATCCAAAACCTCAGCGGTAACATTTGTGCCATGACTGCTGATAACCGCCTCTATGATCTGCTTTAACTGCTTCTTTCCGACAACGAAATCCACTTCCAGATCCAGTTCCTTATCCGGGTCGCTCCTGTCCACAAAACCCAGATCCTGGGGCAGAATCTCATTAAATAGAAATCTTCCCAGAGTAGACTCGATGAGCTTGGACTTCTTGCCGATTACATTGCCATTCTCATCCTTAATTTCCTTCTCACGGCGGATCCAAATCTTACTCTGCAGCGTAATATAGCGGCGGGCTTTCCTGGCCTCTGTGGGCTCCTGTCTGTAGAGCAGCTCCCGCTGCTCATCCTCCGGTGACATTACCACTTCGGCATCAACTACTTCCAGATCAGTCTTGATAACCTTTCTCTTCTGCTCATAGCCGCTTTCGCAATAGGTTTCATAAGCCATCAGCGCCTCAGACACATCCTTGAAGTGCATTCCCTCTCCGGGCTCGCCCTCCCTCATCTGTGTCAGATAATAGATGCCCAAAACCATATCCTGGGTGGGAACCGTAACCGGTCCTCCATCCGAAGGCTTCAGCAGGTTATTGGGGGAGAGCAGGAGGAATCTGCATTCCGCCTGAGCCTCCACTGACAGGGGCAGGTGGACAGCCATCTGATCCCCGTCAAAGTCAGCATTGAAGGCTGTACATGCCAGAGGATGCAGCTTGATAGCCTTACCCTCTACCAGCACCGGCTCAAAAGCCTGAATTCCAAGTCTATGCAGGGTCGGGGCCCGGTTCAGCATAACAGGACGCTCCTTGATAACCTCCTCCAGGACATCCCAGACCGCGGTCTCCACCCGCTCCACCTTCTTCTTTGCACTCTTAATATTCGGGGCGGTACCGTTCGCCACCAGCTCCTTCATGACAAAGGGCTTGAAAAGCTCGATTGCCATCTCTTTGGGAAGACCGCACTGCCAAATCTTCAGCTCCGGTCCGACCACGATAACAGAACGGCCGGAAT
>JAILCB010000082.1 GCA_024680595.1 Lachnospiraceae bacterium | reverse complement strand
CTCTCCATTTACATCAGCGGGGCGAAGGCCTTTACCAGGGTGCTGACAACCCGGGCCTTCAAGGGAAATACATCCCAATTCTTCAGCTTTGTCAGGGTAATCTCCTCGCAATCCTCCAGAGTGGTCTGAAAATCCGCCTCTATTTCACTAATGCAATCCACTCCATATAGATAGGCCCCACATTCATAATGGTGGTATAGGCTCCGGTAGTCCAGATTAATGGTTCCCACCACAGCCTTTAAATCGTCACTCACAAAAACCTTAGCATGCACAAAGCCCGGCTTAAACTCATAAATCCGTACCCCCCAGGTCAGGAGCTTCTCATAATGACTCTTGGCCAATGCATAGGGCATAGACTTGTCTGGAATTCCGGGCAGGATGATCCTCACATCCACCCCCCGGGCCGCCGCAGTCTGCAGGGCCGTTGCCACCTCGTCATCCAGAATTAAATATGGCGTCATGATATGGACATAGTGATTTGCCCGGTTCAGAATATCCATATAGACATGCTCTCCCAGCTTAAAGCCGTCCAGGGGGGTATCTCCAAAGGGAATCACATAGCCTGCGCAATCCTTTCCCACTTCCGCTGACACGGAGAGATATTTAGCGAAATCATCCCCTGCCTCCTCATAGATAACATCCCTATGCAGCTTCCTCCTCCTGGCAAACCGGTTTAGGTTCTTCAGATATTGCAGCCGCTTAATCTTCTTCTCACTTTCATTTACGCACCACATTTCCAGAAACATTAGAGTGAGGCTGTCAACCGCCTCTCCCTTCATCATAATGGCCGTATCCTTCCAGACCCCAAAGCGTTCCCTCCGGTTAATATATTCGTCCGCCAGATTCACGCCCCCGGTAAAGCCCACTTTCCCGTCAATTACACAGATCTTTCTATGATCCCGGTTATTATAATGGGTAGACAGGAAGGGTGTCATCGGAGCAAAAATTCTACAGTCAATACCAATTTTTCTAAGCCTTTCCGGATAATCTGAAGAGAGGGTGGAAAACTCACACATGCCGTCATACATCAGTCTCACTTCCACTCCCTGCCTCACCTTATCATGAAGGATATCCAGGAAAGTGCCCCACATCTCCCCTTCGTCTATAATGAAATACTCCATGAAGATAAAGCTTTCTGCCTTCCTTAGCTCCTCTACCATGGCCACAAACATGTCCTCGCCCATGGGATAATAGGTGACTTCCGTATGGTGAAAGATGGGAAAACAGCCGGATTTATTCATATAGGTAGCTAGAGATGCCGTCTCCAGGCTATCTCTCTCCACCTCCTCCAAAACATCAGGGGCTGTAGTCAGAGTGTCCTTAGACAACTCCTTGATATCCTTGATTCTCCTCTTCAGGGTCCTATTCCCGGGATCGATTTTTGTGTAGAAATAGAATAGAGTTCCGAACACGGGAACGATTAGAATAATAAAGAGCCAGGTAATCTTCGCGGAAGAGTCCATCCAGCTATTAATCACACTGAATACCATGATAATGGAGAGTACGGCAGACATGACGAAATAGTACTTAGACAGTTCAGCAAACCAGGCGAATAAACCAAAGAAAATACCCAGCTGGAAGATTAGTAGAAAAAGAAAAATGCCTAATCTGCTAAAAATAAGCCGGAAAATTCCCCGTTTTCCTTTTTTTAATAAACGGATTCCCCTGGAACCAGCTACCATATCATTCTGTTTGGCGTCTTCTAATATCGGCGTCTTTTTGCCCATAAACCCTCTTTCCTAATAATCGGGTAGGGGAGATGCAAGTCGCACCCTACTCGTCCGCCAGCCGCCGGCCGTCTTTAGCCGACAAATTTCATCTCAGCGGCTCTGCGATAAACAATAGTTAGATATTACCTAATATAACCGTTTTCAGACTGCCCTCGGCAATCTCCTTTAGTTTCCTCATCACAGATATATCCGTAGCAGGCTCATGGCTGCGGTATCGGGGAAAATATCTGCTTAGGTGGAGGGGGATTTCAGGATTCACAGAGGCAATCCATTCCGCCTCCCTCTCCATATCCTCTTCACTGTCGCTGAGCCCCGGCACTATCAATGTAGTGAGCTCCACATGACTCTCCTCCGCCGCCCTCCTAATAAAGGATTTCACTGTATCCAAGTCCCCTCCCAGAGACCGGTAGCCCTTGTCCGTAAAGCATTTGAGATCCACATTCATGGCATCGATAAAAGGCAGTACTTCTTCCAGAATGGACAGGTTCACACATCCATTGGTCACAAGGACATTCTTTAGGCCTTTCCCATGAATGAGCTTAGCCGTATCCAGTACAAATTCATATCCTACCAGGGGCTCATTATAGGTATAGGCAATGCCTATATTTCCGTCCTCCTCCGCGGCCTGAAGGGCAATTTGGCAAAGCTCCCCGGGTGTGAACTCCCGGCTCTCCAGCCTAAGAGCTAACCCTTCCTGCACGCTGCCCTCAAAAACCCCGTCACTCCTGGATATTTCAAAGTTCTGGCAGAAGGGGCAGTCCATATTACAGCCGAAACTGCCTATAGAGAGAATCCGGCTTCCCGGAAAAAATCGGTGCAGGGGCTTTTTCTCAATGGGATCCAGGGCAAGTCCTGTGAGAAGGCCATAATTCTTTGCCCTTATCCTGCCGTCCAGACAAATCCGGGCCTTGCAAAAACCGGTATCCCCTTCCTCCAGCCTGCACCTTCTGGGGCAGACCCGGCAGATTTTTACCTCATTCTCCCTCTCCATAATCCCACCTATCCACAGAAATCCCAAAAACCTTAATTCCTGATTTCTGCATCAGCTCTGCTTCTTCAAAGTCCCCAAAAGTCCCTTATACTGCTGCTGCAGCATCCAGAAATTGGATAATACCTCCTCCGACCGGTTATTAACCTTTTGCATAATAGCATTATAATGCTCCAGGAACACCCCGCCGCACCTCTCATCCAGTCTGCCCTGGGCAATTTCACGGGTTACAAAAGCAGTGACCTCTTTTTTATTCCTCTGCCTTCTATTAGGACGCCTGCTCAAAAGCTCTGTCACGCCCTCTGCCACCTGCAGAATCCGCTGGGGCAGATTCAAATCCTTCTCACTCAATCTCCTGGGAAACCCGCTGCCGTCCAGCCTCTCATGGTGGGATACGGCAATGGAGAACACTTCCGGACTCACCCTGTCCTTAAGCATCCTTTCTGTCTCCTCCACATGGCGGACCATCAGGGCCATCTCCTGATTTGTGGGGATTCTATCCTGATTCAGAAGACTTGCCGGTACAGAAACCATACCAATATCATGAAATAGGGTGCCATAGTATAGGTTCTCTGTCTCCTCAGGCGAGAGGCAGCCCAGCTGTTCCGCGATTTCCATGGATATGCATACAGACGTCACCGTATCAATAACATTATTATCATCCCGGAAACCGGTGGTATAGAGCAAAAGCTCCAAATACTTCTCCACTTCCTCTTCCGTTAAAGTGACATTCCCAAGAATCCTATATAATTCGGCCTTGTGGGAATCCTTTTCAAACTTCTCTATAATTCCATACTTTTTTATAGCCTCATCCAAAAGGGCCAGGGTTTCCGATGAATACTTGCTGCCCTCGTAGACATAGAGCTTGGATACGCCGTACTTTTCCCCAAGAGCCTTGCGAAATAGATCAAAGCGCCCCGCCGCATTTAGATAATTGGCTATATTGACCTCCGGAAAGTCCATTCTCTGCAGGGTCTGATAATCCAAATGACTATAGAGGATTATCTTTGACCTCTCTTCCAGGGAAGAAAAACGGCGCAGAAAGAGGCTGCCGTAGACGGAATGCTCCAGGGGTTTTTCCATTTCCACGGAAAGGATATCCTCACCCGGATTCACCCGGAATGCCCCGATATCATGGAGCACACCCAAAAGGGCATAGTCCGCCAGCTGCCGGTTTGTATATCCCCCCTTTGTAAGCAGCATTCCGCACAAGAGATAACTGACCCTCAGGCTATGGCTGACAAGCCTCTGATCCAAGAGCTTTAAAACGTCAATAATAAGCTCGCACAATTTACTTCCAGATATGATTTCGCGCTTTTCCCCCACTCAAGAATCCTCCGGTTCAAAAGATTATTCAGAATCAGCGGACTCCGCTTTAGCCGCCCCATCTTTAGCCTCATCATAACACTTTATACATTCAAATGAAACTGTGACCTTGAATAAATCTCCATCCAAATAGACTTCAAATTTTCCCTTCATGAGCTCAGTCAGGTTCTGGGCAATGGATAGCCCCAGACCGCTTCCCTCTCCGGAACGGCTCACATCTCCCCGGATAAACCGTTCCGTTAGCTGTGAGGCGTCAATATTGAGCTGCTGCCTGGAAATATTCTTTAGGGAAAAGACGGCCTCTTC
>JAILCB010000027.1 GCA_024680595.1 Lachnospiraceae bacterium | reverse complement strand
GAGCCGCCGAGATGAAATATGTCGGCTAAAGCCGACCGGCGGCTCGCGGGCGAGTAGGGTGCGATTTGCATCTTCCCTCTCGATTGGCAGAGCCGCCGAGATGAAATATGTCGGCTAAAGCCGACCGGCGGCTCGCGGGCGAGTAGGGGATTTTTCCTCCTCTCGATTGGAGGCTAGAAGCCAGAGTCTCGTCGCTGCACCCCGGTAAAACATAGGGCGTGCCCCAATACCGAAGGTCGATTTAGAAGCTGATTCAAAAATCTTGAGTTTCCGGAGTTTTCGGTTTATACTAAAGAATAAAAAATTATTACAGGGAGTCTGAGAATGACAAATTATAGGACGTCGCCGAGACGGAGTGTTGGCCGGCGTCGGAGAAGACGTATTAAAAGAATCAGACAGGCAATAGTGGTGCTGGGAATCCTTCTTTTGGGCGTAGGAATATTTTTCCTGGTCCGGGGAATTGCTGTTTCCAGAGAAGAGCTGGAGCTTCAGATCCAGGTTGACGGCGAGGATGTCAGTGAGATGAGCCGGGAAGAGGCTTTGGTCTATCTGAATAAGAAGCACCCCTGGAATCTTGTGATTACCCATGGAACGGACCGTTTCACCATGGAGAACCTGATTGGACCGGAGATTAGCTCTGTAGTGGACGAAGCCTATGCGGAAGCCGATAAGGCCAGGGAAGAATTTGAATCCAGGTCTTTTATGAATCGGGTTTTTTCCTTTGGAGATGGGAATGAGGTTTCTGTGGTGAAGGATTTCTCTCTGCAGGGTTATTCCGCACGGGTTTCAGAGGTGGTGGAAGAGTTGTCCGAGAAATGGGGCACCCATATGGAGAACAGCCGGATTACCGGCTACGATTCCTCAACGGGAGAGTTCGTAGTTTCCGAGGGCAAGGATGGAAAGGAAGTGGACCGGGACAAGCTGGAGTCCGATTTGAATGCGGCTCTCACGGCAGAAGACTATGACAGGGAAATTCCTGTCTCTATCATTGCCGTGTCCCCTTCCATTAATGCGGCGGATTTCAAGACCATGAGCTCCTATACTACCCATACTACAGCCAATCAGAAACGAAATACCAATGTAAAGCTGGCAAGCCAGAGTGTGAATGGTATCATTCTGGAGCCCGGTGAGCAGTTTTCCTTTAATACTGTGCTGGGAAAACGGACGCCGGAGAAGGGCTATCAGGAGGCCGGAGCCTATGCGGACGGCCAGACGGTTCAGGAATATGGCGGAGGCGTGTGCCAGGTGTCCAGTACCCTCTATAATGCGGTTATTTCAGCGGGTCTCCGTACGGATAACAGGCTGGGTCACACTTTTGAGCCCTCCTATGTGACTCCGGGCCAGGATGCCACGGTGAGTTATCCCAAGCCTGACTTTATCTTTACCAATACCAGCCCGGCCTGTGTGGGGATAAAGACCTCCTTCCACGACCGGACCATGCATGTGGAGCTCTTTGGAATCCCTTTGCTGGAAGAGGGTGAGAAGCGCTATATGGAGTCTGAGAAGACCGGGGAAAGTGATCCGCCGGCCCCTATCTATACAGAGGATCCGGCAGTGCCTTTTGGCACGGAGGTCCAGGTGAAGGCGGGATCTAACGGCAGTGTTTGGAAAACCTATATTGTTACGGAGAAGGATGGGCAGGTAATCGACAGAACCTATCTTCACCAGACCAGGTATAAGGGACATTCTGCCCAGATTCATAGGAATACCCAGTTCCCCACGCCGGAGACCCCGGTGCCCACCGATCCCAATGCGGTGGATCCCAATGCTGTGGATCCGAATGCAGTGGATCCCAATCAGGCAAGTCCGGCACCTGCACCTACGCCGGAGACGCCTGCGGCACCCGCCACACCAGAGACGCCCGCGGCACCTGCGGCCTAGAGACAGCCGTGGACCAGTCATCTGCGGCCGGCTGGGGCAGCTGTCGCTAGAGACTGCCGTGGCCTAGTCATCTGCGGCCGGCTGGGGCAGCTGCCGCTAGAGATAGCCGTGGACCAGTCACCTGCGGCCGGCTGGGGCAGCTGTTGCTAGAGACAGCCGTGGCCTAGTCATCTGCGGCCGGCTGGGGCAGCTGTTGCTAGAGACAGCTGTGGCCTAGTCATCTGCGGCCGGCTGGGACAGCTGTTGCTAGAGACAGCCGTGGACCAGTCACCTGTGGCTAATTGGGGCATCTGCCGCTTAGAGACAGCCGTGGCGGATGGCGACTGGTGAGGAGCGTTTTCGGGCTGTTGGCATTATCGGTATATTGTAGTTCCCTGATGGCGGCGGCCCTGCCCGAAGTGAAATGACGGTATTTTGGCCGCTAGTTCCAGGATGGAGGAATCCCATGCAGAAAGTGCTATTTATTTCATCGAGTATAAAAAAACTGGATGAGATGAGGAATGAATACAGTAATGTCCTACAGGGCCAATATCTGGTGCTTGCCAGTAATAGCCTGCTGGACGGTGTGGGGGCATTTGTGCCGGAGTGTATTGTAGTTTATCTAGAAGGGGCCCGGCGACAGATATTGTTTCCCTTAATTGACTTGAGAGAGAATTTGCGCTTCCGGAGTCTTCCCCTAATTCTTCTGTCGGATGAGGAGGACCGGGGGGTTTTCAAGGCCAATGTGAAGCCCGGACCAGACTATATTCTTCCTGCCTATACCGGAATGGATGGATTAAAAAAGGTCATTAATAAGATATTTGAGGAATCGACGCCATTAAAGCATGTTCTCATTGTGGATGATGATCCTGTGGCCCTCAAAGTGGTCAAGGGATATCTGGACCAGTTTTTCAAGGTAACCTGTGTGAATTCGGGGGAAAAGGCTCTGAAGTTCCTGGAGAAAACCCATCCGGACTGTATCCTTTTGGACTGCTTTATGCCGGAAATGGACGGTCCTGCGACACTTAGCAAAATCCGGCAGCTGGAAAAGGACAGTAGGATTCCTGTTGTTTTCCTGACCGGAAATTCCGAACGGGAGATGGTCATGAACTGCGTCTCCCTCCATCCCAGCGGTTTTCTTTTGAAGCCTGTAAAGCAGAATGAATTAATTAGAAAATTGAAAGAGGTCATCGGTTAGACCTCTGCTGCATATCGTTATCGGATTAGTAATTAGATAATTGAGGTTTTTATTTATGAAAATTGACATGCACTGTCACACAAAAGAGGGATCTACCGACGGCTCAATTCCCATTCGGGATTATATAGCCCGGTTGTCGGAGCTGGGCTTTGGCGGAATGGTAGTCACCGATCATGATTCCTATGACGGCTATAGGGCCTATCAGCGGGATGTTATGGGAAAGGAATTTCCCAATTTCCGCGTATTTAAGGGAATTGAATATGATACTATTAATGCGGGTCATATTCTGGTCATTATGCCTGAGAATATTAAGCTCCGTATCCTGGAAATGAGGGGGATGGGAATCGACAGACTGATTCAGATCGTCCATAAGTACGGGGGAATCCTGGGACCCGCCCATCCCTGCGGGGAGAAATATCTGAGCTATGCCAATAGCCTGAAGGGCCGAAGGGTCTCGACTATGCTGAAGTTCGACTTTATTGAGGCCTTTAATTCCTGTGAAACGGCTCAGAGCAATAAGGAGGCGGCCTGTCTTGCAAGGGTTTACCACAAGCCCGGTACCGGCGGGTCGGATTCCCACAAAATTGACTGTGTTGGCCGGGCCTGGACGGAGGTTCCGGATTCTATAAAGAGGGAGTCCGATCTCATTGAATATATCCGTTCCGGCGGGGAGCTGAGCTATGGGGGAGTACCCTATCGCCATACGACCAAGGATAAGCTGGGTCCCTTGAACCGTGTGCTGGTCAATGGCTATTATTTCTATAATAAGGTCTGGGGTCTTATCCGTTTCCGGAAAAGAGTGAGGGAATTGAAGAAGAAGGATTTAACCCTGCCTACAAAGGAGGCCCTGCAAAAGAAGGATCAGCTTCGCAGCGCCTGAAAATAGAAGGAAATATATGAGATTTATTTAAGATTTTATGTATTCTATGGAAAATGGTTATTCTCCGTGTTAGACTCTGTTGCAGGTCGCAGCCAAAGAGTTTGTGGCTATTGAATAGAGATAATTTGAGGAGGAAGACTATGAAAAATCAATTGGTTAAAAGAATTTTGGTATTGGCGCTCTCTGCAGGACTGGTTGTGGGTATGACAGCCTGCGGTAATTCAGGTAAAGCAGGTGCTTCCGCATCCGCTGCAGCGGCCGGTTCGGAAGGTGGAGCCACGGTTGTGGAATCGGATCCGGATGCTTATGGCTTTGTGGACGGCGTTTTGGAGAAGGAAGGCGTCACCTACATGGATCTGACAAGCCCTGATCTGGAAGTAAATGGCGATGTAGGTGATATCTCTGATAAGGCAGGTGACCTGGATGCCTCCAGACTGGCATATTTGGTTTCCTCCAATGACGGGGATAAGGAGTACGCCCAGGAAAGCTTTGAGGATGAGTTCGGTGAGGCTTATAGCGTGACGGATGACCAGAAGAAGCAGATTGCCGCCTGCTATCCCCAGATTGCCCTTTTCTTTGCGAGATATGGAGTCACAAATTATGACTTCTCCAAGCCCTGTGAAGCGGATGAAAGCTATATCACCTATGATGTCTACAATGCAGATTCCTCTGTCCGTTTTGACCTGAGCATCACCATGGAGGATGGTGCCGTGACAGATGTAGACTTCTCCGAGGAATAACTTAGTCGGGAATTATATTGGCTTTGGTCTGTGTTTTTGGCTAAAAGCCCTAGGATTTAGGAGTTTTCAGAAAAAACATTAGTTATATTTAATAAAAATGCCGCCTGAGTGGATTTATATTCGCTTAAGCGGCTTTTTTGTGTTATAATGGCACAGTATCTGCCCGTCCGGGTCTTTTTTATTGTGGGGATTTTGGCGGGTATATCATTATTTTTTCTATTACGGCAGGCGGTTGGTAAAAGGAGGTATTATGTCATTAACACTATCTGAAAAGGCGAAACACGTTAAGCCTTCGTCTACGCTGGTAATATCAGCTAGGGCTAAGGAGCTGAAGGCAGAGGGAAGGGATATAGTCGGATTCGGGGCAGGTGAGCCGGATTTCAACACCCCTGAGAATATCTGCGATGCGGCGGTGCAGGCAATCCGAGAGGGATTCACCAAGTATACACCGGCATCCGGTACCAAGGAACTGAAGGAAGCGGTTTCCCGCAAGTTCAAGAATTTCAATAAGCTGGATTACGCACCGGATCAGATAGTGATTAGTAATGGCGGTAAGCACTCTCTTACCAATGTTTTCAGTGCGCTCCTGAATCCCGGGGATGAGGTGATTATTCCCGCACCCTACTGGCTTTCCTATCCGGAAATGGTAAAGCTGCAGGGAGGAGTTCCTGTTCATATCTATGGCGCAAAGGAGAATGGCTATAGGATTACTCCTGACCAGCTTCAGAGTGCCATTACCAAGAAGACTAAGGCTTTTGTCCTCTGCAATCCCAGTAATCCCACCGGAGTGATTTATGGTAGGGAGGACCTGGAGAAATTTGCCGAGGTCATTGTAAAGAATGATATTTACTGTATTTCGGATGAAATGTATGAGAATTTGCTCTACACCGGGGAGCCTTATACCAGTATTGCTTCCCTGGGTCAGGAGATCTATGACAGAACTATAACCTGCTCCGGTCTTTCCAAGGGCTATTCTATGACGGGCTGGAGGGTCGGCTATACCGGCTCTTCTAAGGAGATCGCCTCCCTGATGGGGGCTGTCCAGTCCCACTCTACATCCAATGTGAATTCCATTGCCCAGAAGGCTGCCCTGGAGGCTCTGAACGGGCCTCAGGATTCTGTGGAGAAGATGAGGCAGGCCTTTGATGAGAGGAGAAAGTATATCTACAAGAGGATATGCGCTATGCCCTATGTAGACGCGGCAGAGCCCCAGGGGGCCTTCTATCTCTTCTGTGACTGTACGGAAGCCCTGAAGCGCTCCTATAAGGGCCAGGAAGTGGGAACTACCGGGAACCTGGCCACTATTCTCTTGAATGACTTTGATGTGGCTGTCGTGCCCTGTCCGGACTTTGGTTACCCTAATCATATTAGGCTGTCCTATGCCATTTCCCTGGAGCAGATTGAGAAGGGGATGGATAGAATCGAGAAATTCCTGAATGGTTTGAAATAATTAATATTTGGTTAGATTTGATGTGTGACTTTCCGGATTCGGTTTTTTACCGCATTCGGAAAGTCATTCTTTATCGCAGAGCCGCCGAGATGAATTTGTCGGCTAAAGCCGACCGGCGGCTCGCGGACGAGGGTACGATTTGCATCTTCCCTCTTGATTCAATTCAGGGGCTATGGAGTCGCACTCGGAAATTCATTCTTTAATGAATCAGGGGCTGCGGAGTCGCCTTTGGAATACCTGCGCGGCCGGCTTCCGCGGAGCGAAGGGCATGTCCCACGCGGTAGGCGGGATTTGCGAAACGGCATTTGACCCTGGCGGTCAAGCGGAAGCTTGTCCCACACGGTAGGCGGGGGTTTCGGGTGTGTTTTCGGGATGTGTTGTATAGTTGTAGGTTAGGATTTGTCGCCGGATGGCGGGAGGAGGCAGAGATATGATACAGAAATTTGAGCGCTTAAAGCGGACACTGGTGCGTAGGACCAGTATTCTGGACTATTGTGAGGACACCCTGCGTCGGCCGGATGGGAAAATTGTCCGCTATGATATGATGCTTCACAAGGGAGGGGCGGCGATTGTTCCTGTTATGGACGACGGCTCTATTATTATGGTACACCAATATCGTGCCTCGGTGGAGCGGGTGACTACTGAGATTCCCGCAGGCTCCAGAAATGGCCTTAATGAAACCTATGAAAGGGCGGCGGCCAGAGAGCTGGAGGAGGAGATTGGATATAAACCTGGCAAGCTGTCCCATCTCATTACCATAGATACTGCTATTGCCTATTGTACGGAGAAGATTGAGGTTTATGTGGCGGAAAACCTGGTGAAGACAAAGCAGCATTTGGATGAGGATGAGTTTGTGGATGTGGAGACCTATTCCCTTTCCAGTCTCTTGCAAATGATTCAAAAGGGGGAAATAAGGGACTCCAAGACCATTGCCTCCCTGCTGGCTTATAATGCTTTTCACAAGGTTTGAGATAAAGGAGTGCAGGACTGGTTCCGGCCGGCCCTGTAAGGCCTTTCGTGTTTCTGCCGGCCTATAATGCTTTTCACAAGACTTGAGAATAGGGATATAGGCCCTTAGGTTTGCATAATGAACCTATTCGGTTTCCATAAGATGGTAGCTGGGATTCCATAACTGATTAACATAACACCGAAAAAATTTAATAATTTTTTTTGATCACAACATATTGATTTGTTTGGGTAACCGATCACGATATGTTGTGATTTTTTTGAAAAAGTGGGAGAAAACTGCGAATTTGGCCAAAAAAATGGGGTTGCATTTCCAAATATAGGTGGATATAATGTCTCAAGTGGGAGTTATGTGTTAATACCCCACTAGGAAAATTAAGGGGTTTTGGCGATGGAAGAGCAGTTGGTGGAGTTCATAAATTATTTACATAATGTAAAAAAATCTTCTGAGAATACCGTGATGTCCTACAGGCGGGATTTGAAAAAAATGCTGACATATTTAAATGCCGCAGGGGTAAAACGCATACAGGATGTGACGGAAACAAATCTAGTCTCATACGTTTTGGATTTGGAGAAAAAGAATTTCACAGCGGCTACCGTTTCTAGAAGTATAGCTTCTATGAAAGCATTCTATCATTATTATGAGAAAGAGGGGAGAATTGCCAAGAATCCGGCGGAAAATCTGAAAGCCCCCAAGATTGTGAAGAAGGCTCCCTCTGTTCTCTCCACCTCGGATATTACCAGGCTGCTGGAGCAGCCTAATGGGGATACGCCTAAGGAATTAAGGGATAAGGCTATGCTGGAGCTCCTATATGCCACGGGGATGAGGGTGACGGAACTGATTTCCCTGAAGACCACGGACTTGAATCTGTCCATGGGATATGTGGAATGCCACGATGCCAGTAAGGATCGGATTATTCCCTTTGGGAGTGAGGCCAGATGGGCTTTGATGAATTATCTGGCTAATTCCAGGGAGGTAATGATTGAGAATAAGGGAGAGACGGCTCTTTTCGTGAATTGCTCGGGAGTACAGATGTCCAGACAGGGCTTTTGGAAGCTGATTAAGTATTATGCGAAAAAGGCCGGGATTGACGGGGAGATTACCCCCCATACGCTCCGCCATAGTTTTGCCCTCCATCTGGTGGAGAATGGGGCGGATTTGAAGTCGGTGCAGGAAATGCTGGGCCACTCGGATATTTCCACGACCCAGATGTATGCCAATCTGAACAGGAATCGCCTGAAGGAGGTATATCAAAAGGCCCATCCCAGGCATTGACCCTGTGCCAATAGAATATGCGAGATGATTCCGGTGCGGAAAAAAGCCCGTCTCCCCATGCGCCATGCGCCATGGAAAGACGGGAGGGCTGTACCGGAATTATTTTTTATTCCTCTTCTGCCATTTGGTAGAGGAGGCGTTCTGTATCTTCCCATCCCAGACAGGGGTCGGTAATGGATTTTCCGTAAATCATATGATCGCAGATCTTTTGGTTTCCTTCCTCCAGATAGCTTTCTATCATAACACCCTTAACCATATTATGAATATCCTTATTGTGTTTCCGGGAGTGGAGGATTTCCTTGACGATGCGGATTTGCTCCTTGAACTGCTTGCCGGAATTGGAATGGTTGGCGTCTATGATGCAGGCGGGATTCTTTAGATTCCGCTCACTGTATTTCTCAAAGAGCAGCTGCAGATCTTCGTAATGGTAATTAGGAATGGAATTTCCATGCTTATTGACGGAACCCCGGAGTATGGCATGGGCCAGGGGATTTCCGTCTGTATTAACCTCGTAACCCCGGTAGGTGAAGATGTGGGCGTCCTGGGCTGCCACTATGGAGTTCAGCATGACAGACAGGTCTCCGCTGGTGGGATTCTTCATTCCTGTAGGCAGGCCGAAGCCGGAGGCCACGATTCGGTGCTGCTGATCTTCTACGGACCGGGCACCGATGGCTACATAGGAGAGGATGTCACTGACATAGCCCCAGTTATCGGGGTAGAGCATTTCGTCTGCAGCGGTGAGGCCCGTTTCCCGAATGGCCCTGGTGTGCATATGCCGCATGGCCAGAAGGCCCTTCTCAAAGTCGGTGTCTCCCTCAGGATCCGGCTGGTGGACCATGCCTTTGTAGCCCTCGCCTGTGGTTCTGGGCTTATTGGTATAGATACGGGGGATGAGAATCAGCTTGTCCTTGACCTTTTCGTTTACCCGGGCTAAGCGGTTAATGTATTCGATGACGGGCTCTTCGCTATCTGCAGAGCAGGGGCCTATGATGACAAGAAATTTATTGGTTTTTCCTGTTAATACGTCAGAGATTTCCTTGTCTCTCTCAAGCTTTGCCTCCTGCATTTCGGGACTTAGGGGCAGAAGCTTCTTGATTTCATCAGGTGTGGGTAGTTTTTTTACGAAATTGATTGCCATAGGCTTCCTTTCTGTTGAAATGTCTGATAAGTCATAGTATTTGATTATGCGTTATGGGGATTCTCCCAAAAAAAATATAATATCACGGAAAAATTGGAAAAACAATTGTAATAATGGGGGTGGAGGGAAAAACTTTCTTTGCCCTATTATTAAGCGTAGATGGGCTATGGTATTTACTTCTGAGATAGTGTATTATTTCAGCATTATTATGACTTTCCGAATGCGACAAGGAGCCACATTCGGAAATCCCGCGCATAGCGCGGGACACGCCACTCGCTACTCGAGGGCTGGTCGCGTACGAATTAGGAATTTCTGTTGAAATTCCCGATTCTATGACTTTCCGAATGCGGCAAGATGCGCATTCGGAAATCCCGTATTTTGTATTCTTACTGATTTTGATATGATTTTTTACTTTTGCCTGTGCTGATGGCACTTAATTATGACAAGAAGAAGGATAGTATGGCGAATTCAAAGGGAAAAGTACTTGTAGGTATGTCCGGCGGCGTGGATTCTTCTGTGGCGGCCCTTTTGCTGCAGAGGATGGGATATGAGGTTATTGGGGTTACTCTGCAGCTTTGGCGGGAGGATAAGGTCTCTGGGGAGCTTTCTGAGTCAGGAGTAGCGGGGGAAAGGAATATAGATTTTTCCGCCGCGGAGGACGCGAAAAGGGTGGCGGAGAAGCTGGGGATTCCCCATTATGTACTGGATTTTGGGGAGATTTTCCGGACCTGTGTGGTGGACAGGTTTCTCTCGGAATACCTGCATGGACGTACGCCCAATCCCTGCGTGGTCTGCAACCGCTATGTGAAATGGGAGGCCCTGTTGAAAAAAGCGGGGGAACTGGGGGCAGACTATATTGCCACAGGCCATTATGCCAGAATAATAAAGTTGAGAAATGGAAGGTTTTCCCTGGGAATGTCAAAGGGGGCGATAAAGGATCAGACCTATGCCCTCTACGACCTGACTCAGGAACAATTATCCCGGACTCTTATGCCCTTAGGCCAATATGATAAGGATGAGGTTAGGGCTATTGCGGCGGAGGCTAATCTCCCTGTGGCCAATAAGCCTGATAGTCAGGAGATTTGCTTTATTCCGGATCATGATTACGGGGCCTTCATTGAAAGGGAGGTTATGAGATGTGCCGGCTGCCGGGCATGTCCCCCGGCCGGAAATTTCGTGACTAAGGATGGGACGATTCTGGGCCGGCATAAGGGAATTATTCATTACACCATAGGGCAGAGGCGGGGCCTGGGCCTGCCTATGGGCAGACACGTCTATGTCACGGAGATTCGGCCGGACACCAATGAAGTGGTGGTTGGTGAGGGTGAGGATGTGTTTTCCCGGGGGCTTATCTGCTCAGGGCTAAACTTTATGTCGGTAGAGGACCTGGAGCCGGGATCCAGCCGGCGTCTGTTTGCCAAGATTCGCTATCGGCATAAGGGTGAGTGGTGCCGGGCCACAAGATGTGGCAAGGACTGTATTAGGGTGGAGTTTGAGAAGCCCGTCCGTGCAGTGACGCCGGGACAGGCCCTTGTTTTCTATGAGGCAAGGTCTGAGGGCGATTCTGTCCGGGGAGAAGGGGAGTCCAAGACGGGTGGTGCTGTTCAGGGAGAAGGAGGGGCCGGCCATAGTCCTGAGACGGGATCTGCCCAGGGAAATGGAGGACCCGGAGAAGATGAAGTGGCGGGATTATATGAGGCAGGCAGGGGGGCAGGCCATAATCCCGGCAAGGATTCCCTTGAGAGGGAGCAGGGACTTTCTGATAATACAGACTACGGCTTTGCCGGAAATGTGGGGGATTCCTGCAGAAATGGAGATGAGCGGGAATTAGCTATTGATGAATTCCAGGTTTTTGGGGGAGGGGTAATTGATTCTGCCATATGAGAAGAGTTCGTATATATGATTATTTCTTGAAGTTCATAAATATCCTTTACTTTCTGCTCTTTGGCTGGACCTTCTTTCTGGTACTCTTTTTTGCCGGGGGCACAGATTATTATCTGAAAAAGGAATTTTTACTTTCGAATCCCAAGTTGTTCCTGATAGGAGTTTTGATAACGGCTGTTTTTGCAATTCCTCTATACCGTTTCCGAAAAGCCTTAGAAGGATTTCTGGAGAAGCGGACAAAAATACTTTTTCCCCTAGTCGTTCTGCTTCTTTTTGCAATTCAATGTCTCTTTGTAATTAGCGGATTTTTTTATTCGGACTGGGATCCCGCAGGAGTTTTGGGCGGTGTTTTCCATATTCTTCGGGGGGATTATGAGGCGGTCTCGGTGGATTATTTCTCTGCCCATCCCAATAATCTGCTGCTGGTCTGGATTTATCTGGCGGTAATGAAAGCAGCTTCCTTATTTGGTACGGAATCGGTGCTGGTTCTGGGGATTTTTCAGTGTATCCTATATTCTGCCTGTGGGATTCTGATTTTCCGAATCGCCCGGACCCTTTTGGATTCCTATTTGGGGGCCTATCTGACCTGGCTTGTTTTTGCGGGTTTTATCGGGCTTTCCCCCTGGCTTCTAATCACCTACTCCGATTCGGTGGGGCTTATTTTTCCGCTGGCAGTCCTAAGGCTTTTCCAGCTGAGGGAGGGAAAGAATCCTATCATAATTTGGGCTCTTATGGGCATACTTACGGCAATTGGCTATGCCCTGAAGCCACAGACCGTCATAGCGGTGATTGCTGTCCTCTTATTGACGGCCTTCAAAGCGCTTGCGGGCAGAAGGGATGAGACAAGGGCTGAGAGCCGGCGCTTGCCCAAAGGGACCCTATCGATTAAAAGGATGCCGGAGAAGCAAGCTGAGGTAGTGGGTACTGCCGAGAGCCGCCGCTTTCCCAAAGGAGCCCTATCCTTTCTGGCGGCTCTTTTGGTGACTAAGCTTATAATTTCCTTCATCCTGATTCCCTCCCTTCATATGGATCTAGACCCCAATAAACCCTTCGGAATGGCCCATTATTTCATGATGGGATTAAATCAGGAGACCAACGGGGTCTATTCTAATGAGGATACCAACCTTACCAATTCCATAGGGGATCCGGAGGAGCGCACACGGTTTGACATGGACCTGGCCGGGGAAAGGCTGCGGTCTATGGGAATTAAGGGACTTTTGTCCCATTTAACAAAGAAGACCCTTGTAAACTTTGCCGACGGAACCTTCGCCTGGGGAATTGACGGGAATTTCTTTGCGGGCACAAGCCTGGGAGATTTTCCTCCTGTCAGAGAGAACGCCCTGAGGCCCTATGTGATGGAGTGGATTCACACTGAGGGACGGCATTATGGCAAGTTTTCCAGTATGCAGCAAATCGTTTGGCTCATGGTTCTCTTCCTGTCCCTTTTCAGTGTTTTTGGACCAAGGAACAGGGGAAGGAATGGAGAATTGAGGGGATCTGACCCTCTATCACCTGCAGTCCCTTCTGGCGGCTCAGAGAGCAGGGGAGGGAATGGGGGATTGAGGGGCTCTCGCCCTCTATCAGCCCCTTCTGGCGGCTCAGAGAGAGAGGGAGGGAATGGAGAATTAAGGGGCTCTCGTCCTCTATCACCCTCAGCCCCTTTTGGCGGCTCAGAGAGCAGGGGAAGGAATGGAGAATTGAGGGGTCCGGAAACCCTTGCTGTCCTGGCCTTGAGCCTGATAGGCCTTCACCTTTTCGAGCTCCTCTTCGAGGCCAAGGCCAGATATATTTTCATAGGAACACCCTTTTTCCTACTCCTATCGGCAGCGGGCGTGAAGAGAATACTCTCTGAAATCAGTGGAAATAAAGGGGATTTGGAGAAAGAATCTGTCGATGGGACAGATTCTGCATCTTCTAGTGCAGAGACAGGTAATAATGTGGTACAATAGCAAACGTCTTACTTGTTTTTTTGTCTGGAAGGAGTTTTTGCTTGAGAAAAAGAAAGGATCCTAATATTCGTAGGGAAGTATTTATTAGGGTAGCAATGGAACTTTTCAAGGAAAAGGGTTACGAGGGGATATCGGTAAGAAATGTACTCACCGCAGTGGCGGATAAATCGGCCTCGCCCAGCGTTTTTTATTACTATTTTGAGTCCAAGGATGATTTGTATCATGCCTGTATTGAAACTATTGCAGACGAGTACATTGAAGGCTTAAAAAATCAATTTTCTATAAAATATAGGACTTTGGAGGAATGGATACTATATAATAATATCTTTATGAAGGATTATCTCATCAAATATCTGACAAGTAATAATTGTAGCTATATTGATGGCTCGGGGATGAACTATTCCTTTATTCTGAATACGAGGGACAAGATTACCCAGAGGGTGGCTGAGTTTTGGATTGAGAGTTTTTCCCATATGGAGGATTTTCCCCAATGTGAAGCCTGGAGTATGGCCCGTTTTCTGGCAGGCGGTATTAGTGAAATAATGTATAATTATTTGCTGGGAGAGGAGAAGAGCGAGGAAAGGGTCAGGCAATTGGTGACAAATATCATTAAGCTGACGGTTAGGGCTGTTGGCTTTTCGGATGAGAAAAGGGAGAAAATAATGAATGCCCTGGAAAAGGGCAGTGTTTCATTGGATGATTAATAAAAAACGGCGTAAACAAGGGATTATCCCAAGTTTACGCCGTTTCTCTAATCCCACGTGCGACAGGATTCGAACCCGCGACCTTCTGGTCCGTAGCCAGACGCTCTATCCAGCTGAGCTACGCACGTATGAGACTGTGTCCTCTGCAATCATAGGCTGGCGGAAAAGGATATGTCCGATACGCCTTGTAAGAGTCTTTTGTGAAAATTAGGACTGCTCTTGCAGACAACGAAATGTATTTTATACAAAAAGAAAAGAATTGTCAAGTGCATTGCATTACAGAAAAGAATTCTATATAATGGGCTTTGTGCTTAATTTTTGGGAATATATTGAGTTTTTGGAAGCCGGGAAATTATTATAATAAAAAAATTTTTTGGCTATAGATTGTTTTTGTAGAACGGCTTTGAATGGAGGCAGTTATTTCATGGGAGACTATTTGGTACGGGCACTTTCCGGCAATGGGGAGGTCCGCATGTTTGCGGCTACTACCCGGGATACGGTGGAGAAGGCCCGTTTCTTTCATAATACTAGCCCGGTGGTGACGGCGGCTCTGGGCAGGCTATTGACGGCGGGACTTATGATGGGCGCCATGCTTCAGGGAGATGACAAGCTGACGCTTCAGATTCGGTGTGAGGGGCCTGTGGAGGGCCTCACAGTGACTGCGGATGCCCAGGGGAATGTAAAGGGCTTTGCCATAGAGCCCGTGGTGCTTCTGCCCGCCAGGGATACGGATCACAAGTTGGATGTGTCGGGGGCTGTTGGTAAGGGCACACTTCGCGTTATTAAGGATCAGGGTCTGAAGGAGCCTTATACAGGGCAGATTGATTTGGTGTCCGGAGAAATTGCGGAGGATCTCACCTATTATTTCGCAACCAGTGAGCAGGTGCCGTCAGCGGTGGGTCTGGGCGTTTTGATGAATAGGGAGAATACCGTGAGAGAGGCGGGGGGCTTTATTCTGCAGCTCATGCCCGGGGCCTCAGAGGAGACAATTTCCACAGTGGAGAGGAATCTGAAGTCCATTTCCTCGGTCACGGACTATCTGAAAATGGGCAAGAGCCCGGAGGATCTGATTGAATTATTGATGGAAGGACTTGACCCTATTATCAGTCCCGGTATGGCTGTGGGCTTTCACTGTGACTGCAGTGAGGAGCGGGTTGAGAGTATTCTCCTGAGTGTAGGGGAAAAGGAACTGAAGAGTATGGTGGAGGAAGGCAAGGACGTGGAGGTCAAGTGCCAGTTCTGTGGGAAAGCCTATACTTTTCCTGTAGATCGGGTGCAGTCTCTGCTGGAAGCCGCGCAGGGCAACAGAGATGTGAACGCAGAGTAAGCAAACCTCTGCTGGAAGCCGCGCAGGGCGGCAGTCGTTTTAGTTTATAAGTGATACAGTGAAAGACTGAAGAGAAGGGACATTTCATGAGAGACGGATTTATCAAGGTGGCGGCAGTCACCCCCGATGTTCGGGTGGCGGATCCCCTATTTAATGTGGAGCGAATTGAGACCCTTATTGCTGAAGCCTCGGCAAAGGGCGCCAGAATTATCGTATTTCCGGAGCTTTCTCTGTCCGGTTATACCTGTGGAGACCTGTTTCTGCAGGAGAGCCTGCTCTTGGAATGCAGGCAGCAGTTAAAGAATATTGTAGAGTTTTCGGCAGATTTTGATGCCCTGATTTTTGTGGGTCTGCCTTTCGAGAAGAATGGCAAAATCTATAATGTGGCGGCAGTGGTTCACAGGGGCCTGCTGCTTTGCCTGATTCCAAAGAAAACCATTCTGAATTTCGGGGAATTCTCTGACGGCCGATATTTTGCCCAGGGGCCGGATACGGCTGAGGACGCGGAATTCTTTGGCGTGGACATTCCCTTTGGAACCCATATTCTCCTGGAGAATGATTCGCTTCCCTGCCCCTTCCGTGTCTGTGCGGAAATCGGGGAGGATGCTTTTGCCCTTCTGCCGCCATCTCTGGGCCATGTGAAGGCGGGAGCCCACCTCATCGTTAATCTGGCAGCGGGGGTTGCGGGTGCAGGAAAGGCGGAATTCAGAAGGATATTGATTTCCTCCCTGTCATCGAGACTGGTCTGTGCCTATGCCTATGCGGCAGCGGGAGAGGGAGAGTCTACTACGGATCTGGTATTTGCGGGGGATAGCCTTATTTCTGAGAATGGCAGCATTCTGGCTCAGGCAACCCTTTTCAAGAATGGTATTACATATGGAGATATTGATGTAGAGCGTATTCGGGGGGACAGACGGAGAAATAGCAGCTTTTCAGATATGGAGGAGGACGATTATTTGAGGATTCCCTTCCATCTAAGCGAGACGGAAACGGTTCTGACCCGGATTCCTGACCCTTCTCCCTTTATTCCCGGCGATGAGGATAAGCTTTTCCTGCGTTGTGAGGAGGTGCTTTCTATTCAGGCTCAGGGCTTAAAGAAGAGACTTCAGCATATTCGCACCAAATATGCCTGCGTGGGTATTTCGGGAGGCCTGGACTCTACCCTGGCCCTGCTCGTGACGGTTCGTGCCTTTGACAGTCTGGGTTATGACAGGAAAGGCATAACAGCTGTTACCATGCCTTGCTTTGGCACCACGGACAGGACCTATCAGAATGCGGTTAATCTGATCCGGGTTCTGGGGGCGGATTTCAAGGAGATCGATATTCGGGAGTCTGTGCGCAGACATTTCCGGGATATTGGCCAGGATGAGAATAAGCATGATGTGACCTATGAGAATAGCCAGGCCCGGGAGCGGACCCAGGTTCTCATGGATTTGGCTAATCAGAATGGCGGCCTGGTGGTAGGAACCGGGGACTTGTCTGAGCTGGCCCTGGGATGGGCTACCTATAATGGGGATCATATGTCCATGTATGGCGTGAATGGCGGTGTGCCAAAGACCCTGGTCCGTCATCTGGTCCGTCATTATGCCCAGACCTGTGGTAATGAAGAATTAAAGGCTACCCTTTTGGATATTCTGGATACCCCCGTGAGTCCGGAGCTGCTGCCGCCTAAGGAAGGGCAGATTTCACAGCAGACGGAGGATTTGGTGGGACCCTATGAATTACACGATTTCTTCCTGTATTATGTCTTGCGTTTTGGCTTCCGACCCGGTAAAATCTACAGACTTGCCAGATTGGCCTTTGGAGATTCCTATTCTGGGGAGACGGTGCTGAAATGGCTGCGGACTTTCTATCGCAGGTTTTTTACCCAGCAGTTCAAGAGATCCTGCCTGGCGGACGGCCCTAAGGTCGGGACGGTGGGGGTTTCGCCCCGGGGCGATTTGCATATGCCGTCTGATGCGTCTATGGAGCTGTGGATTCGGGAAGTGGATGCCTTGCGGCCCTGATAGGAAGGCTGATTGAAGGGCATGGATTTGGGGCAAGCTGTAATGCAGTCGTACTTTGCGGCTATGAAAAGAGAAGCTGTGTAGGGTAGATTTGGAACAGGCTGTAATGCTGTCTGACTTTGCGGCTATGAAAAGAAAAGCTGTGTAGGGTAGATTTGGAACAGGCTGTAATGCAGTCATACTTTACGGTCTTGAAAAGATAAGCTGTGTGGGGCACGGATTTGAAGCAGGCTGTGTTTGGGATATTGAGAAGGCGGGGCGACAGGCAGCCTTCTATATAGGAAATGGAGGCATTTTAGAACTATATGCTACATCATGTAAGCGGAGATATTTGGAGTTTTGTTTCAACCTACGGGGCGGAGGCACTGGCGCTTGGTATTGCCTCCTTTCCCATCTTTTTCGGGATTTTCAGGAAGAATGTAGGACGCTGCTTTTATTATTCTATACTAATTAGTTACTTGTATCTGGTGGCTTCTGTGACACTCTTGTCTAGAGAAGTCGGTCAGTATGGGGATGTGGACCTGACCTTTTTCACGACGGGGTCCAATATCAGCGCGCCCCTGGCGGTTCATTATATTGAGAACTTTATCTTGCTCATGCCGCTGGGATTTCTGCTTCCCCATGGAATTAAACTATTTCGAATGGCCTTTTTTGGGCTTTCGACAGGCTTTGCCGTGAGCTTCCTTATAGAATGTACCCAGCATTATACGGCTATGGGGACCTTTGATTTGGATGACATTGTGCTGAATGGCCTGGGATTTGCGGCAGGATATATTCTGTGGCGCATAGGAAATTTTCTCTTCGCTCCGACGCAGGACGAGAGGATAGTCCGGAATCGCTATGGGGTATCCGGAAGGAGAAGTCATGCCTGAATTAAAGCTGGTTTTGGGGCCATCCGGCAGTGGAAAGACAGAAAAGGTTTTTCAGGATATGATTCGGGATTCCATAGAAATGCCGGAACGGAATTTCATTGTGGTAGTGCCGGAGCAGTTTTCCCATG
The DNA here is from genome assembly GCA_024680595.1 of Lachnospiraceae bacterium. Classification (GTDB taxonomy): domain Bacteria; phylum Bacillota; class Clostridia; order Lachnospirales; family Lachnospiraceae; genus NK4A144. The sequence continues at coordinate 17,896 of JAILCB010000027.1, read as the reverse complement.
CAACGACAAAATTCATTATTGAGCGTCATCCCAGAAAGGGCATCATGAATATTGATGTCCTTTCTTTTGCCCGTTTTGCCCATAGGATTTTTGACAGTGCGGGAGGGGATATGGCAGAAATCCTGGATGATACCGGGAAGAATCTGATTTTGCGCCAGGTGGCCTCTGAGCATCTGGAGGAACTGACTGTCCTCAAAGGCTGTATCCGGAGGCAGGGGATTATAAGTGAAGTTAAGTCTATTATTTCGGAGCTTATCCAATATGAAGTGGATCCGGTGGAGACGGAAGAGGTCTGCCAGGGGGAGGCTAAGAGGTATCTGAGCTCCAAGCTTCACGATATCGGGGTTCTTTATCGGGCTTTTCGGGAGAAGATGGGCTCAGACTATATTACTAAGGAAGAGCTTTTGGAACGGGCGGAAAGGGTATGTCAAGAGGCCCCTTTCCTCAGGGGGGCCTGTGTGATTTTTGATAATTTCACGGGTTTTACGCCTATTCAGTACCGCTTCATAAGGAGCCTGTTTAATATTACGGATTCAATTCGGGTGACTCTCCCTTACGACGGCAGAAATGGGGATTTCTTTGCACTCTCCATCGAGACGATAGCCCATTTACGGTCTTTGGCATCAGAGGCCGGTTGGGAGGTGAAGACGGACCACCTATATGATAATCCGGTCCGGAGATATGCCCAAAGGGAGGATTTGGACTTTCTGGAGAATAATATTTTCCGGCAAAAGGGTAAGCGGTGGGAGGGGGACAGCTCCCATATCCGTCTTTGCAGCCTGAAGAATCCCACAGAGGAGGTGGGGTTTGTCTGCGAGGAGATTGTCCGCCTTGTGAGGGAAGAGGGGTACCGATACAAGGATATTGGTATTGTAATGAGCGATGTGGGCCGTTATGGCAGAATTCTCAAAGAAGAGGCGGACCGTCTTCAAATTCCTTGCTTTGTGGATGAAACCAACCGGGTTTATATGAATCCTCTGGTGGAATTCATTCGTTCCGCCCTGGAGATAATTATTGATAATTTCAGTTATGAATCGGTTTTTCATTTCCTGCGGACCGGACTCATGGACCTTTCGCCTGAGGACATTGACGTTTTCGAGAACTATGTCAGAGCGCTAAGGATTCGGGGCCGGAAGAAGTATAGGGATCGCTTTTCTCTTCATGTGAAGGGGATGAAGGAGGAGGATCTGGAACATATAAACAGCCTGCGGGAGCGGATTCTGGAGGCTTTTGGCCCTCTGGATAAACTGACCCCTTCCAAAAAGCTCACTGCCAGGAAATATGTGGAGGCTTTGAGGGATTTTCTGGCGAATCTGCAGGTGGATGAGAAGATTGCCACTCTCTCGGACAGATTCCTGCTGCAGGGAGAGGACAGATTATCGGATGAATATGGCCAGATTCTGGAGAAGGTGGACGGTCTCTTTACGAGGATAGAGAATCTGATTCCCGGAGAGAAAATGGCCTTAAGGGAGTTTCTGGATACCTTGAATGCGGGCTTTGATGAGATGCGGATTGGCACCATTCCTCCGGGGGCGGACAGTGTGACGGCAGGGGATATGACCAGGAGCCGTTTTTCCGCTATCCGGGCCCTATTCTTCCTAGGCTTAAATGAATCCCTGATTCCCAAGGAAAATGCAGGCTCAGGACTTCTGTCGGATTTGGATAGGGAGTTCCTGAAGGCTAGAAATGTCAATCTCTCTCCCACGGCCAGGGAAAAGATTGGGGAGGAAAAGCTCTACTTTTATCTTTCCATTACGAAGCCGAAGGATCTGCTGTGCTGTACTTTTTCCCGTAATGATAGGGAAGGGAAGGTCATTCGAATATCCTATTTTGTAAGTGTTTTGAGGGGGCTATTTCCCAAGCTTGCCATAGAGACCATTCAGGAGGGGGAATACCGGTCGGATTTGAGGACGGACAGGGATGCCCTTATTTCTCTAAGTCGGTCTTTGGCCTGCAAGCAGGCCCCGGAAGATGGAGACAAGGAACTTTTCCGCTTCTTTTCTGCATCGGCGGACTACCGGGATCAGGTCAGAATGATGACAGAGGCGGCTTTTCGTCATTATCGGTCGGATCCTATTTCCAAAGCGGTCGCTAAGGAGCTATACGGGAGTGGGACCATTGCATCCCCAACCCGGCTGGAGCGCTTTGCCTCCTGCGCCTATGAGCATTATTTGAGGTATGGCCTGAGGCTAATGGAGCGGGAGGAGTTTGGCTTTGAGAGGCGGGATCTGGGAAATGTACTGCATGGGGTTCTCAATCTCTGCGGGGAGATTTTGGCAGCAAGGGGACAGACCTTTGAGGACTTGGATGATGAAGAGGTCGGAAAGCTGACGGAGCAAGTCCTGGATCGTTTTCTCCGGGAGAATGAGAATGTGGTTTTGCTAAGCTCCCAGAGGAACCGGTACTTTGTGAACCGGATTTCCCGTATATTAAAAACTACAGTTAAGGTGCTTGGAGAACAGGAGAAGTCGGGGGATTTCCGGGCCGAGGCTTTTGAGAAGCAGTTCCGGTCAGAGGGTTTTATTGGGCGGATTGACCGCATTGATACGGCGGAAAAGGGAAATGTGATATATCTCTCAGTCATTGATTATAAGTCGGGGGATAAGGATTTTGATCTGACTAGGCTTTATTACGGCCTGGACCTGCAGCTGGCCGTGTATCTGAATGGGGCTATGGAGATAGAGCGTGTGGCCCATCCCTCTATGGAGGTCAAGCCTGCGGGCATATTCTACTATCATATTGACGATCCGGTTATTAATGCTGCAGATTTGACGGAGGGGACGGATTCGGAGATTCATAAGAAGGTGAAAGGAAAGCTGAAGCTGCGCGGGCTTGTGAATTCGGATCCGGAGGTGCTTTCTCTTTTTGACAGGGAAATGGATCAGAAGTCGGACATTATTCCGGTTGCCTTCAAGAAGGATGGTAGCTTTTACAGTACATCCTCGGTTGCCAGCGAAGAGGATTTTGCCGCCATTCTGGCAACGGTTAGAAGGAGGGCCGCGGATTTTCGGGCCAGGATAAGTGAGGGGGAGATTGATCCTGTTCCTGTTCTGTATGACAAAAGGCTATCCTGTGATTATTGTGATTTCAGGGATTGCTGTTCCTTTGATCCCAGGGTTCCGGGCTACCTGGTCAGACGCCTGAAGAAGATAGAGGACCCCGGGGTATTTTCGGAAGAAGAGGAAGGAAGTGGGGGCTTTGGGGTTGATCCTTGATGCTCTCAGGAGACTGCTTTTGGTATTTTTCTTTGATGCTTTGGGGAGGCTGCTTTGGTATTTTTCCTTGATGCTTTGAGGAAGCTGCTTTGGTATTTTCCTTGATGCTTTCGGGGAGACTGCTTTGGGATTATTCCTTGATGCTTTTGGGGAGGCTGCTTTTGGATTTTTCCTTGATGCTTTGGGGAAGGGACTTTCTGCTTGCTCCTTGATGATTTTGGGGGCGTTTTCTGCTTGCTCCTTGATGTTTTGGGAGAGTGATTTCTGCCTGCTCCTTTGCGGTTTGGAGTGGGTTTTTCTGCATACTTATAGAAGATTTTCTGTTTGGAAGGATGGTTTAGCATGCAATTTACGCCGGATCAACAGGCTGTAATCGATACCAGGGAAAAGAATATTTTGGTTTCTGCCGCAGCGGGTTCAGGGAAAACTGCGGTCTTGGTGGAGCGTATTCTTAGACGGGTTTTGGACCCCGATATGCCTGTGGATATTGACAGGCTTCTTGTTGTTACCTTTACCAAGGCGGCTGCGGCGGAGATGCGGGAGCGGATCCGTATGAGACTGGAAAGGGAGGCCCTGGCCCATCCTTTGGATGAAAGGCTGCAAAAACAGCTGAATCTGGTCCATAGTGCCCATATTACCACCATAGACAGCTTCTGTAGCCGGGTGGTCCGGGATAATTTTGATAGGATAGGATTGGATCCCGGTTCCCGCATTGGAAATCAGCCGGAGATTGAACTCTTAAAGGAGGATGCGGCGGATGAGCTCATGGAAGAGGCTTATGAGGAAGGCAGTGAGGAATTTCTTTCTTTTCTGGAGCATTGTTCATTTAGAAAGGATGATCTGGATGTCAGGCAGCAGATACTAGATCTCCATCAATATGCGGAGAGTCGGGTTGATCCGGAGAAATGGCTTAATGAGCTGCCGGTTCCCTATATTAACGCCCGGACCAGTCCTGTGGACGAGCAGGATTGGGCCCTCTACTTTAGCAACTTATTCCTTCATGAGATAGAGGAAATCTATCATGATTTGCAGAAGGCCCAAAGTCTGGCTGAGGATTGCGCCGGACCCTATATGTATCTGGATGCTGTTGAGTCGGATATGGATATGCTTTCTGCTTTTCTGTCTGGAAATAGAGAGGATGAGGATCCGACTAGTTCAGAGGGAGGATTGGTCACGGAATTAAAGGAGTCCGGAGAAGCGATCCTGGAATTAAAGGAAGATGTGGAAGCTGCTCCTGAATTAAAGGAGGCAGGGGAAGCGGTCCTGGAATTAAAGGAAGATGTGGAAGCTGCTCCTGAATTAAAGGAGGCCGGGGAAGCTGTCTCTGGAATAAAGGAAGATGGAGAGGCGGTTTCTGAATCAAAGGAGACCGGAGAGGCGGTTTCTGAATTAAAGGAGGCCGGAGAGGCGGTTTCTGAATTAAAGGAGGCCGGAGGTGGCTCCGGAAAGACTGCCACAGGCGGCAGAAAGAAATCCCTCCTTACCTATACCGAGATTCGGGAGAGGCTTAATAATCTGAGCTTTCAGAGGCTTTCCTCCAAGAAGGATAAGGATGTGGATCCGGATATCAAGGAAATGGTGAAGAATATCCGGAATGGCTGTAAGGATAGGATTAATAAGCTATCGGAGTATTTTCGCCGGGATCTGGATGAAGCAATAGCGGAAATCACGGTCTGCGCCCCTCTGATTGAGGAATTGGTGAGGCTGACATTGAGATTCCGGCAAATCTTTACCTCCTTAAAGGAGAAAAAGAACGTTATGGATTTCTCTGATCTAGAGCATTTCGCCGCAACTATTCTGAAAGGATCGGCGGGAGAAGAGTACCGGGATTATTTTCAGGAAATTATGACGGATGAATATCAGGACAGCAACCATATACAGGAAGCCATCCTAACCTCTATTGCAAAGGATAATAATTACTTTTGTGTGGGGGATGTGAAGCAGAGTATTTATAGCTTTCGGCTGGCGGAGCCTGAAATCTTTCTCTCCCGATATGAAAGCTATGACCGGGACCCCAAGAGCAGAAAAATTGTGCTTTCCAAGAATTTCCGTTCCCGGAAAAGTGTGATAAAGTCCGTGAATGATGTTTTCAGGCGGGTCATGCATCCTACGGTGGGAGGTGTGGAGTACGACAGGCAGGCGGAGCTTTATTATGGGGCTTCCTATCTGGAGGATTTGGAGGAGAATGGGACGGAGCTCCTGCTATTAGAAAAGGATAGCGAGGGTGAGATAGAGCCTCTGGAGCTGGAGGCCAGGGCTGTTGCGGAGAAGATTGGAAAGATGGTGGGCAGCTTTCCTATTGAAGAGAGGGGAAGCGGCGAGAGACGGCCTGCTGAGTATGGGGATTTTGTCATACTTCTCCGAACGATTACGGGTGTGGATGAGGTATATAGAAAGGCCTTGGAGGAGGCCGGGATTCCTGCCTATGTGGAATCAGCAACGGGCTATTTCCAGACTGAGGAGGTTAGGACGGTTTGCAATTTCATTTCTATTCTGGATAATCCTGTCCAGGATATTGCCCTTACAGCCGTGTTGAAAAGTCCTTTTGGGGGATTTTCGGACTCGGAATTGGCGGGAATCCGCCTCTGTAAGGAGGATGGCAGCTTTTATGAGGCTCTGAAAGTGGCGGCAGGAGAGCCGGCAGAGGCTTCCAATAAGGCTGAAGTGGAAGGTGTAGACCCGGCAGAGGCCTCAAAGAAGGCTGAAGTGGAAGAAGGAGACTCGACAGAGGCTTCCAATAAGGCTGAAGTGGAGGATGTAGACCTGGCAAAGGCTTCAAATAAGGATGAAGTGGAGACTGGAGAGCTTTCGGAGGTTTCCGGGAAGGTTGAAGTGGAGGCTGGAGTGCTTTCGGAGGCTTCAAATAAGGCTGATGTGGGAACCGGGGAGGACGGCCCGAAGGGCTTTCCTGACAAGGTCAGGGCGGTCCTTTCAGTGGATGAACTAATGGCTTTGAGGAGGAAAGCAGCCTCCTTTCTACATATGCTAGAGCGTTACCGGGATATGGTTCCCTATACACCTATACATAGCCTGATTCGCAGAATCTTAAATGAAACCGGATATGATCTATTTGCCGCGACCAAGGGCGGTTCAGCCTCCGGAAATTTGGAACTCCTGATTAGCCGGGCCGCAGAATATGAGGAGACTAGCTATAGGGGACTTTTCCGCTTTATACGCTATATTGAACAGTTAAAGAAGAGGGAATTGGATCTGGGAGAGGCGGGATCGGAGGAAGGAGGAAACGCCGTCCGGATTATGAGTATTCATAAATCTAAGGGGCTGGAGTTTCCAGTGGTTTTTCTCTGTAATTTGCAGAAACGATTTAATTTCAGGGATGCATCCGCTGCCATGGTTACAGATCCTTCATTGGGAATTGGACTATCCTATGTGGAGCCTGATAGAAAGGTCAAGAAGACCACTGCTATTATGGATGCCATTGCCTGCAGGAGAAAGCTGAATACCCTGGGGGAGGAAATCCGGATTCTCTATGTGGCTATGACCAGGGCAGAGGAAAAGCTCATTATGACTGCAGTGGTTCCTGATTTGGAAAAGGCCCTGGCCTATTCGGGAAAGGGAATTTCAGGCGCTCTGTCCTATCTGGATTTGGTTCTAATGGCTATTAATGATGGGGAAGCAGCGAAGTCGATTTCTGTAAGTCAGGTCCCTCTTTTTGAGACAGTGGATGAAGCAGTGGAGGAGGAGATTAAATTTGTCTCCTTTCAGGATGATTTCCTTTCTGTGGATCCTGAAAAGGTCTATGACGGGGAGGTGCTGGATAGACTGAATAAGGCAGTTTCCTACGCCTATCCTTATGAGTCATCCCTTCATATTCCCGCTAAGGTTTCTGTTTCTGAATTAAAGATTGCCGCCATGCGGGATGATGAATTTGATATACCTCTTTATGGCATAAAGGGAGAGAAGAAGGTTTCTCCCAGGTTAGGAGAGAGAAAGACTGGACAAGGGGAAGGAAGTCAGGAATTAGATAGTGGGATTGAGCCTGCTGATAGGAGGGAGGGCAGGCCCACGGGCTCTGTGGATGAAGCTGGCAGAGTTCCGGACGGCAGGGCGGCGGATAAGATTGAAGGCAGGCCCACGGGCCCTGTGGATGAAGCTGGCAGTGCTTCGGACGGCAGGGCGGCGGATAAGATTGAAAGCAGGCCTAAGGGCGGTGCGGAAAGGGGAACTGCCTATCATACCGCCTTTGAAAGGCTTCCCTTTGGCGAACTCCATACATTGGCAGAGGTGGAGGAGTACCTGAATACCTTGGTTAAGGAAGAGCGGGTTTCGCCGGAAATGGCCAAGAGAATTCGGCCCAAGGATATTCTGGCCTTTATTAAGAGTCCTCTTGCCCAGAGGATGCAGAGGGCTGAGGAGAAAGGAAAGCTTTTCCAGGAGCAGCCTTTCCTGATTGGCAGGCCCGCGTCTGAGCTAAGAGCGGACTATCCTGAGGGGGAGATGGTGCTTATTCAGGGGATAATCGATGCCTTCTTTGAGGAGGACGGGAGAATCATTGTCATGGACTACAAAACGGATGCCGTTAAAGACGCCCGGACTTTGGTGGATAGGTATCATACCCAGTTGGATTATTATGCTCAGGCCCTTAATCAGCTTACGGGAAAACAGGTGGCGGAGAAATTGATCTATTCTGTTGCCCTGGCAAAAACAATCGAATTATAATTCAGATAGGAATGGAATCATTATGTAAACCATAGAGGCATATGGATGCTAAATCTACTTTCAGGGGCCATTAGATTCATCAAGGCCGCGGTAGAAGCCTGTGATTTTGCTGATGCTAATTATTCTTTTGTGGGCCATTAGATCTATCAAAGCCGCGGTAGAAGCCTGTGATTTTGCTGATGCTAATTATTCTTTTGTGGGCCATTAGATCTATCAAAGCCGTGCTTAGAAGCCTGCCGTTTTGTTGATGCTTCTCGTTTTCATGATCCATCAGTTCCGTCAGGGATCAGTTAGAAGCCTGTCGTTTTATTGATGCTTCAAGTTTTCATGATCCATTAGTTCCGTCAGGGATCAGTTAGAAGCCTGCCGTTTTGTTGATGCTTCATGTGCTTTTATGGGTCAGGCATTATGGTTGATTAAAGATAAGGATGAATACAGTTTATTATGATTGAGGATAGAAAGAAGAATCTAAAGAAAAGCTGGCTCTATAGGCACAGGGGCATCATCATGTCCGGCCCCCTGGGTTTATTCTATGCTCTTTTCCTGAATTCCCTTCTGGAAATTCTGCCCCTTGCCCAGTGGTTTCCCCGCTATCAGGCAGAAATACGTCCGGTAATGTTTCGCTATCCGCTTTTAATAGGCATTCTAATATACGGTATCGGCATACCCATAATAGAGGAATTTTTGTTTCGCTTTCTCCTCTTTGGCAGATTAAGGATATATGTCAGTGCGGTGGCGGCCGGAGTCGGGTCATCCCTGGTTTTTGGGATTTATCACGGTAATGCCCTGCAATTTGTATATGCTTTTCTATCCGGCCTGCTATTATGCTATGTTTATTGGAAGTGTGATTCGATTTTGGCTCCCATCCTATTTCACGGATTTGCCAATGGATTTGTCTATTTAATTGCTTCCTTGATGGGATTTGACATTCTGCAGGATATGAGGCAGAAGCTCATAGCCTGTGCACTGGGGCTGGCTGGCACGGTTCTTATCCTGCTTCAAATGAAGGACATGAAAAACGTGCACAGCGTAAGGCCGGAGAAGCCGATTTTTCCCGGGAGCGTATAATGCAGTGAAAGGATTTCCGGTTAAGCAGCCGGCCTGGTCTGTATTGATGCCCATGGATGATTCCGGAATTGATCTGGATTTAGCTTTTGAGGTAGCTTCTTTCTTTGGACTGACGTGGGAAGAAGCTGAGAGTGGAGCACAAAAAATATTCACGACTATAAAGAGCCAATGGAGATACATCGCTGCCACTTGTGGTTTGAATCGGGAAGCACAGAATAAAATGGCTCAGGCATTTGCCCTCAGTGATAAGCTGGGTTGAACAAGGTTCCCATCTATCAAGGAATCGGACGGCCAAAAGGGGTGCAAAGTATTCACCTTGCAAAACAACTCCTATGAGGCGATCATCTATCAGGAGACTTACGACATTTTTCAGCACATCCGCATCGTTTGGAATTGCTTCGGTGAGCTTACACCGCCGACGCCTGAGCAGAAAAAGAAAACGGCATAGCCGCATTTCACGACTATGCCGTAATTTCCGGGATAATGAAATCCTTAAGTTGCACCCACTAATGGCAAGGGTCCCTTTTATGATCTGAAAATTTCTTGTGAAGTCTAGTCCTGCAATTTCCTTTCAGTCAGCGAATGCCGTAATCTGCAGTGACCGAAAAGAAAGGTCCTGCAATGCCTTACAGTCAGTGAATGCTATGACCTGCGGTATTCCGTAAGGCTGGTCCTGCAAATGCCTTACAGTAAGGAAATGCCGTGGTCCGCGGCGGTCTGCCGGTCCTCGTCCAGCCAGATGGAGGACTGAACCTCGCCGATGTGGGCTTTATGCAGGAAATAGAGGCAGATTCTGGACTGGCCGATTCCGCCTCCCACGGTATAGGGAAGCTCTCCCGCAAGGAGCATCTTCTGGAATTCCAGTTCCCGTCTCTCCTCACAGCCGGCCTTCTTTAGCTGTTCAGCCAGGGCCTTCTCGTCCACTCGGATTCCCATGGAGGACAGCTCCAGAGCACAGTCCAGGACAGGGTAATATACGATAATATCTCCGTTCAGGGTCCAGTCATCGTAGTCAGGAGACCGGCCGTCATGCTTTTCCCCACTCTTCAGGACATCACCTATTTGGGATACAAAGATTGAGCCATGAAGCTTGCAGAACTCATATTCACGCTCCTTTGGAGTCTTGTCGGGATAGAGATCCTCCAGCTCCTGTGAGCTCACAAAGGTGATATCATGGGGCAGAACAGGTTCCAGAAAATCATATCTCATGGCCAGAAAAAGCTCTGTCCTTTGAAGAGCCGCATAGACCAGATTCACCATTTCCACCAGGGTGTTATAATTCCGCTCATTCTTCTCAATAATCCGCTCCCAGTCCCATTGGTCCACATAGATGGAGTGGAGATTATCCGTATCCTCATCCCGGCGGATGGCTGTCATATCGGTATAGAGACCGGTTCCGGAACTGAATCCGTATTTCTTTAGGGCAAAACGTTTCCATTTTGCAAGAGATTGGACGATTTCAGCCCTTTTATCATCCTGCTCCCGGATACCGAAGCTGACAGGGCGTTCTGTGCCGTTTAGATAGTCGTTTAAGCCTGATTCGGGCAGGACGAAAAGGGGGGCCGATACACGGGTCAGATTCAGCTCCTCTGCCAGAGCCCGCTCGAAATAGTCCTTCACGGACTTTATAGCCAGCTGGGTTTCGATTACGTCCATTTTGTTCTCATAGTTCTGAGGAATAACAATACTCATGAATTTACGCCTTTCTAGATTATTAGTAGGAGAGTACCTCCGCTCCGTCCTCCGTGACAACTACGTGGATTTCCCATTGGGCGGATAAGGAGCCGTCCTCGGTATATACCGTCCAGTTATTGTCGGCATCTGTATAAATGTCATGCCGGCCCATATTAACCATGGGCTCAATGGTAAAAGACATGCCGGGAACCATAAGCATTTCGGTTCCGGGCTTGGAGGTATAGCTGACCCAGGGTTCTTCGTGAAAATCGATGCCACAGCCGTGACCGCCGATTTCTACCACAACTGAATAGCCCTTTGATTTACAGAATTCATTAATGGCAGAACCCATATCGCCAAGGAAACGCCAGGGCTTTACTTCGCGCAGGCCTATCTGCACGGCCTCGTAAACATCCTCTACCAGCTGTTTGGCCTTGGGATCCACATTACCAATCAGGAACATGCGGGAGGCATCTGCATAATAGCCGTTATAAATGGTGGTGCAGTCTACATTAATAATATCGCCGCTTTTCAGAATGTCATAGGGGGAGGGAATTCCGTGACAGACCTGGTCATTAATAGAGGTACAGACACTTTTTGGGAAGCCCTCATAATTCAGAGGGGCCGCAATTGCCCCATACTCCTTGGTCTTGGCCGCTACCCAGTTGTCAATTTCCTGGGTGGATATGCCGGGTCTAATCTTGCTAGCCACATAGTCCAGAATGGCCGTATTAATCTTTCCGCTTTCCCGAATTCCGGCAATCTGCTCCTCTGTCTTGATCATTACATGAGACGGGACCACATGCCCCTGATCCTTTATGGAACCAATCTTCTGGTCAAAGGCCAAATGGCAGTTCTTGTATTTCTTTCCGCTTCCACACCAACAGGGCTCATTTCTCCCCAGCTGCATTCGTATTCTCCTTCCTAAAGGCTCAAACATCATAAATAACCTCATATTCTATAAACTTAGAGTCAATTATTACAAAAATAAAAACCGCGGTCATCATACGCCTAAAATGCAAAGAAATCAAGCCGTTTCAACCGCAGTCCGTTTCACTGTGCCTTTTCTGCATTAGTAAAATTATGTTTAATTACAACCAATGAGTGTCAACCGCAGTCTGTTCTGTGCCTTTTTCTTTCTTTTAGGTGTTGTAGAACCAGCATAAACATGGCACCTGCCGTTACGCCGACAGCGTCTACACAGACATCCCGGAAGCTGCCGGACCGGCCATTTACAAAGAGCTGGTGGATTTCATCGCTGGCGGCATATAGGATGCTGACTAGGAGGGTGGCAAAATATCTTTTAATTCCATCCCTAAACCAGGGGATGAACATGATGTAGACCGCGCAGGAGAGCAATGTGTATTCAATCACATGTGCACATTTCCGGATAGGACCCTCTATGAGGGCCGCCAGATGCCGGGCCTGCTCGGGAGTCAGACTCCATCCGCCAATTTGGTCTGCAGCTTCTACCAGGTACATAGAAACTGTCATACTGCTTTGGGAGGACTCTATTGCTTCCCTGGAGGAAAAGAAAAAAATCCCGCACATAAGAATGACGGCCGGCAAGGCCGCCAAACATTTTTTCTGAAGAGTATTATCCTTCACAACAACAAATCATCTTTCATCTATATAATCAAAAAATGTAGCACATTCTAAATACATGGTTTACATAAATCACATACGGTAAATCTGGGCTGATGCTTAGTTGTCCAACTATTCTGCCATATCAGAAAGCGGTTTACATAAATTACATGCGATGAATCCGCCCGCTATCTAAGCCGTTTACGTTTCCTTGCATTGCCTGCGGTAAAGAGACAGACCGATGGCAGAGGAGAAGAGGACATAAATCAGTCCTGTCACATAGGCCTTTGGAACATCCCGGGTTGCGAAAAACTGCAGGGCCTGGAATTGAGGCGTGATTAGGTACTTAGACGCAAAAACGCAGGGAAGAATCCGAATTCTGTCCGTTGCCAGAAACATGATTAGCCTGGGCAGGAGAATTACGAATACTGCAAATAACAAATAGGCCTTTTTCTTTTGCTTTGTTCCGAATAGGAACATATTGGCCATGGAAATCCCCGCTAGAAACAGAGGTAGGGCATTTTTTACTGACTCCAGAAAATCATCGATTACATAGCTGTCGATGGTGCCGTCATGAATCTGCATGAGCGGCGTTAGGAGTAGAAAAGCGCCTGCGGCAAAAACCGCAAATATAAGGAGCAGAATAAAGGCCGTCAATAGCTTACTGAAATAAATCTGAGTAGCCGTGGGGGAGTCGGGCTCCCCATTCCCTCCTGTACTTCTGTCATCCCCCTGCCCCCAATAATCGGAGGGGAGGGGGTACTTCTTTCCAAAAGCTATATCTGAAATGAAGATACTGCAATAATAGGGAATCCAGAAAAAACCCTCTGCGAAGATAATCAGATTGTAGGAAAAAGTTCCGTCCCTAGTGCCGTAAATCCATTTGCGGAAAATTATCATGGACAGATTTGCGACAACGGTCACGAGAACGATGGACAGAAGAAAGAACCAAGTAGATTTTTTGCGGAAAATTGATTTTAATTCCCGTTTTAAAAGCAATCCCATTACTGGCTGTCATCCACCGAATAGTTCGGTGCCTCTTTTGTAATATGAATATCGTGAGGGTGGCTTTCCTTCAAGGAGGCCGCCGATATCTTTATGAACTTTCCTTCATTCTGTAATGAAGGGATATCCTTTGTGCCGCAATAGCCCATACCGGAGCGGAGACCGCCGATTAACTGGAATACGGTATCCTCTACAGAGCCCTTGTAGGGCACCCGGCCTTCCACGCCTTCGGGTACCAGCTTCTTGGCCCCTTCCTGGAAATAACGGTCCTTGCTTCCATTATTCATGGCACCGATGGATCCCATGCCGCGATATACCTTGTATTTCCTGCCCTGGTACAGCTCAAAAGAGCCCGGAGCCTCATCACAGCCTGCAAAAATGGATCCCATCATAACGACAGAACCGCCTGCCGCAATGGCCTTTGTAATATCGCCGGAGTATTTAATTCCGCCGTCTGCGATAATAGGAATACCATATTCCTTGGCGGCATTATAGCAGTCCATAACGGCTGATATCTGGGGAACACCGATACCGGCCACTACACGGGTGGTGCAGATGGAGCCGGGGCCGATTCCTACCTTTACGGCATCTGCCCCTGCCTCGATAAGCGCCCTGGTGCCCTCACCGGTGGCTACATTTCCAACAATAACCTGAAGCTGGGGGAAGTTCTTCTTTAATTCCCTCAAAACCTCCAGGACATTCTTGGAATGGCCATGGGCCGAATCCACCACGACACAGTCAACATGGGCCTTTACCAGGGCCTTTGCCCTTTCAATGAAATCACCGGTGACACCGACAGCGGCGCCGCAGAGAAGCCGTCCCTGACCGTCCTTGGCAGACAGGGGATACTTTATCTGTTTTTCAATGTCCTTAATGGTAATGAGTCCTTTCAGATTGCCTTCCTCATCAACAATAGGAAGCTTTTCCTTCTTGGACTTGGCCAGAATCTTTTTGGCTTCCGACAGGGTAACACCCTCGTTAGCGGTAATCAGATTCTCGGATGTCATACATTCTTTGATTTTTTTGGAAAAATCTGTTTCGAATTTCAGATCCCGGTTGGTAATGATGCCGACCAGCTTGCGTCCCACAGTAATGGGGACTCCTGAAATTCTGAACTTGGACATGAGGTCATCGGCATCCTTTAGAGTGTGCTCCGGAGAAAGGAAGAAGGGGTCTGTAATAACGCCGTTCTCAGAGCGCTTGACCTTATCTACTTCGTCCGCCTGCACTTCAATGGGCATATTCTTGTGGATAATACCGATTCCACCCTGTCTTGCCATAGCTATGGCCATGGCACTCTCCGTGACAGTGTCCATTCCTGCGCTCATCATAGGTATATTAAGCTTAATAGTTTTCGTCAGATGAGTGGAGATATTAATAAAGTTGGGTGTCACTTCCGAATAGGAAGGCACCAGAAGTACATCGTCAAATGTGATTCCTTCGCCAATTATTTGACCCATTCTATCTCCTTTCTGTAAAACAAATGACAGGACGGAGGATGTCCGCCTGTCTTTCTCCTTTAATAAATACGACTCAAGTCTTCCGGGGTGCAGCTGCACCGGGGAAACAAGGTACTGCCCACATTAATAATAGGAAAGATATGAAATTAGGGCAGTTAGGCTTTAATTGAGTGGGATTATAGCAAGCCCCGATTCAATTTCAGAGTAGTTTAACAAAAAGAGGGATCTATGTCAATAAAAAAAGGAAGAGGGTGTTTTTGGTATTTTACCTACATGGGAGGAGAGACTTTTTGGGTAAATCCGGCGTTTTCAGTTAGAGTTTAATCGTACATTCCCCTCATTTTCTCCAGCTCCAGCTTTAGCTCTTCTACAAACTCATCAGGAGAGAGAACCTTTACCCAGGAGCCCTGGCTTAAGAGAAACATCTTAATCCCGGTGCCAAATACTTCGGCTTCGATTATGGATTTACCCTCCTGGTATTCAATAACCCTGGCAGTGGGGATTCTGTCGAGAACTGCCTGAACGGAAGGGCCGGTAAACTCAAAGCGGATCCGGCGGGAAGGCCCCGGCCACATGAACTGGCTTTTTTTGCGCAGCATTCCCTCGTCTACATTCTGCTCCTTGGTGAGCTTGTAGTTTTCTCTGTGGACTGTGATTTCAGATATTCTGTCCACTCGGTAATATATCGGCGTATTGGGAGTTTCTGATTCACAGTTATATCCGATTAGGTAGAAATAGTATTCGCTGAACAGCACAGATACTGGCATAAGCTTGCGTTTTACCATATCTCGGTTCATCTTATAATAAGAAATCGTTATCGTGTTTTTCGCTTCTATACATTCCGTCAGTTTCCAAAGATTATCAATAACACTCTGGCAGTCAGAGTGGATCTCATCATAATGATACACTTCCTTGTGGATAAGCTTTTCAAGTTTTGTCCTGTCTGAGGCAGTTGTGTTCATCTTTAGTTTCCTGATCAGTTCAAGAAGGTCAGAGCTGTTGAAGGCCCGACTTCCAATGAGCACCTTTGTTATCGCCAGCAGTTCCCTGTTGGAGAGAAAGCTGTCCATTCTAAGGCTGTAGCAATGGTTGGTGCTGGAATACTCCAGCTCAGTGTATCCAAAGTTATCAGAATGTTCGGCAAGAAAAGCCTTAAGGGAATTTATGTCACGGGTGATACTTCTGGTTGAGACATTATATTCAAAGGATAGTTTTTGAACAGAGAGGGCTTCGCCTTTTAAGGCTCTGAAAAAGAGCTCCATTATGCGATCGGTCTTTATGTGTTTATCTGCGATATTTCTGTTCATGGTAAGTCCCCTCCTTAAAAAGCTATCTGAAAAATACTGTTTTCTGCTTAATCATACAGGGTAGGCAGGACATATTATGACATAGTAAAACAAAAGATTTCAAGGAGGGAAATATTTTTTACTCCGACATAGAGTGTCAGATAAGAGAGGTATTCTAAGTTTAGTTAACAATAAATGAGCTGCATAGCCTAGATCAGCTTAGCGAAGATGAGCTGTACAGGGAAGCTACAGCTCGCCCTGAAAGAGAGGAGAAAAACTATGGATACTTCCAACATCAAAACTAAATTAAAGGACCCCAGGATCATCATGTGCTTTGTGGCGACGGTGCTGCTGTTCTTTAAATGGAGCACTTATGTTGTATCGTCAAGTTATATGGATTATGCTGAGAGTTCTGCTTCCATGACAAACCTTGGGTTTCAATTCCTAATGCTAAGCGTTCTTGGTTATATAACCATGGCTTTTCCGGTTGTCGCCATAATTGGTGAATTGATTGAGCACGAGTCTGTGAAGAAACCTTTTTTTTACATAGGTGGATCGCTGGCTAGTTTGTTGGGAATTATAGTTACAGCGTTAAAAATGGCCGGAATAGTTGGATCTAGCAATATAGATTACGGCGGCTATGGTCATGTCAAAGGGGAGACGAGGTTTGAAATATTTTTCTGGCTGGAAATATTGATTTTTGTAGGAATCATAGTCGTGTCTGTTATGAGGGAATATGGGGTGACAGGCAGTACTATAAGGGAAGAGGGAGTTAAATCTGTGATATCGGATGTCACAGGTAAGATGACAAATGGCATTGCAGAACTTAAGAAGAATGCTGCAGAACTTCGGAATGCAGATAAGGCCGGGCAGAATGGGAGGACCTGCCCGAGCTGTGGCAATACGGTAGCCTTTGGGAAAAAGTTTTGTTCAAAATGTGGACACAAAATGGAAGACGAAGGTCCATCTCTTGCAGAAAATATAAAAGGGCGTGTCTCTAAAGTAGGCAAAAGTGGGGTGACGGTTGCCGAATATATTTCGTCTCTTAAACAGGTAAAGTGTGAAGCCTGTGGAAGTATGGTCAGTTCTACCTCAAAATTCTGTCCGGGATGCGGTAAAGAAGTGGTTATAATGATAACCCCGGATACCTGCCCGGCTTGTGGAGAGAAGATTACCAAGGGAAATACGTTTTGTTCAAGGTGCGGAGCTGAGGTTAAAAAGAAAAAACTCATAAAGAACTGCCCGAATTGTGGGGCTGACCTGATCTTCGGAAAGAACTTTTGTCCAGAGTGTGGAAAGAGTATTGAGGAGGCATAGTATGAAATTTTGCGAAAACTGTGGCGCAAGCCTTGCTGATGATGCCTTGTTTTGCGACTCTTGCGGCAGCAAGGTGGAGATTTTGGACGCAGCGACATCAGAATCACAGGATAGTCAGAAACATTCAGATTCATTGTCCTTAGAGGAAAATACGGGGAAAGCCAGTGGCATATCAGGTAGCAAGGTGCCGGGAGAGAAAAGTGTAGTATGTGCAAAAGAAAAACCGGCAGGAGACGGAAATGCCGGGGGAAAACAGGGAATAGGCGCTTCATCACATACTGCCCGGGGAGAGATAAATAAGAGTAAGGGCGGTAAAGGCGGGGTAATTCTAATAATCGCAGCATTAGCCCTTGTGGCCGCAGCTGTATTTTACTTTCAAAATCATAAACCTATTGTGCAGGAAGATGGGGTAAATTCGGCCAAAACGACGGAAGATGTAAAGAGTGAAGATGAATCAGTAGAGATTGAAGATGAATATTCCGAAGACGTGGAGCAGGAAGTGGATAATGCTTTTGGTCAGACAGGCTATGATGAGAATATAGCCAAGGCAGATGAAAGCAAGGCAGATGAAGAAGCCCTGGAAGATGAAGAATCCAGGGAAAATGAAGAA
>JAILCB010000006.1 GCA_024680595.1 Lachnospiraceae bacterium | reverse complement strand
CCACTACCAATTCCTGCCGCATATTCTCCGCCTTCTGCGGTTAGGCTTCCATTCCCTTTTATGGTCAGGGTTCCGTCCTCAGCAAGACTATTCTTCTCAATAGCCGCCCGCTTTGGTCCGGCGTGCAGCTCATTCTTTCCTACCAATGTCAGATTTACATTCTTTTTGAAATTATCCACAATCAGTACCGGGGCGGTAGAGGATGTCTTGGTGATAATCAAATTCTTGAATGTCACATTAATATCACTTGCACTTTCATCAGACACACCCAGAATGATTTGCTCTGTGGTAATAGGTTTTCCTCCGCCATCAATGACGAGAGGGGTGGCGGTCTTGACGGTAAGCGTCCCGTCCTCGGCCTTGGTATAGTCAGTTCCCTCCGTGCCGCCGGTAACTGTAATCTGGCTGGTCACACCTGCTCCAAGCCCCGGCAATGCCCCATCGTCATTGTCTTCAGAATCAGGGGTAAGGCTATCGGAAGAAACCTCATTACCCCCTGCCGAATCGTCAGAAGAACTCTCCTCAAGATTCGCCGCACTTACCTTGTGAGCGCCTGCCATAGGTGATGCAAAAGTAGCTGTTGCCAAAAAAGCCATTGCCAATCCTATAGAGGCTGCTAGCTTACGGAATTTCATATTATCCTCCCTTTGAAAAGCTGTTGTTTCTACCGAAAACACTCAAATAATAAATATTATAACATCATTTCTCTAATATATGGGAGACATATTGTATTATTTGTCAAATTATACAAAGGGATAGATGCTTTTTTTATGCAAATCTTTAGCTGAGATGCTTATTGTATGTATTGTAGTTTGTTCTGAACGTAAAGGACTTTTTGCATTATATCTTCTTAGATATATCTCATAATATCGTTTGTTCAGAGAAACTGAATTTTGCACGTAATAGTCCTTATTTTTAAAGTCCTCCTTTATTGACACCCTAATCCTTGTCTGATAGAATCTCCCCTAAAGGAAATTGGTGATTGGTCGCCAGTTTCCTTTCACTTCTGGGACACGTCATGACCAGTTCGGTCGCAGATCCCGGTAGAAATAATTACAGATGGGAGACGGCCGAAAAGGTTTGACCTTTCTATTCCAGCTTTAAGGACTGGAATTTTGAAAGGACGTGCTTCTTTTATCTCAGTTTTCAAGACTGAAACTGGCCTATGTGGTAGTTTATCTTTCGTGCACCGTCTCTCTTTTTTCATGTGAAAGGAGGGTGTATGGAAGGGAAAAGAAGCAAGAAGGCCGAGACAGAAGACAAAATCTCCGTCTCTGATTCTCTAGGTCGCAGGAAATTGCATGAAGAGATATTGGAGGAGATTGATGTTGAAGAATCTGAAATAGAGGATAAGTCCAAAGACTGGCATACGGCATTCTTTGGAGGATTACAATTGGAATTCCCGCAGGAAGCGGATTCACTCATTTTTGAGAGGGAACATCTTCTAAATAAGGAACCAATCCGGATAGACATTTTAATACAGGAGAAGGAACCCGGAATACAGTTTCACAGCGAAATCGGCAGACTCTTCCGGAAATATAATGTCATAGAATATAAGGGAGTGGGCGACGAACTGACAATTGACACATTATTCAAGGGTATAGGATATGCCTGCCTGTATAAAGGACATGGGAATGCCGTCAATGAAATACCGGTAGAGGAATTGACCTTATCGATTTTCCGCTATGCCTTTCCCAGAAAACTATTTCAAACCTTCAGGGATATGGATATAATAGTGGAGAGGGCTTTTCCCGGAATTTACTATATTAGTGGAATTATTAATTTCCCCATACAGATTATTGTGATTGGCGAGTTTGAGCGGGAAAGCCATCCGGCGCTGCAGATTTTAACGAAGAATGCAAAGGAAAGCGATGTCAGGGCTTTTCTACTAATGCAGAGTAAGCTTACCAAGCCAGGTGATAAAGCTAATGCAAAGGCTGTAATGATAGTCAGTTCGGCGGCAAACCCGGAACTGTTTTCGGCAATCAGAAAGGAGGAGGAGATGAAGAACGTATTGAAGGAAATCATGAAAGAAGATTTTCAAGAAGAAATAGAAAACGCCGTAAATATAGAGAGAGAGAAGGCCGAGAAGGAGAGAGAGAAGGCCGAGAAGGAGAGAGAGAAGGCCGAGAAGGAGAGGGCTGAAAAAGAGAAGGAACGTTCACGAGCCGATGCAATGCAGAACTTATTGAATAGGGTTTTTGAGGATCATCCGGATTTGAGGAAAGAGTATTTGACTTAAATACTCAAGACCTCATAGAAAAACACGGGGCAAAGCCTCTAGTGCTCAAAGAAGCGTGCGGAGGAGCTGGGAAGAAGCGTGATGAGGCCCTGGCCCGTGTGCTCATAAACACAAGGCAATGCAGATATTTTCAGCTTTCTGTGCCCAGTAAAAGCCTTGCCGCGGCGGCGTGGGCTATGTTCCGGTCGATCCTTTCAGTCACATATACGTAGCCCCTCCATTTGCTGGCATTCAGGTGCAGGGCCCAGTCGTCTAGATGAATGCACTCTTCTATGGTCATTACCGTCTTTTCGTCCTTTGCCAGAATGACCGCCTCCTTTGCGGAGCCATAGTTGGTTTCGGGAGGGAAGAGGATGTAGATATCGAATAAACTGAAGTTGACTGGCCGTTCCTTTTCCTTGTAGTCCTCTGAAATCAATAGGAATAATTCCTTTCGCAGTTCCAGGAGCCGGGAATAGGTCATGGATGGAATGGAGTCCACCAGGGACTTTCCGGAGCCGTCTCCGCAGCCCGGGGAAACCCCGGCAGAACTGGCATCGTTTTTATTCCGGTTCCCCAGAGGAGCTTTTTGAGTTATCTTTTCCAAGTCTCTCCGTGTCACTTCCAGACAGCGCTTGGGCAGGTTCCGGAGCCGCACCCGCTCCACCAGCTCCTTTAGGTTCAGGCTGTCAACATATTCCGGAAAAGGGTTCCTGTCCTTCTGTAAATCCGTGAGATTGCGGAAGTCCTCATCCGTGTACTTGAGGAAATCCGAAATATTCGGGAGCACTTTTAGTCGCTGCAAGCCTTCCGCGCAATCCTTGATGATAGCCTCTGTCACCAAAACCTTTTGATGACGGTAAACATGGCTAAATAGCATAATCTTGCAAAAGGTTAATTCCTCGATGGCGGTGGAACTATTGGCATTCAGCAGGAGCCGGTCTTCAACGAGACCGCTTTCCGGGTCCGCTATGGGGTGAATTCTGAGCTTGGTGAAAAGCCGTTCAATGTCATATTGCAGGGCCAGGCCTGCCGTCATGGCATCCCGTCTAATGTAGTCCAGTTTGTCCGCGTCGAAAAAGCCATTCAGCATGGCTGTCTGAAAGCTCCTTATCCTGCCATTCCTCACAATATTGACACCGGTAATCATGCAGCCCACATCGGCAAATAAGGTGTCCCTTACCGTCTCCTTTCCGGGATAATTCACCTTCTCAAAAAAGAAATGCTGAAAGGCGGCTGAATTAACGATGATAAAGGAAAGGATTTCATGGGGCTGGGGATTCTTGCCCATGATTTGCCGAAAAGACTGTCTTAGCTCGAGGAAATCCGGCAACTCCCCATAGACGCTTTCGGACAGGTGAGAATAAAAGCAATGGCCCACATCGTGGAGCAGGGCGGCCAGAATGAGACAGTTTCTGGTAGCTGGGCCGATGGGAGGCTGTTCCCGGTTGGCATTGATGCGGTCGCACATCTTCTTGATGGCGGAGGCCACGCCCAGGGAGTGCTCGAAGCGGGAATGTCTGGCAGCGGGATAGGTCAGAAGAGCCAGGCCGACCTGGTGGATTTCCCTTAAGCGCTGAAGGAGGGGGGAATCAATGAGCTGGGCTTCCCATTCCGAATATTCTACAGAGCCCCAGACAGAGTCGTGGATGGTTTTTTCCCCTGAGGGGTATACCCGCCATTTGGAAAGATTCTCTTTCACAAAGACGCTCACATCCGCCTCAATTCTATGATAAATTACAGTACTTTTCAGTTTTGATACCTTATCCATAGCTGACACTCCATTTAATCTGTGTATGCTACTACTTTACAGGGAAACTGGAAATATATCAAGGACAGGGCCGTAATTAAGAGGGAAAGTCATAAGCTATTGGATATGCTTGATATTCTTGCGCAAAAAATACGCCCGACGTATTCCTGAAATACATCTGGCGAGGTGTGAGGGCAAATTGAATTTGGCCTCTTGAGGGAGGCCTGTGAAATGTAAGGATGGAGGGCTCAGTGCTTCCACCGGGGGGTTAATTCCAGTCTTTCGATGCGATTTAGCACGCCTATCTCCTCCAGCTGGCGGATCATCCTGTAGACCGTGGCCATCCCGATACTGGGATCGACACGCTTTACTAAATAATAGATATCCTTGCTGGTCTCAAAGTCCTTTTGCAGAATCGTATCCACAATCTGTCTTCTCTGCCGGGTAATGCGGCAGCCCTGTTCCTTCAGGAGATCCAATACCTTTGAACTATCAGCTATATTCGTAGAAATGATACTCACCTCGCCTGGGTTATAGTATATTCCAATAATTCCTCTGTAGGAATGAAGAATTATTGGAAAGCATTCATGGAATAAGGATGTTATCCGATGCTAACGAGGCAATCATAAATCATTCTCTTTTTTTTGTCAACTGTTCTATAAAAGAAAAGGCCGATTAAATTTCATTGAGAGAAGCCATCCGATTCTTAAAGCGGCGGGGCATGACAGATTCGCATCAGTGGGGGAACCAGTCTTCCGCTGAGAAAACGCTTAGCTAGACCACAACGGAGCGAAGACTTGAATATTATTCTCCGCCTTTCTTCCATTCCTTAATCTTTTGCAGCCGTTCCTTGTAGCGGGCCTCATTTCCGGATTCGGTGGGGAAGTAATACTCTTTTCCCAGCAGGGATTCCGGGAGACAGGTCATTCTGGTCATTTTCTCCTCATAATCGTGGGCATACTGATAGCCCTTCCCATAGCCAATATCTTTCATGAGACCTGTCACCGCATTCCGGAGGTGGAGGGGGACGGGCTCCGCAACGTCCTTTATGGCGTCGTCCCGGGCTGCATAATAAGCGACTTCCATGGCATTGGATTTGGGGGCCATGGCCATATAAATCACGGCATGGGTCAAATGGACCGAACACTCCGGCATTCCGATAAAGTGGCAGGCCTGATAGGCCGCAACGGCTATGTCCAGGGCCCGGGAATCCGCCAGTCCAACGTCTTCACTGGCAAAACGGGTGACCCGGCGGGCTATGTAGAGGGGATCCTCCCCAGCCTCCAGCATTCGGGCCAGCCAGTATACGGCAGCATCCGGGTCGGAATTCCGCATGGATTTATGGAGGGCGGAAATCAGATTATAATGCTCCTCCCCGCCCTTGTCATAGAGGAGGGATTTCTTGGAAATACACTGCTCCAGGGTTTCATTGGTGACAACCACGCTGCCGTCGCTCTGGGTGCTTCCGTTTAGCACCACCATTTCCAGAGTAGACAGGGCAATTCGGGCATCGCCATTAGCGAATACCGCAATCTTCTCCAGAATATCGTCGGAAATATCAATATGCTGGCCTCCAAAGCCCCTTTCGTCCTGCATGGCCCGCTGCAGCAGTGCCGTGAGGTCAGATACCTCCAGTCCGTGAAGCACGAAAACCTTGCAGCGGGAGAGGAGAGCCCCGTTAATCTCAAAGGAGGGGTTCTCGGTGGTGGCGCCGATTAGAATAATACTGCCCTTTTCTACAAAGGGCAGAAAGGCGTCTTGCTGGGCTTTATTGAAGCGGTGGATTTCATCCACGAAAAGAATGGTCTTTCGGCCGAAGCGTCTGGATTCATCTGCTTCCTGCATGACGGCACGGATTTCCTTGATGCCGCTGGTGACGGCGGAGAAATTAATGAATTCCGCCTGTGTTCTATGGGCTATGATTTGGGCCAGGGTGGTCTTGCCAACGCCCGGAGGACCCCAGAAAACCATGGAGGATATCATGTCTCCTTCAATTAGCCGGCGAAGTACCTGTCCCTTGCCTAGGAGATGTTTTTGTCCCACAAATTCCTCCAGACTGGTGGGCCTTAGCCTGGCCGCCAGGGGCTGTGGGGTGGAGTTTTCAAAGAGAGAAAGTTGATTCATTTTAATGTGCACCTATCACTGATATTTGGGACAGAAAGCAAGCCCCGGGCCTTCCGTCCCTGGCTTGCGGACGGAGACGGACTTGCTTTCATATAATATTGATATTAAGACAGAAAGCAAGCTCCGGGCCTTCCGTCCCTGGCTTGCAGGCGGAGATGGTCATTTTCCGTATATTATTGATATTGGGACAGAAAGCAAGCCCCGGCTTGCAGGCCAAGGCGAGCGTATTCACATGAATTATTGATATTTTGGATCGAAAGCATCCTTCAGGCCGTCTGCCACCGGATTGCAGGAAATCACTGTGTAGGGTAATAGGGACTTTGGCCCACGAAAGCAGATAAGGCCTGCGGCCTTCGATGAGGCCGTTCACCATGAACCCATGGGTACGCAAGCACCTCATGGGACTATGGCTTGCTAAAAAAGAAAGGGATTTTCATCTATTGTGAAAATCCCTTTTTCTCAAGTCGGAGTGACAAGATTCGAACTTGCGGCCTCTACCTCCCTAAGGTAGCGCTCTAGCCAAACTGAGCCACACCCCGATTCAATTGTCTGCGTCAACTGTTACTCTCTTAGACGCAAAAGAGATTATAATATAAGCATTTCGATTCGTCAACCGTTTTTATAAAAATATTTTTTTGGAAATTTTCATGCTGGAAATTTTCATATGAAAATTATTTTCGTAGACTTTGACTTAAATTTGCGATATACTTTATAACAGTGCGGTTTTGCTTGAGATGCCCTCTTGAAACAGGTCAGATAAAGCTTATCCCACAGTGAAATGCCCCTTTGAGCCAGTTTTCCGACCCTTCGAGCATTCCAGTCTGAGGTTGTAGCGAGATTCAAGAATACGGGCACTTCCGCACAAGGGAGGTGAAGGTGTATGGATATTGGCGAAAAGTTAATTGAAGAATTAGGGGTTACTACAGTATTTCATATCGGTCCCATTGCCGTTACAGAGTCCATTCTTAATCAATGGATATTAATTGGCATTATCCTTATTCTCTGCATCGTCTTGACTAGAAATCTAAGGGTGGAAAACCCCGGCAGAAGACAGCTTTTCGTAGAGTCTTTTGTGAGTTGGATGAAGAAAGTTACCACGGGCATGCTGGGAGAAGAGGCCAAGTCCTATTGGACCTTTACCTTTACAGTTCTCGTTTTTCTCGCCGGATGTGATATGGCGGGACTCCTGGAGACCCGAATTATACACGGTTTCACCTTTATGAAGCCGCCCACCAAGGATTTGAATGTCCCCCTGGCCATGGCTCTCACCAGTATTGTGGTGGTGGAGGCAGCGGGAATTATCCGGAAAGGGGTCGGCGGCTGGCTCAAGTCTTTCACTAAACCCATTGCGGTTATTACTCCCATTAATATTCTGGAATTATTCATTAAACCATTGTCTCTGTGCATGCGTTTATTCGGTAATATTTTTGGAGCCTTCATTATTATGGAGCTCCTGAAGACTATAGTAGCTTTTGTACTGCCTGTTCCTTTCAGTCTCTACTTTGATATTTTTGACGGATTAATACAGGCTTATGTTTTTGTCTTCCTGACCTCTATCTATATTGGGGAGGCCGTGGAGGAATAGCATAGGCTTTTGAGCTTCATCGGAAATTCGCTATCCGCAAAGGACGGGTCCCATTAAGTCGGGGCAGAATCGTATATATTGGATGTTTCACTTGTCAGTTTAATTATATTTCAAATAATAAGGAGGATGGAACAATGAGTTTAACGGCAATTGGAGCCGGCATCGCAGCTTTAGGGTGCATCGGGGCCGGAATCGGAATTGGAATCGCTACAGCAAAGGCTACGGACGCAGTTGCCAGGCAGCCTGAGGCGGAGAGCAAGATTCGTAACACCTTGATTTTGGGTGCCGCCCTTGCTGAGGCTACTGCTATTTATTCACTGGTGGCCGCAATCCTGATTATTTTCGTTATCGGGAAATAAGAGGGAGGAGACTCCGGGGAGGAGGATTAGGGAATGGATACAATTTCCATGATTCCAATGAGTGTAATGGCATCAGCCGCACCGCAGAATATCATTACTGTTGAGTGGTTCAGTATTGCTGCAACCATTGTCAATCTGTTGATTCTGTTTTTTATTATCCGGAAGTTCCTGGTAAAGCCGGTGAGTAAGATTCTGGATGAGAGGCAGGCTCTGATTGATAAGGAGAGGACTGAGGCGGAGAAGGCCAATCAGGATGCTGCTCAAATGAAGCAGGAGTATGAGGAGAAGGTGCGCCAGATTGAGATTGAGAGAAAGCAGGCACTATCCGATGCTGAGCTTCGCGGCACCGAGGAATATGAGCGTATTGTCACCGAGGCTACCAAGAAGGCAGATGAAATCGTGGGCGACGCGAAATTGAAGGTGGAGCTGCAGAAGCGGGCGCTTGAAGCCGAAACGGCCAGACAATTGGCGGATCTGGTGGCGGCGGCGACTGCCAGGGTGGCTATTACAGAGGAAAATGCTGATCTGGATACGGATCTTTATGATAAGTTCCTGGCGAAGGCAGGTGATATCCGGTGAGTGTGAAGAAACCCCCTGTGGAAGAGGTTTTAGAGGCGGAGCTGGTTTATGTCACAATGCCGTCGGATAGGCAGACCGGGGCCTTTATTGAATTTGTCAAGGATAAGTCTGGAATTTCCAATGTGAAATTAAAGCTGACCCAGGACAAGAGCCTAGGTGGCGGTTTTATCCTGCGTTTTGGAGCCCATGAATTTGACTGGAGCACCTCGGGCCGTGTGGGCCAGCTCAAGGACAAATTTGCCCGCAGGCTTCAGCATCCCTTAAAGCACGATGAGAATGTCATTAATATTCTCCAGGAGGAGATTCTGGACTTTGAGGTTCAGATTCAGTCCAAGGAGAGCGGTTTTATTTCCTGGCTGGGAGATGGAATTGCTATTTTGGACGGGGTGGATCACGCCATGTATGGGGAGGTTTTGATTTTCGAGAACGGAACCAAGGGCATGGTGATGAATATTACCCGGGATAAAGTGGGCTGCATTCTATTCGGAAGAGAAGAGAATCTCCGGGTGGGGACCAAGGCCATGAGGACCAGGGAGAGGGCAGGAGTGCCTGTGGGAGACCGCTTCCTGGGCCGGGTTGTGGATGCCCTGGGCGCCCCTATTGACGGACAGGGACCTATTAAAAGCCGTGAGACCAGGCCTATAGAGCAGCCTGCCCCCGGCATTATCGATAGGA
Source organism: Lachnospiraceae bacterium (assembly GCA_024680595.1). Classification (GTDB taxonomy): domain Bacteria; phylum Bacillota; class Clostridia; order Lachnospirales; family Lachnospiraceae; genus NK4A144. The sequence goes on along the minus strand of JAILCB010000006.1, from coordinate 4,087 downwards.
AGTCTGTGAACGAGCCCATGGAGACCGGAATTCTGGCTATTGACTCCATGTTCCCCATTGGAAAGGGACAGAGAGAGCTCATTATTGGGGATCGCCAGACGGGAAAGACCTCCATCGCCATTGATACTATCATTAATCAGCGGAATAATGACGTGGTCTGTATTTATGTGGCCATTGGCCAGAAGGCTTCTACCGTGGCCAAGATCGTGAACACACTGAAGCGGAATGATGCCATGAAGGAGACCATTGTGGTTTCCGCCACGGCCAGTGATTCCGCACCACTGCAGTATGTGGCCCCTTATTCGGGAACCGCTATGGCCGAATATTTCATGAATAAGGGCAGGGACGTGCTTATTATCTATGATGATTTGTCAAAGCACGCCGTGGCCTACCGTTCTATTTCTCTCTTACTGGGGCGTCCCCCGGGCCGTGAGGCTTTTCCAGGGGATGTTTTCTATCTCCATTCCAGACTTTTAGAGCGGTCCAGCCGTCTTTCCGATGATTTCGGAGGGGGGTCTATAACGGCTCTTCCCATTATTGAGACCCAGGCGGGTGACCTGTCCGCCTATATTCCCACCAATGTGATTTCCATCACAGACGGTCAGATTTTCCTGGAGAGCGATCTCTTCTTTGAAGGACAGAGACCTGCTGTAAATGTGGGTTTGTCTGTTTCCCGTGTGGGTGGCGCGGCCCAGAGCGGCGCTATGAAGAAGGCGGCGGGGTCTCTCCGTATTGATTTGGCCCAATACCGGGAAATGGCAGTATTTACCCAATTCGCTTCTGATCTGGATAAGACTACTCAGGATCAGTTAAAGCAGGGGCGGGTGCTGATGGAGATCCTAAAGCAGCCCCTGGAGCATCCTCTTACTATGGAGGAGCAGGTGGTGACCCTTCTAGCTGCTAATTCCAAACTACTCATGGATTTGGAGCCCGCTGAAGTCAAGCCTTTCCAGATGGATATGCTGAAGTATATTCAGGAAAAGCATGAGGAGCTCTATCAGGATTTGACTAAGCGCCGTACCCTGGGAGGCAATCTGGGAGAGCGGATTATTGAGGCGGTAAAGGAATTTATGGCCTTCAGGGAGGCTGAGGCAAAGGCGGCGGAGGAAGAAAAGAAGCAGGCGGAAAAGCAGGCTGCAGAGGCCGAGAAGAAAGACGCTGAGGAAAAGAAGAAGCAAGCTTCGGAGGGCGGTAAATAGACTCGGGATTGGTAGGCTATAGAGTCCGGACTACAGATAGTAAGGTCCGAAAAATCACCTGTCTGGAAGGGGCGGTATATGGGAAGCGAAAAAGTCTCTTTGACTTCCTGAACCGGCCTGGAAAGATGGCATATTTGGAGATGGTAGGGACATATGGCTAGTATGAAGGAAATTAAGGATCGGATTTCCAGTATCAGGGACACGCAGAAAATTACCAATGCGATGTTCCTGATTTCTTCCACTAAGCTCAGGAAGGCCAGGGCCGATCAAGAGAAAACAGAACCCTATTTCTACGGAACCATGGGCCTATTGCAGAGACTGCAGAGGCATCTGCCGGATATAGAAAGCCCTTATTTTGACCGGAATATCGGAGTGGAAGAGGAGGATAGGGTATATGCCTATCTGGTTATTACGGCAGACAAGGGTTTGGCCGGGGCCTATAATCACAATGTCCTGAGGCAGACTGAGATGGAGATGGAAAAGCATAAGCATACCAGTCTCTTTGTGGTAGGAGAGCTGGGCCGGCAGTATTTTGAGGCGCGAAAGATTCCTATCGATGGGCAGTTCAAGTATACGGCCCAGAATCCCTCGCTTTTCCGTTCCAGAATGATCACCTATCAGATGCTGGATCTCTTCGCCAGGCGGGAAATACATGTCTTAAATATTGTTTATACGGCTATGAAGAACCAGATGGAGTCGGAGGTGAGGATGCAGCAGCTCCTGCCCCTGAAAAGCGATTCCCTCAAGGTAGCAGTCCCTTTGGATGTCTATCATGAGGAGTTCCAGCTGGAGCCGACTCCGGAAGCAGTTATAGAGAATGTGATACCCAACTGTTTGAATGGTTATATATATAGCGCTTTAGTGGAGTCCTTCTGTTCTGAGCAGAATGCCAGAATGATGGCTATGCAGTCTGCCAATAAGAGTGCCAATGAAATTCTGAGTGAATTGCAGGTGAGGTATAACCGGGTACGTCAGGCCATGATTACCCAGGAAATCACAGAGGTCTGCAGCGGGGCCAAGGCCCAGAGGCAGGGAGCCTAATAAAGGATACAGATTATGACTGAGGGAAAGATTATACAGATAATGGGTCCCGTGGTGGACGTTCAATTTGAGGATGGGGCGGAAGTCCCTTTTATCAGAGATGCCCTCTTTGTGGATAATAACGGGAAGAAATGCGTTATGGAGGTGGCCCAGCTGACAGGCAGGAACGAGGTGCGCTGCATCATGCTCAATGCCTCGGAGGGACTCTGCAGGGACATGACCGTCTATGCCACCGGAAGCCCCATTTCTGTTCCGGTGGGAGAAGGTACTCTTGGACGATTATTTAATGTTTTCGGGGATGCTATTGACAGGAAGGGCGAGGTGGATGCCGCAGAGCATTGGTCAATTCACCGGAATCCCCCCAAATTTGAAGATCAGTCTCCGGTTCAGGAGGTTCTGGAAACGGGTATCAAGGTCATAGACTTACTTGCACCCTATGCTAAGGGCGGAAAAATCGGCCTTTTTGGCGGTGCTGGAGTTGGTAAGACCGTTTTAATACAGGAGCTTATTACCAACATTGCCACAGAACATGGTGGCTATTCCATCTTTACAGGAGTGGGAGAGCGGTCCCGTGAGGGAAATGATCTGTGGACGGAAATGTCAGAGTCCGGGGTTCTAGAGAAGACAGCCCTGGTATTTGGCCAGATGAATGAACCTCCCGGCGCCAGAATGAGGGTTGCGGAGACCGGGCTCACCATGGCCGAGTATTTCCGGGATGTGGCCCATAAGGATGTGCTTTTATTTATCGATAATATTTTCCGTTTTGTACAGGCGGGGTCCGAGGTTTCGGCTATGCTGGGACGGATGCCCTCTGCCGTGGGTTATCAGCCGACCCTGGCCAATGATATGGGAGAGCTGCAGGAGAGGATTGCATCTACGGTAAATGGTTCTGTTACTTCTGTCCAGGCGGTATATGTGCCAGCGGATGATCTGACGGATCCGGCGCCGGCCACCACTTTTGCCCATTTGGACGCTACAACAGTTCTATCTAGAAAGATAGTGGAGCAGGGTATTTATCCTGCTGTGGATCCGCTGGAATCCTCCTCCCGTATTCTGGAAGCGGAGATCGTGGGACAGACTCATTATGAGACGGCCTTAAAGGTCCAGCAGATGCTGCAGAAGTATAAGGAATTGCAGGACATCATTGCAATTCTGGGTATGGAGGAACTGGGAGAGCAGGACAAGCTCACGGTTTACCGGGCCAGGAAGATTCAGAAATTCCTGTCTCAACCCTTCCGGGTCGCGGAGACCTTTACTGGAATTCCAGGCAAATATGTGCCCTTGGAGGAGACCATTAAAGGTTTTCAGGCCATCATTGGGGGAGATGGTGACAAGCTTCCGGAGAATGCTTTCTTTAATGTGGGCACCATAGATGAGGCGGCAGAAAAGGCCAAGCGGATGTAGAATCGGGGTCTTCTCACATTGAGATAAATAAGGATGGCGTGTTTCCATTCAATAACTTGTATGTATTATTGGCAGTAAAGAGCTGACAGGGCTGTGATATTTTCCATAGCGGCCATTTTGGACAGAATTAGTATGGCGAATACATTTTTTCTAAGGATAATTGCATCGAACGGTATTTTCTTTGAAGGCCGAATCCAGAGTGTTATTTTTGGAACCATAGACGGCCAAAAGGAGCTTATGGCCCGTCATGAGGAGATGATTATTGCGGTGGCCGAAGGGGAGATAAAGTATCACCTGCCGGACGGGGACTGGGTTCATGCCGTGGTCGGAGTGGGAACAGCTCAGTTTGCCAATAACCGCTGCACCATACTGGTGGAGACCTGTGAGAAGCCGGAGAATGTGGAAAAGGCCCGGGCTCAGGCGGCGAAGGAGGCAGCGGAAGA
>JAILCB010000284.1 GCA_024680595.1 Lachnospiraceae bacterium | reverse complement strand
GTTTCCGTCTTCCTCTGTGATGTAGAGATAAACCGAGGTGGGGTCCTGCTCAGAGACAAGGCTTTCATCCGCGTCGATCCCGGCTTCGTTGAAGTTTTCCCTTAGCCTGTCCGCGAAGGTGTCATGACCCAAAGCGGTTACAAGCTTCACTTTATTTCCGAGAAGACAGAGATTGTGCGCGATATTGCGGCCGACTCCCCCCGGGGAGATACGGATCTGTCCCGGATTTGAATCCCTTTCTATAAGTTCATAATGGGGCATCCCCCCGATATCGATATTTGCAGAGCCGAAGATTGTAATAAAGCCGGAATTTTTGTCAGGATTAAACATATTGATCTCCCGCAAAGCCATATTATTTGAACTTCTTTAAGCTATCTGTTCAGAAACCCTTGGGCTCTGAACAGATATTGCGCATTCGGCCATTAGAGTTGCGCCTATGGCGCAAGGGCCGAATGCCAAAATGCCCAAGTTTTCAGACGTCACCTGCGGTTCCGCAAGTGACTGTTCTGAATAGTTACCTTTAAGCTATCATACAACATGTTTCGTGTCAAATCCCGCCGGGAAAAGTCATTGAATGTTTCTTCAAAATATAGTATTTTCGTGATAAAATTTCCATTGTATAAAGGGCGTTACCTGGCAGGCGGTTTCTAAGAAATATAAAAAGGAGATCTTAAGCATAGTGATTATTTCAACCCTCTGCTATATCGAAAAAGACAATAAATACCTGTTCCTCCATCGGACAAAAAAGAAGAATGACGTCAATGAGGGTAAATGGATTGGAGTAGGCGGCAGGCTGGAACCGGGAGAAAGCCCGGAGGAATGTGTGTGCCGTGAGACAGAAGAGGAAACAGGACTGGTTCTGGATTCTTATAAAATGAGGGGTGTCCTGACATTTTCCTCCGAAGGGTGGGAGGATGAATGTATTTTTGTCTTTACATCAAATGAGTTTCATGGAGAGGAAAGGGCGTGTGACGAGGGGGATCTTCGCTGGATTGACAAGGAGTCTGTAAAGGATTTGAATTTATGGGAGGGAGACAGACTGTTCCTTCCGAAAATTCTTGATGATGCTCCGTTTTTCTCAATCAAGCTTTCATATAAAGGAGATATCCTTGTTGAAAGCGCCGTTCATTCATATTGACAATTAAAGAGAAGGTCTTGAAGACTGTTAAGGCAGACCTTCCTGTACTAATCGAGTATGGAGAAAAAGGAAATACACTTTTGAGGGTGCGCAGTCTTTTAGCAGGTTACCACAATGGAGGAATTGCGATATGACAAAAGAACTGATAAATAATGCTGTGTCACGTTATGCAGATGAAGTCAGGGCTATATATGGCAGCCTATTGTATAAAGTGATTTTATACGGTTCTTGTGCAAGAGGCGATTTCGATGAAGAAAGTGATGTAGATATTATGGTTTTGCTCAATATCCCACATGAAGATGTCAAGTACGAACGAAAGAAAGCCCGAGATATTGCCAATCGTCTGGATAGGGAATTCACTTATGAAGTTATGCTGATGCCGAGCATTCAAAGTAAGGAGCATTATGATAAATATATGAGAGACCTTCCTCTTTTTGCCAATATTGAAAAGGACGGTGTCGTATATGTCGGATAATAGGTTGGATTATAGCAAGTACCGGTATGAGAAAGCAAAAGAGGATCTTGAAACTGCAAGAAAGAATTTTCAGGACGGCTTTTACGCAGCGGCAAATAACAGGGCGTATTATTCAGTATTTCACGCTATAAGGAGCATATTGATCCTGGATTGGTTTGACTCAAAAAAACATAGTGGTGTTATCTCAAGGTTTAGAGAAGCTTATATAAAAACCGGAATTCTTCCGGACAAGTGTCTGATGCAATAAAGGAAACCTTTGAAGTGAGGCAGGACTCGGATTATGGAGATATGTACGAGGTAACTGCAGAAGAAACTATTGAACAAATCCAGAATGCAGAATATGTATATGAGATTATAGGAGTGTATTTAAGTAAAAGGTGGACAGAGTAGAATCAAAATGACAGTTGAAACCATTTCAGGAATTTTAATACCCTTTGCGGGTACCAGCCTTGGCGCAGCAATGGTATTCATTCTGAAAAAGAATATTTCAAAGAACCTCCAGAAGATTCTTACGGGCTTTGCTGCGGGAGTTATGGTGGCAGCTTCTTTCTGGAGCCTTCTCCAGCCTGCGCTGGAAAGCAGTGAGGCAATGGGAGTCTTATCGTTTGTTCCGGCGTCTGTTGGGTTTCTTATCGGTGTTGGATTTCTTCTTTTTCTGGACGAGGTTACTCCCCATATGCACTTAAATGAGCAGGAGGAGGGACCGAAATCCGGTCTGAAACGCACTACAAAGCTGATTCTTGCTGTAACGCTGCATAATATACCGGAGGGTATGGCGGTCGGTGTTGTGTATGCCGGTTTCTTGTCCGGAAGCGCCGGAATCAGTTCGGCAGGAGCATTTGCGCTGGCTTTAGGTATTGCAATTCAGAACTTTCCGGAAGG
>JAILCB010000272.1 GCA_024680595.1 Lachnospiraceae bacterium | reverse complement strand
ACCTTTCAGATTATGAAAACATTATATCATTCATTGAACGATATTTCAATAGGAAATTTTAAATTCTTTTTAATTCTAAAACTACAAAAAACAACATAAATTTATAGATATTTTCAATTTTTTAGAACAGCCGAATTACCCTTTTCCCTGTCAGAGGGGCAGTTGCTTTCCCTGCTTCTTCCAAGAAGAGTTTTCGGGCCTTACCCTTTTCCCTGTCAGAGGGGCAGTTGCTTTCCCTGCTTTTTCCACTCCAGGAATTCTGCGGTGGCGGTGAAGATGACGTCACTGGAGGAATTTAGGGCAGTTTCCAGGGAGTCCTGGATAACACTTACTATGAAACCGACACCCACAACCTGCATGGCTATATCATTACCGATACCAAACATGGAGCAGGCCAGGGGCACGAGGAGAAGGGAGCCCCCTGCCACACCTGAGGTGCCGCAGGCGGAGAAGGTGGCTACAATACTGAGTAGAATGGCCATGGGCAGGGTGACCTGGACCCCTACGGTATTGGCGGCGGTCAAAGCGAAGGTGGTGATTACCGCAGCAGCCCCGTCCATATTAATGGTGGAGCCCAGAGGGATGGAGACCGAATACACGTCTTCGTCTAAGCCCAGCTCCTTGCAGAGCTCCATATTAACTGGGATATTGGCCGCCGAGCTCCTGGTGAAAAAGGCGGTGACCCCGCTCTGCCTGATACATTTCAGGATAAGGGGATAGGGATTGTGTCGCAGGGTTATTCCCACAATAAAAGGATTCACCACCAGCGCCGACAAGAGCATAGATACCACCAGAATTAATACCAGCTCTCCGTAGGTGGTGAAGATTTCCAGTCCACTTGTGGACACGGCACTGAAAACCAGACCTAGAATTCCCAGAGGGGCGAAGCTGATTACCCAGCGGACAACCTTGGATACGCCATCGGCCAAATCCCCCATGGCTTTCTTTGTTCCCTCACCCGCCTGCTTGAGGGCTATTCCGAAGACCACAGCCCAGAAGAGAATGCCGATATAGTTAGCATTGGCCAAAGCGTCCACAGGATTGGCGATTATGCTCATGAGCAGGTTAATGATGATTTCACTCATGCTGCCGGGAGCGGAATAGCCTTCCGCCGCATCCAAGCCCTTGAGGCTAATGGTGACGGGATGGGCGAAATTCACCAGCACGGCCACGATTGCGGCGCAGAGGGTACTGACCATATAGAGGATAATGACCGTCCGAAACTTGGACATGTTGTTACCCCTTGCGTTGGCCAGGGAGTAGGAGACCAGGACGAAGACCAGGAGCGGGGCTATGGCCTTGAGGGCCCCGACGAAGAGTGTGCCCGGGATTCCTATCCAGGTCTGGCCCGGCAAGGTCAGGCCGAGAACCGTTCCGATGACTAGCCCGATGCAGATTCGCACAATCAAGCTCATAGAATTCCATTTTTTCAACATTTTTTGATTTCTCCTTTTCCATAGGATTTCTTTTGGGGTTAATTTTATCACACTTATATTGCCTCTGCTCGGCTTGGGTTCATTGATGCTCACCCGGGCTGCAGTTAATTTGGGACATCAATAGCGTGCGGAAATCATAACCAGGGTTTTTCTGAATATCTACGTGAAAAGGAGACCCGCTGCCAGTGATAATTGAGCAGTGGATCTCCCTTTTTTTGTGAAAGCTACGAGCCAAAGCCTCATGGGACGCTTGCGTCCCGATGAGGCCTTGGCGACAGCCCATCATCGAAGGACCGAAGGGCCTGAGATGGGGACGGGGCCCGAATCGAGGGGAGCTTCCTACCCCTACTCGATTGTAGGCTTCAGAGCAGGGGCCTTCACGACTGCCGCCCTATTTCTTGATCTTTACCTTGAGCTTGGTCTTGTACTTTTTCTTTGAACCCGTCTTGCCTGAGCCATACTGGGCTATGATACTGGTGGACCCCTTCTTTAATATGGTTATGGTGCCGTCCTCGTCTACCATGGCCACCTTGGGGTTAGAGGATACCCACTGGGTCGGGGCGTAGTCGGTCTTAGTCAGGAAGTCATAGGCGTTTAGGGACTTATCCGGCAGATTTTCCAGGGAAAGGGTCTTTGTGACCTTCTTTTCCATGACCGGCACCTGGACATCCAGATGCAGCTTGTCGCCTATGGCCGTCCAATCCCCTCCCTTCTTCTTTTGCTCTAGGGTGATGTCCACTTCCCCGCTCTTCTTGGCTGACAGGAGGCCTTTTTTATTCACCGTTGCAATCTTTCTATTACTGCTGGCATAGCGGTGTTTTGCCGTGGAATCATAATCGGAGGATGCCTTTGCCTTTTCAAAGGCGGTGCTGACATCCACCTTGGTCTTGCCAATGACTCCCTCAGAAACGGTTTCGGCGGAGACGTACTTCTTGAAATCAGCACCGGGTCCTGCTTTTACGATTTTGAAGGTCACTTCCTTACTTCCCTTATAGTTTCCGATTCCCGTGACCTTTATAAGCGCCTTGTCCGTGACATTTATATTATTACTATAGCTCAGCCTGTAGTCTGTCCCCTCTATCAGGGTATTCCCGCCATGGGTCACTTTTACTCCCGGCTCAATTGCCTCACCTGTGTAAGCCTGATCCGCCACGCCGGCATAGTTCAGATCTTCAATGGCCTTTTCGGCAATGGAAACCTTGACACAAACGGGATCCAGATCATTATGATTTTTGTCACTCTTTAATCTATACCAGGCATTGTATTCTCCTACTGCCGTTGCCTTCGGCAAATCCTCGGTCCAGCCCGAGTCGGGGGCAATGGTTGGGCTGTCACCCAGGGCATATTCTACTGTGCCACCAGTGCCGCTGCCCTCGCTCAGAAGAATCTGAGCGGTCCGGCTGTAGACAAGACCAGTCACGGCCTCAGGGGCGACATCCATGGACGAGTCAACTTTATCCATTACCGCCATTACATAATCGGGCTCCGTGTCCTTATAATCCCCGTCTCCCTCCACCTTGTACCATACATAATAACTCCCGCTATTGGCAGCAGTGGGTATGGAGGCGGACCATCTCTTGGTCGGGGCGCTTGTGCCATTGGCTCCAAGAGCATACTTCATGGTTCCGCCCGTGCTTGTTCCGCCTGTCACCAAAGTCTGGAAGGCCCCATTATAACTAAGCAAGGTAAGCGGGGTCGGTGCCGTATATCCTGGTGCTGTCTTTTCTACATAGGTGTATGTATAGCTTGTGTCCCCTGTGATTTCTGTATCCGTGTCTGGCGCGGTATTCCAGCTACCTGCCTTGCAGTCCGTATCCGGCCTTTTTCCCACCTCCGGGATTTGATCTGCCGTAAGCTTTAATATGTCCCCATCGGAACCTGCCAGGGTTACGGCTACATCCTCTGTACTTCCGTCATTCCATGAACCCTTCTCCACCTTGAAGGTGACTGTCCTTCTGATAGTACATTCTTCCCATTTGGCGTAAAGGGTAATTCTTTCCGAAATCGTAGAATTAAAGTTGTATTCCTCTGTAAGGTCACTGTCCTTATACCAGCCCTTAAATTTATATCCCTCCCTTATAGGGTCCTCAGGCCTTTCCGCCCTGCCGTTCACGGCCACATTCTGGGCAGAGACAGTGCTTCCTCCATTGGATTCGAACCTGACAGCATAATTCACTTCTGAAGTATCTACCGTTACAGAACTGCAAGCGTCCCATGTATTTGACAAATCAAGATGGGCCTCTCTTGTAGCCCTCACGGTATATTCAGAGGTTCCTGAGCTGTCGGGAGTCAGAGAGCAGAAAGGATTTGCTACATAACCAAGAATTTCTCCATCTTTATAAATCTTGTAGTAATCCGCGCCTTCCACCTTATTCCAGCTAAGGGTCACTTTAGAACCATCATAATCGCCAATGAGATTTCCCGGCGCTCCAAACCTGCTTCGGACCTCGCTTTCGGGCCCCATATACTGTTCTAGGGCATTCTCCTTTATAAACCGGGCTTTAAACTGATACTTTTCCGGTCCCAGATCCTCCAAAAACAGATACCAGCCATACTCATAGTTATAGTTTGCATAGGCTGTATTCCATTCACCATCCGCCTTGTTATAGCTAATCATGCATGCATCTACATCCTCACTGGCGGGATCAATCCATATTACGAATTCGTCCCCCTCAGTATTCGTCCAGTATGTCACAGGAACTGAACGAATCTCCTCCGGAGCCGTCTGGCACAGGAGGACGCAGGATTTACGGGATAAATCAGGGCTATCATTTATCAAAGGTACAATGTAATAATAATAGGTGCTATCAGCAGCCAGGTTCTCATCCGTGTAGGCCGCAGCCTCTGTTGTCCCTATTAAAGTAAAGTCATCGGATGCAGTATCCCGACGGTATACCCTGTAGCCGCCGGCTTCATTCAGGGACTCCCATTTCAAGCTGACAGAACTCTTTGTGCTATCCGTCCAGACGAAACCGCGGATCCCTGTCGTTTCTACTTCATCTATGGTCAGGGCATTAATCATGAAATTGCCCCATGTATCGTCTCTTATGGAGGCCATGTCCTCCCATATACTATCATCGTCCATTCTGCAATAGCTCTCGCCCTCATTTATTGCAACTGAAGAGATAAAGCCTATAATGGGTCTAGTCATATCGCATTCAAAGCATATTAGATATGGGTCATTTCCTTCAATTTCTATTGCGAACTTTTCGCCGGCCTCCAGTTGAACCGGCTTATCCAGGTCAATTGTATATAAGCCCGGATGCACTATTGTCCCTTTCATGATAGATAGGGGCTCTCCATGAAAGACTATGCTTCCTTCATCCTGAGTGAAATCCTTATAAATATTGATTTGGTAATCACCACCATCAAAATTATCATAGGTCTCAAAGGAAACAGCCTTAAGTATTTCGTCGTCTTTTGCGGTATATATATTAGCCCACTTATCGTTTTTCAGAAAAGCTGTGAGATTATGAACCAATGGGGTATAGGAATAACAGTGATCATACTCATCCGCGCTAACTGCCTCAAGGACATAGGCCGTCTCATTAATAATAGATTTGTCACAATAGGACAGCCAGAAGTATCCAGAACATGTAAAAATATCGTCAAAAACAGCGCGTCTTTCATCCTGCCAGCTGTTTCTAATAAGCCAGGCCCCGTTTGATTCCGGTTCCCCACCGCTGCCTTTAAACTTTTCCTTTGGGAAGTTGTCATCCCAGCCAACTATTGCTATACTATGGTTCGTATCAGTCTCTTCCGGACAGTAATATGAACTATTATCAGCATCACAAAAAGCCTTATTATAATGAATGGCTGTTGCAACTGCACCATTGGACATGATTGCCTGTTTTATCTTTTTCGGATTATTAGTTATACTGATCTCATATGAGTTCTTCAGGCGAACCGCATTATTGTCAAAAGCCAGCTCATCCGGTATATCCAGGAGATTTCCTTCCTCTTCGGAGGCCGCTATTTTGTTGCCATAGACATAGGGAAACAGTTCCTCATCTGTCAGACCTACACCATTCATCATAGCCTGAGTTGCCAATCTGAAATTTCCCCCAAGAGCAAGCATGTTTTCAGATCCATCATCCAAAACAACTTCAAACTTGTCGCCCTGGGCTCCTACCATCGGATTCGCCAGGTTATGAAAATAGAAATATGCTAGCTGCATCTCACTATAATCCGTGTTCTCTCTGGTCGCGATGCCATTCCTGTCCCGGACTGTATCGGAGTGCTTGATAAGGTATGACTCCATGTTGGCAATCAAAGCTTGGGCCCAACAGGTTCCAAAGGGTGATTGATTTTTAAGGGGAGTAAGATAGGTAGATAGGTAATTTCTTATATCCGTCTCATTCTGGTAGGATGCGGGATAAGCGGCCGCAGGCTCCTCATCTGTAATATCGGAACCGCCCAGAGGCGCAGGGGCATCCGAATCCGTCAGGAGATCCCTGGCTCTTTCAAAGGAAATGGAGGGATCGGTTTTGGGATGCCCCTTATCCCAGGGCATCTCAATATATCCGCCTTTCTTCCCTGTCCTGTCTACAGGGGCGGCTTTTGTCTCCGAAAGCTCTGTTGCGGCTTTGAGTCCAGTATTCGAAACCACTTCCGTAGCTTCACCTCCGCCCGCCTCCACATCCGATACCGCCGAAGCTTCAGCTACAGTCAGGGCTTCACCTCTGCCCGCCTCCACATCCGATGCCGCCGACGTTTCAGCTACAGTCAGGGCTTCACCTCCGCCTGCCTCCACATCCGATGCCGCCACCTCGTTATGATCGGTTTGCGTATTAGCCGCCACAACCCTACTACAGCCGCTATTAAAGACCAGGAAAAAAGCTGATGCAATAGCAGTGACTTTGGCCAGTCTCTTAAAAATCGAATCCCTCCTCATAAACTACCTCCTGTATCTTTCTATCCAGCACTAAACTAAGAAGCCGATTGCCCTCATTTGGATAGGCCAAAGAGGCTGCAAGTCACATCCTAATCAAAATATATATCGAGAAATAGTATGAATTTCATTATAACAAAAGAAGGGTGGATCAACCACCCTTCTAATCTTTTTCTATAAATGAGTCAAAGTCTCATCGGCATGCCTGCACCCGTGCGAGACCTTGGCGAAGAGCCACATGGGAAAGCCCCCGGGATTCCGATTCTCAGCGGCTTCACCCCTCGGTCTTGAAGACGCTGACGATTTCCTGCAGCTCTTCCGCCGCTCCTGCAACGCCCTTGCCCTGGAAATCCAGATCCTCTACGCTGCTATTTACGTGCTCCGTAGTGGCATTCAGCTCCTGGGCCGTTGCCGCATTCTCCTGAGAAATAGCGGACAGGTTGCTGATAGAATCGGAAATAGATTTCACCCCGGTGGCAAGACGGTTATTGGCCTCATCCAATCCGTCGATGGCATCATTGACGCTGCCAATCTGTTCTGCAATGCCGGTAAAGCTCTCCGCCGTCTCCTGAACAGAAGCCTGCTGGCGGTTTACATACTCACGGACCATCTGACTCTGATTAACTGCATTGTCCGTATTCTTCTTTAACTCTTCCAGCATCTGATTGATGGTTTCAACGCTGGCGGAAGACTGATCGGAAAGATTCCGGATCTCATCCGCAACCACAGCAAATCCCCTGCCGGCCTCACCTGCCCGGGCCGCCTCAATGGAGGCATTGAGGGACAGGAGGTTGGTCTGCTGGGCAATAGACTTAATCATATCGCTGGCTTCACTAATCTTAGCTGAGCTTCCGGAAATATTATCAATTCCGGTAAAGATATTATTGAAAGCCTCCATAGACTCAGCAGAAATATCCTTTAGCTGGCCCACATTCTTGATTCCGATATCCACAGTGGAGCGGATTGCCTTACTGGCTTCAGAAAGGGCTGCCGTATTCTGCATGCTCTGATTCATGACATCTTCCACATCCTGCATCTGCATGGAGATATCGGTAATATTCTCCGCTGTAGAAGTCGCCGTATTGGCAAGCTCTCCTGCCGCCCGGTTTATCTGGTCCATGGAAGTCGCCGTAAGGTCTGTGCTCTGCCGCATGCTTCCGGAGGAATTGGAAAGATCTCCTGCCTTTGCGACCAGACTTACCACCGTACCCTTCACCGCATCAGTGAGCTTTTCTGTGGCCATGGCCATATCTCCGATCTCATCCTTGCGTCCCACATATCTCTTCAGGGCGCCGGTACGGGTGAGATCCAGGGTTCCCAGATCATGCATAACCCTGGATATGTGCCTGATTTCTCCGGAAATAATCTTTGTGGTAATCAGAACTACCAATAAGCTGACCACCAATACTGCGACGCACAGGATAATAATAACCATGGAGAGATGATTTACATTGGAATAGATCTCATCCTCCGTGTCACAGATGTAGAGAATCAGATTCAGGCTGGGAATATATTCATAGGCCAGCATCCATGACTTTCCCTCATTATCATACTCTGCTATACCCTTATTATTGCTCTTTGCCTCTTCAATAATCTTCTCATCTGTAGCTGACACTGCCGCACCAACCTGGGACTCATCCGGGGAGAAGACATAGGTCTTGCTGGTGGCACTGAGCAGATAAATCTCAGTCTCTTCATAACCATTTAAGTCCATGCCGTATATAGTCTGGGACAAGCCTGTGACATAGCAGCCGCCTCCGACGAAACCCAGAAACTCACCGCTGTCACTGTATACGCCTACATAGAGATTTCCAACCATGTCCCCGGTGGAGGTACTTGCTACCACACCGCGGAAGTATGCACGATCCGAAGCCGCCTCCACTCCGCTGCGCCTTTCCTGCTGTAAGGAAGGATCGTCAGTAATCTGTGATCCGATGGCTGAGGTGTTTGAGTGACACAGAATATGTGTCTCCGGGTCAATTATAAAAATACCTTCCAGATCGGGCCGAACAGCGGCGGCCGATTCCAGAGTCTTCTGCGCAACCGCTATCTTTCTGGTATCTTTAGGATGCGATAACACATCGATAACCGTAGGTGAAGCAGCTATCTGCTTGTAATAATTCTTGAACTCTTCAAAGTACTCTTCCACAACCTTAGCCCGTCCGTTTGCCAATTCCCCTAAACGGTTCTTTGTGTCCTCTACTGTTGTAGACCGTACCTGACTAGTAGAGAAAAACATGATTGTTCCAAGCCCCAAAACCAGAACAAGGGAAACAACGATTCCGATCTTCAAGCCAATCTTTAAGTTACCAAACCATTTTCCCATTTTTTTCCAGAAGCCTCCTTGCCCAAATTTGCATCAATAAATAAAATTCATCTTAAATTTATTTACAGAACATAAAAAATATAGCAAACTTTTTTAGGTCTTACAATAGGGCAAAGAACAATATTCTATAAAAATATTTGCCAACAGCCATATAACGGCAGGGAACACAGAGCTTTTCCTTATGATCCTGCTTAATTAAAAGGTTGGGGGAAGACCCTGTGCCTGTATTACAGTTCCATCGGCAGCATCTGAAGAATGATATGGCTTTACTTGAAGAATTGACCGCGATTTATTATACTTGCCTAAAGATCTACTAACCCGAATAATTGAATTCATGGAGGCTGTGCTTTGAAAACAGGAATGATAACAAAAGAAACCGCTCCCGCATTTAAATCACTCATTCTACCTTCTATTTACGAGCTTTTTCAAAAAGGATTTCCCGTGACGGCAGTAGGACTTATAGAAGAAGACAGACCTGCCGGAGCCGTCATGGGATATATCGATAGGGACGGTGTCTTTAAGCTGCTTTCCCTATATGTACTGCCCCAATACCGCAGAAGAGGCGGCGGCACCCTTCTCATACAGACTCTCAGGGCATTGACGGAAACCATGGATCTTCTTGTCCTGTTTTCCTATTTAGACGGAAGCCTGGGCGCAGAATACTACGGAGCTTTTTTCCGATCCCTGGGACTTGCGGAGGCTGACCACTTCGAGAAACTATACCTGGTTTCCGTGGGAACCCTCTGTGCCTCCGATCTCTTTCCAAAGGAACATAGCAGCCCTTACATCTATCCTCTTGCCAATGTTCCGGATGACAAGAAAAACCATTACTTACAGCAGGCCAACAAGATTACCAATAATATGGATGATGTGGAACTGGATATAAAAAAGGTCAACTCAAAAATGTCCTTTGCCTGGATCCGGAATGAAGAGCTAAAGGGATACATTCTGATTGGCCGCAGCAAGAATAATAATGAGAATCTGACAGTTTTATTATCCGATCAGCCGGATATTAAGATTACTGCCGACCTTCTCATTGCCTTTGTAAATAAATGCCGGGACCAGCTCTCACCCTGGACTATGGTGGAAATTCCCTTACCGGATAATCGTTTAGACGGGGTATTTAAGCAAATCGACGGCGCCCTAAATATACAGCATACTTATATCC
Organism: Lachnospiraceae bacterium; assembly: GCA_024680595.1. GTDB lineage: Bacteria > Bacillota > Clostridia > Lachnospirales > Lachnospiraceae > NK4A144. The sequence goes on along the minus strand of JAILCB010000272.1, from coordinate 1,860 downwards.
TCTAGGAAATCCCCCTAAGCTCACCGGTATTCCTCACAGATAGCCGCAGAAGAAGGATTGCTTCCTTAAATAATAGCCGGTACATATTGAATGTCAGCCAGAAGGAAGTGAATCAGCAAGGCGGTCTTATGGGAATCTACCAATGAAAGGAAAGCACCATGCCCAGAACATCATTAACGCAAAAGAAGCAATCTCAAAATCCCCTAGAGGGAGGCATTAACGCTAATCAGAATATCCAGAGAAGTGCCAGCATGCCGAATCTAACCAATGTCATGCACCAGGATCAGGCACAGCAGAATGTCCGGGGGCAGCAGCAGAATGCCAGACAGAACCAGGATCTTGAGCATGGTTTTGCGCACCTTATAGAGGACAATATTAGTGAAATCCCTATGGAGGAGAATCATGAGCTTCAGGAAAACGGAAGAGAGATTCTCCAGGACATCCGGGAAATAGACCTGCAGGAGGTCCAGCCAGAGATAGCTGAAGAAAAAGAGGAAATCCAGCCCGGTATGGCTCAGGCCAATGAAGAAGCGGAAAATCAGCCCCTTCAAATGAATGCCCCTATAGAGGAGCAGGAAATCCCTCTTGATCAATCTCTAGACGACGTACAGGACTTCCATCCCCCTGTCCGGGCCTATGTCAATCAGCTAAAAAAAGAACTGGCGGAAAAGAACAAAGAAGCAGCAGAAAGGCACACTAGCATAAAAGCCAATAAGGAGCTCTCTGTCTTCAAAAAGACTGTAAAGCAGGGTCGCTTTAATGATGCCTCCTTAGCGGCCGGTGTGAATTTCCTGCGGAAGGTGGACAGATGGGCGGGAAGGTCCGAAGATCCCGACGACGATGAAAAAGCCTTCTATCGAACCCTGGGGGGATCCAGCACCCTGAAATATCTATATGTGGACGGAGTTCCTCTAAGGGAATATGTGAGAAATAATTATGACTATCAGGGCTCCAGGGATGCCAAAAAGGATCAGCAGATTCTCTCCGCTTATGCCGCCATGATTGCCGCCAGGCAAAATCACGCCATTACCATGATGCGACCAGTACTCAGAAATGGTGTGGCTGACATCGATATCCGGAATGTGGATACCTGCTCTGTCAGCCAGAAGGACGGCCGGAATAAGAAAATCGAAGCCGCCCGTTACCGAATGAAAGGAAATGAGTACGTCGATTTGTGCAAGAGGATCCATAAAAGCACACAAAAGGCCAGGGCCTGTGCAGCGCTGAGAAAAACAAAAAATATCACCATTGACGGCCTAAAGAAGATAGAGGATCTGAACAAACGTTTTCGCAGTGTAAAGAAAGGAAGCCACCAGAATTATAACACCTTTACCATAGCTTTTGATCGTTACATCATTGCTCTGGAATCCATAGGTTCTGATCCGGCTCATATGAATGTGGATAAAGAAACCCTTTTGCTGCTAGACAGGTTATGCTCCAAAGTCATCCTGACTGCTAATGACTATCTTAAGGACAAAAACATGAAGGAGGATCGTCATATAGTCATCCGGGATATCCGGACACTAATGTCCTCCCATTCCGGCAGTTTCCTCCATATTAGAGGAATAAGACTCTAGACCAGCCAGGCAGCACCTTATCTCTGCAGGAAGTACTGACAGATGTTGATAAGGGATTCGTAGTAAGCGGTTCCCAGTCAGAGGTGACTGTCAGACGGGAGAGACAGCAGAATGATGAAAATGACAAAAATGAATACAATTTTGTGAGTGACAACATCCGGCTGACGACTAAGCAGAAGAGTTTGCTGGAGCTAAAGAATGTTATCTTCTCCAACCAGGGTGCCAAAATCGCCTATAATAACTTCAGGGCATCCTTAAAAGACCAACACCAGCCTATGGACGT
>JAILCB010000271.1 GCA_024680595.1 Lachnospiraceae bacterium | reverse complement strand
GAGCGGGAGAAAAGGTTTTCTACGCAAGCAGGGCCCAGGTCTGCCACTTTCATAATTATACGGCGAAACAGCAATATAGCAGGAACTTTGACCTGGGAGTATCCCATGCCGATCACCCTGAGGTTTTCCAGGGTCTTAATGTGAAGGGGGAGGGCGGCCGGCTGGTTAAAGGCTGTACGAAATATCTCATAAAGCAGGGAAAATTCTATTTAATTCCCAAATTTATCTGTCATTGCGGCGCCAGATATCTGGGTTACCGCAAGGGCCTTCATTACAAAAAGCTCAGTAAGAAGAAGATCCGGAGAATTACGGGAAATCGGGAATACTGGGAGCAGTTCTGGAGGAGGACAGAGATTCCCGGGGATCTTAGCAGGGGATACGGGAAGAATGCAGAAGGACTGTAGCTTATAGAGGATTATGGCACGGAATGCGGTTAGAGCGGAATATCTGACCGCCACTTACACAGAAAGGCAAGCTTATGTGCGGAATTGTAGGATATATCGGGAAAAAGCAGGCGGCCCCCATTATCTTGAGCGGCCTGGAGAAGCTGGAGTATAGGGGCTATGACTCGGCAGGAATGGCTGTTTTTGACGGAGAAAAGATTAATCTGGTCAAGTCTATGGGCAGGCTAAAGGTTCTGGAGGAGCTGACTCATGGTGGTGAGACCATGCCGGGGCAGGCAGGAATCGGCCATACCCGTTGGGCCACCCACGGTGAACCCTCTGATGTCAATGCCCATCCCCATTTGAATACCCAGGGGACCATTGCCTTAGTTCATAATGGAATCATAGAGAATTATCTGCCCCTTAGGAATAAGCTCGTAGGCAGGGGCTACAAATTCCAGTCTCAAACCGATACGGAAGTGGCGGTCCATTTGCTGGATTATTATTATAAGGGGGATCCCCTGGAGGCCATTTCCAGGCTGCTCCATCGCATTGAGGGCTCCTATTCCCTGGGAATACTCTTTTCAGATCATCCTGGTGAGATCTATGCCGCCAGGAAGTCCAGTCCCCTCATTGCCGGAAAGAGTGAAGAGGGCAGCTTCATTGCCTCCGATGTGCCGGCCCTTCTCAAGTATACCAGGAAGGTTTATTACATTGGGGAAGAGGAGATTGTAAAGCTCTCAGACGGGGAAATCCATTTCTATGATACCGATGCTGAGGAAATCCACAAAGAGGTCTCCGAAATCAAGTGGGATGTGAATGCTGCCGAAAAGGGCGGTTATGAACACTTCATGCTGAAGGAGATTTACGAGGAGCCGAAGACGGTTAGGGATACGCTAAATCCCCGCATTTCCGGGAATAGGGTGGAGATCGAAGAGCTCAATATGACGGAAGAGGAAATCTGTGCCATTGACCGGATTTGTATTGTGGCCTGCGGCTCTGCCTATCATGTGGGTATGACGGGCCGCTATGTTCTGGAGGATATGGCCAGAATCCCCGTAGATGTGGATATTGCTTCCGAGTTCCGCTACCGGGATCCCATTCTGTCGGAAAAGAGCCTGGTCATTGTCATCAGTCAGTCCGGGGAGACCGCGGATACTCTGGCGGCCCTTAGGGAGGCCAGGAAGAAGGGATGCAGGGTATTGGCTATTGTAAATGTAGTGGGTTCTTCCATAGCCAGGGAGGCGGATCAGGTCATGTATACCTGGGCGGGACCTGAGATTTCCGTTGCTACTACCAAGGCCTATAGCGCCCAGCTGGTGGCTCTTTATCTCATTGCCCTGAAGTTTGCCCATGTGAGGGGCAAGATTACAGATGAAAGGCTGACGGAGTGCATTGCCGATTTGAGGAAGCTGCCGGAGCAGATTGAACTATTGCTGGGCAATAAGGAGAGAATTCAGAAGTTTGCTAACCGCTATACTGCAGCCCAGGATGTTTTCTTCATAGGCCGGGGCATTGATTATGCTATCTCCATGGAAGGATCATTGAAGCTAAAGGAGATATCCTATGTTCATTCTGAGGCCTATGCGGCGGGAGAATTGAAGCACGGCACCATTTCCCTTATAGAAGAGGGAACCTTGGTGGTCGCAGTGGCAACCCAAGAGCAGCTCTATCAGAAAACGATTTCTAATATTGTTGAAGTCAAGTCCCGGGGAGCCTTTGTGCTGGCCGTGACAAATGAGGGAAATACGGATATTGAGAAGATAGCGGACTATGTCATTTATATACCGGAGACAAATCATTATTTTGCCAATTCTCTGGCCATCATTCCCCTGCAGCTCTTTGGCTATTATGTTTCCGTAGGCAAGGGCTATGATGTGGACCATCCCAGGAATCTGGCCAAATCCGT
>JAILCB010000253.1 GCA_024680595.1 Lachnospiraceae bacterium | reverse complement strand
TATACAATAAAAGATTGAAAATCTAAATGATATGATGCCATGGTCTGATGCATTTAAACGTAAATGGGTCTTTGACCATTAAAACTGTGATATAATCCTTCACTCCCATTCTCCTGATTCTTTAACTAAAAACCCCGAATTTCCCGTAATGGCTGTCCTTGCTTGGTCTCTGGACGCTTCGATTTACGGAGATTTTATAATTCTTCCCCTTTTTCTCCGTAAAACATAGAAGGAGATTACGGAGAATAGTGAATATTTGCTAGAAATCTCCGTAAGTCTCATGGAATATGGGGTAAGAAAACGGGGAAATCCTAGGGAGAAAACAAGAAAAATATTGATTTTCTCCATAAATGACCCAACCCTATAATTTAAATTACGGAGAAAAAACAGTATTAATCAATTTCTCCTTAATATCAAAGGGGCACACTGGCCAAGCCCCAAACTCCTGAACCGAAGAGGGGGAACCCCCTCTCGATTGAGGCCTAGCCCACATCTCAGGCCCAAAGGGCCTTCGATGATGGGCTGTGCCTTGCGTCTCGCACTCGTGCAAGCACGGCGAAGAGACTTTGGCTCCTAGCATACACAAGAAAAGTGGCCCGGAGGCCGCAATGTCAGCGCCTGAAGGCGTCTCCATGCAGCTCTCCGGGCCACTTTAATTACTTCTACTGATTATCCCCGGTTTTGATTGCCTACCTGTCAAAGGTTGCGGCATCCTTTACCGGATTTCTTTTTTCACCTCTCTCGATTCAGCTACGCCCGTCATCACAGGTGGGGATATGGGAGAGAGACTAAGACTGTTCACTTCTCAAACCACTCTATCCTAGCTGTATGGGTCTTTTCCTTCTCGTCGTATTCTATACCGACGAAAAGGAGCCTGCCCTGATAGTGGTCAAGACTGTCGAAATACTTCCTCTCCTTTATCTGATCCACAGCACTCTCAACCCTGTCATTCCTCTTCAGTTCCATTATCATGGCGGGTTTCTCAGGGTCTCCGGGATGCACCGGGATGTAGACCACATCGGCAAAGCCCTTGCCCGCCGTCATTTTCCTGACACAGGTGTAGGAGTTCAGGGCGTAGATGTAGGATAGATAAATGGCACTGCCCAGGGCATCCTCATTATTATAGCTGCGGTTACTGGTCACATGGATGTGGCTTTCGTCAAGGGCCTTCGCCACCGCCTCAGCATCCCCGGCAGCGGTCTGCTTCAGAAGCTCCTTGGAATCCTTGATGATCCTCTCCGTGACCTTATAATCTGGGGCATCCTCTATTGCATTATACCATTCATTTCGGATCTCCCGGTTAGGAATCCTGCAGGTCTTCTCCCTGTGATCATAGGCCAGGTAACCCAGATGTATCAGATAGGCCAGGATATCATCCTTTGAACCGAAGGAATCCATTGTATTCATGTAACCGTCCACATCCACATCCACACTCTCACCCGATAGCATTCTTATGACCGCTTCCCTGGTTCCTCTGAAATTCTCCTTTATGCGATCTACTATCACCATGTAGGTGGATGTTTTATTCCAGTATGGTTCATACTCCCTGTTTAACATACACTTCACAACAGACTCAGGATTATAAATCTCGTAGCCTCTCTGGGAATAGCCATCGTACCAGCTCCTGCACTCCGCATAATCCATGTCATACTGACGGCAAAGCTCCTTCACCTCATCGGCGGTAAAGCCCACATACTCCGCCAATTCACCTGAATCCAGAATGGTGTACTCGGAGAAGTTGTTGAGCTTTGACTGTACCCGGTCACGCACGATGGGCATGATGCCGGTGAGATAAGCCAGAGAAATGGCAGGCCTTAGGGTATCACTCTTGAATAAGCTGTTCAGCAAAGCCAGATATTTGTTAAAAAGCCCCTCGTCCACCTTTTCTCTCACAAACACATCATATTCATCCATCAGGATCACAAAGGTTTCCCCTGTCTTTGAATATATTCTTTCAATAGCATCTGCTAGAGCATCATCCTCTGTGAAACGGATATCTGGATACTCTTCTTTCATATCCTCAATTACACGATCCGTCATCCTGTCAAATACTTTTTCTTTATTTCTGGCCTTCTGATACTCGTAATTCCAGTCCAGCTTAATCACATTGTATTTATTCCTCTTCTCTTCAAAGGAAGGATGGCCCGCAATCTTCAAATCCTTAAACAGCTCCCTCGAATCGCAGCCCTTTGAATAATAGGCGCAGAGCATGTTGCTGGTAATGGTCTTTCCAACCCTCCTGGGACGGGACATGCATATATACTTATGTCCCTCATCTATCATCCTGTTTATTTCTGCTATCATCATGGTCTTGTCCACATATATTCTTGCTGACAAGATCTCTCTGAAGTTTTCAAATCCCGGATTCAAATACATACCCATTAGGAAGCCCTCCCATAGGAAACTTCATTTAATATCTTTTATTATAGCAAAGGGAAGGAAATCTGCCCACCATTTCTCTTTCTTGAAAGGCATTTTTACGCGCAAGAATCAGGATTTGGACTTTTTGCGAATAGTCAACTGCTGAGGTTTCTTTGTGTGTAAATTACGCTTAGTCCAAACCCCGAATTTCCCGTAACGGCTGTCCCTGCTTGTTCCCTGGACGCTTCAATTTACGGAGATTTTATAATTCTTCCCCTTTTTCTCCGTAAATGACCCAACCCTATAATTTTAATTACGGAGAAAAAACAGAATTAATCAATTTCTCCGTAATATCAAAGGGGCACGGTGGCCAAGGCTCAAACTCCTGAACCGAGGAGGGGGAACCCCCTCTCGATTTCGCACGCGAACATTCCGCACTTCGTGCTCCATGTTCTTACGACCGGCAAATGAATTTGCATGCAAGCATGCATTCGCTTGCCGGTCTTGTGCTACAAAAAACCACTATCCCAAGAACAATTGAAAAGACAAAAGAATTTATTCTTTTATTCATAGCGCGGCCCTTATTCTATACGTTCCAGAGAAACAGACTTCATTCCGGCAGCGGACCTGTCCGGTAATCCCGCGCTCTGCGCGGGACACGCCCCTCCTTCACATCCTATAAGAAAAATAGCTATTGTATTTATCTGAGAAAAGATTATAATATAATGCATCATTTATTAAGGGTCATACAGTATCACTAAAGATATTTGCTATGTACCCTATTTAAATACATATATCTATTGCCGTACCGGACTGAGGTGTTTTCAGAAAAGGGCGGAAAGGTAAGGTCTATCGACAATTTCGGAGGTTTGCTGGTAAAGGTAGTTTATCTTTACAGAAAAGGAGGTTTGTATGAAGAAACTATCTCTGAAACAAATGGCTGCATTCGTTCTCTCTATGATAATGGTTTTACCATCTCAGCCGATTTTCGCTATGACGGACAGTGTTTACGAAAGCGAAGCGAGCGCTACATATCAGCAATCGTCCGATTCGCAAGAGGCCGCAGAGGAAAGTACGTCCAAGCAATTGTCCGAT
>JAILCB010000037.1 GCA_024680595.1 Lachnospiraceae bacterium | reverse complement strand
ACCGACTCCCTTTTTATGTGCAAAAAACTGAAGGTTAAGATTTAACATGCCTTCCTCCTTTCAATCACTCCTGATAGCTCCATATAAAGCCCGGGATAATCATAAAAGCTAAACTCTCTTCTCCTGAAGCTTCACAAATTCTGTATGAACCTTTGCCACCTCTTCTATACCGAAAATCATAGTATCCAGAAGAAGCCGGCATTTGTCGGATGGCTCCTGACTGAAATGACATTCTATCAGGCCTTCCTCTTCATCGGATGTGATAGTCATCCTATCCTCTGGTAAAAATCGCTGGATGGAATTCAAAGTATTAATGACTAGAATGGAAACTGCGGCACAGACAATATCCTGTCCATATTCCGCAAAGCCCGCATGGCCTCTGCACCGGAAGCCCCGAATCACATGGGAGTCTGTCCGAAAGATAGTCATCCTAATTCCTTTAGGATTCCTATTACCATGCTTATCAGCCTTTCTCTTGAATATATTTCCCCGCATCCCTAACTCATAGAAATCATTGACGCTTTATACTCAAACGTTGATTTTCTCGATCTTAACCTTTGTATATCTCTGCCTGTGACCATTCTTCTTGTGATAGCCGGACTTCCTCTTGTAACGGTAAACGATTACCTTCTTACCCTTAACCTGGTCCAGAACCTTGCCGGTCACGCTGGCATTAGCCACATCATCCTGAATCATAAGCTTCTCGCCACTAACAGCGATAACACTATCAAAAGTAACTGTGCTGTCCTTCTCGGCGTCCAGCTTCTCGACAAAAATCGTGTCGCCCTCGGAAACCTTGTACTGTTTCCCTCCTGTTGCAATAATTGCGTACATTGGATACCTCCTAATCCATTACTCGCTGCTGCGGTGGCGCGGCCTATCGCGCACTTACAAACCTTGGCAAGCGGCATACCCGCATAAAATACCACAAGATAGAGTATTCGTCAAGCAAATTCCACATAATCTGCACCTTTCCCCACTGCAAAGGGGAAAATCCGGCCTAATTCCAGTCCGCCACAGCCTGACCCAGCTTGTTAGCATGCAAAACGTCACATAGCTCATGACCCCTTGGACTTTCAAAGAAGCCTTATAACCCCTTGCGCTTCCAAAGATGCATCATGGGTCCTTGACCTCTCAAAGTTGTCTTGTAACACCTTGGGCTCTCAAAGTTACCTCGTGGCACCCTGACCTTTTAAAGCTGCCTCGTGGATCCTTGACCTTTCAAAGAAACCTCATAGGTTCCTTGCCCTTTCAAAAGTGCTTTTTTCAGTCCTTGAGTCAATTAATGCAATGATAAATAAACTCATTCACACTTGAGAAGGGCCAATGTCCCGGTTCTGGCCAGCTCCACGATACTAATTCCGGATAAGAGCCGAATCATGAGGGCCGTCCGCTCCGGGGTATCACAGATTTGAATAATCATCTGGTGCTTGGACATATCCACGATATCCGCCTTCATGGCCTCGCAGGTCTCCATGATTTCCCGGCGGTTGGACTTGGAATACTTGACCTTAATGAGCATGAGCTCCCGGCTCACGGACATGGACTCATCAAAGGTCTTCACCTTAATTATATCCAGCTTTTTATTGAGCTGCTTCTCGATTTGCTCCAGGGTCCTGGAGTCACCGCTGGAAACGATGGTCATACAGGAAATATCCTTGTCCTCTGTCTCTCCCACCGCCAGGGAGTCTATATTAAAGCAACGTCTGGAAAAGAGTCCCGCCACCTTTGAAAGGACACCGGACCTGTTCTCCACTAAAACAGAATATATTTTCTTCATGCACTTCATGATATTCCTCCCTATAATATGCTTAAAAGCCCTAATTCTGATTGAAATTTCGTATTATTCCCAGGCAAAGGCCTGGGTAAAGGCTTGCCTGGCCCCTATTCTATCGCTGAAAGATCCTCACCCACCGGCCTTCCTAAAAAAACGTCCCCAACATGAGAACCCTTGGAAAAATCCGGCACTGCCACATTCAGGCGTATCCTGCCTACGGGCAATCCTGAGAAAACTCTGGAACTGCCGCATTCAGGCGTATCCTGCCTGCCTACGGTTAATCTTGAGAAAATCCGATATTGCCGCATTCAGGCGTGTCCTTCCTGCCTACGGGTAATCCTGACAACCCTTGAAACTGCCGCATTCAGGAGTGGCGCTGTACCACGGTTTCCATGGGGTCAATGAGAATTTCCAATATGGCGCTATTTCCGTCATCCAGGAAATCCTTCAGGGTCGAATCCAGTCCCTCCATGTTCTCCAAGCGAAAATAATCAATATGATAGGCTTTTGAAAGCATATTCAAATCAGGGTCCATTCCCAGATCCACCATATTATAATCATCATGGTAGGCGAAATGCTGATGCTCCCGGACCAGACCCAGGAAGCCGTTTCGCATTACAACAATCTTTAGGGGCAAATCGAACTGATTGGCGGTAGCCAGCTCCATCATGGACATTTGGAAGGAACCGTCCCCGCAAACTGCCACCACCTGCCTGTCAGGGGCGGCCGCCTTGGCTCCCATAGCGGCAGGAATGGAATAGCCCATGGTCCCCATACCTCCGGAGGTCAAGAATTTACCCTTGCGAATAATCACATTCCTACAGGAAAAAAGCTGATTCTGTCCCACATCCGCCACATAAATTCCATCCTCTTCCATAGCCAGGGAAAGCTTTCGTACAAACTCCGTAGGGTTTACATAATCTGGATTATTAGGTCTCTCCTCATGAATGGACTCCCTGTATTCCTCCAGAGTGGCAATCCACTTTTCATGCTTACATTCGAAATCTACCGTCAAAAACTCATCAAAGATGGTCTTGGCATCTCCTACAATAGGGATGGTAGAACCCACATTTTTCCCGATTTCAGCAGGATCCACATCCATATGAATGAGAACCTTGCCCTCCAGGGTCAGATCCGGCGATGATACGGCCCTGTCGGCCACCCTGGCCCCTACCATAATGAGGGTATCACATTCCCGCATGGCCCGGTTAGCTAGGGCGTGGCCATTATTCCCAACCATTCCATAATACATGGGATGATCGGACTCCAAAGTCCCGATTCCCATCATGGTCGATACCACGGGAATGCTATGGCGTTCTGCAAAGGTCTTTAGCTCTTCCGTCCCCCCGGACAGAATAACGCCGCCGCCACAGCAGATTAAGGGCTTTTTGGCGCTCTCCAGGACCTTGACCACCTTCTTTATCTGGACGGAATTCCCCTTAACCGTAGGCTTATAGGTCCTCATTTTGGGATCGCCTTCCGGTTCGTCATAGTCGGGAATCCTCTTCATTTGAATGTCTATGGGTACGTCAATGAGAACGGGTCCTCTTCTGCCGGTATTGGCCACATAGAAAGCCTCGTGAAAAACCCTGGGAATATCCTTCACATCCTTAATGAGATAGCTATATTTCACAAAGGATTCGGCGGCTCCGGTGACATCTACCTCCTGAAACACATCCGATCCCAGAAGCTCTGAATCCACCTGGCCCGTAATACAGACAAGGGGTATGGAATCCGCAAAGGCAGTGGCAATTCCGGTCAGCAGATTGGTGGCCCCGGGCCCGCTGGTTACGGCACAGACCCCTACCTTTCCGCTGGTTCTGGCATAACCGCTGGCGGCGTGTCCCGCATTCTGCTCCGTCCGAACCAGGACCTGTTTTATATCCGTCTTCCTCATACTGTTCCAGAAGGGGTCTATGGCCACGCCTGAATAGCCAAAAATCGTGTCTACGCCTTCATTGAGAAGGCTTTTTGCCATTGCGTCAGAACCATTCATGATGATTTCTCCTCGTATAATATCTTTTAGATACAGTAAATGTATCTTAAAACTGTAGAGTTACCTTTGTTCAATAGGCTTAGTAAAGCAGTCATTCAGAGTCCGCTTCACTCCCTGCTCATAAACGCGGGATAGGTCGTGTCCTGTTTCAGGAAAGGTTTTAAGCCTCTTGAAACAAGCAGGCTGCACCCCTATGTAATGCTAAGCATATAAAGTGGGGCATTGCTTACACTGCGCCCGAATCATCCTACTCCATTTATTCGAAAACTTCAATTCCCATTAGCAGGCATTTCACATGTATTAATCGCCATTTCACATACATGTGCAGGCATTTCACATGCGGATCCCCAGAATCCGCTTGGCCACCTTCACTGCATCTGCGGCATCCGAGGAATACTGGGCATGAATCTCATCCGCATAGTCCGGGGTAATGACTGCGCCGCCAATCATATAGCAGCATTTCAGGCCTTCAGCCTTGCCCAGTTCAATGACCTCCTCCATCTTCCGCATGGTAGAAGTCATTAAGGCGGAAAGAGCCACAATATCGGCATTATACTCCTTTGCCGCATCTATAATCACCTTTGCCGGCACATCCTTACCCAAGTCAACCACATGAAAGCCGTAATTCTTTAGCATGAGTATAACTAAATTCTTGCCGATATCATGCTTATCCCCCTCCACAGTAGCAATGACTATGGTAGGCATTTCCTCCCCCGGGTCCCTATCCTCCTGCAGCAGAGGCTCAATCCTGGTAATCCCGGTTTTCATGGTTTCCCCGCTGGAAATGAGCTGGGGCAGAAAGTACTTTTTCCTGTCAAAGAGTTCCCCCACATCATTTATGGCAGGCAGCAGGGATTCATTGAGAATATCCTTGGCACTGCGGCCTTTGTCCAATTCCGCGGAAATTAGGTCTACAATACTCTTCTG
>JAILCB010000034.1 GCA_024680595.1 Lachnospiraceae bacterium | reverse complement strand
GGGGCAGACTCCTCCGGCTCTTCTTTAGCCTTCAGGGAAGACTCCCCAAAACTCTCTCCCTTATCTCCGCCCTCCCGGGAACCCGGGGATAGGAATTCCGGCTTTTCAATTGACTCTTCTGCTTTTTCAGACACCCTTGGGGAATCCCCTTCAGGCTCAAAAGCATTGCTATATTGTGCATCAGGATTGTCCTGCACCATATTATTCGATGCCGAATCCTCCTGACTCCCGTCCATAAGCCGGAATCCGCAATGAGTGCAAAATCTGGATCCGGGCTCCACATATGCGCCGCATTGGGGACAGGTGTCCTCCTGGATATTACTCGTCTGCTTCAGAATCCTGCTGCCACAGTACTGACAGAACAAATCCTCTGCAGACACTTCACTGCCGCAATTATCGCAAAAGGATATCTGATTCAGCTGATATTTCCTGTCCCTGGCAACCGCACTCTTTTCCTCTAGGGCACCGATCTGCGAATTCAGCCACTGGATTCTATCCTCTAATTTTGCAATCTCCCCCTTAAAGCCGGAAATCTGCCAGTCATAACCCTGAATCTGTCTGTCCAGTTCTCCGACTTCCGCCATTATGTCTTCTTTCCGTCTCATCCCTTCATCCCCTCCTTTCAAACTGACATCATTATTTATACAGAAATAATATCCCTTCCGGAGCCTGAAATGCTAGAGCACCTTGGACAGGAAGTCCTGTAATCTCTGGGTCTTTGGCGCCGCAAAGAATTCCTGGGGTGTATTCTCCTCCATAATGATGCCGTCCGCCATGAAAAGCACTCTGGTACCCACTTCTCTGGCAAAGCCCATTTCATGGGTGACGACCACCATGGTCATGCCTTCCTCGGCCAATTGACGCATAACATCCAGCACCTCACCCACCATCTCCGGGTCCAGGGCGGATGTGGGCTCGTCAAACAGCATGACCTCAGGATTCATACAAAGGGAGCGCACAATGGCAATTCTCTGCTTCTGGCCGCCGGACAGGGAGGCGGGATAGACATCCGACTTATCCACCAGCCCTACCCTCTTCAAAAGCCCTAAAGCCTTCTCCTTGGCCTCCTCCTCGGTCATAATACCCAGCTTTGTGGGAGCCAGGGTAAGATTCTTCATAATCGTCAGATTATTAAAGAGATTGAAATTCTGGAAAACCATTCCCATTCTGCGCCGGATGAGATTAATATCGGTCTTGGGGGCGGTAATATCCACGCCATCAAAGATAATCTGGCCCCCGGTGGGCCGCTCTAAGAGGTTGAGGCAGCGCAGGAAGGTACTTTTACCGGAGCCGGAGGGTCCCACGATGACAATCTTCTCCCCCGCGTCCACTTCCGTGCTCACGTCACAGAGAACATGATTGATGGTTCCATCTACATTCTTGAAATCCTTCACAATATGATTAACGGTTATCACTCTTACGGAGCCTCCTTTCCAGCCTGCCAAGTAATATGGTCAGAATCTTGATTACCACAAAATAAATAATTGCGGCCCCGATTAGAGGCATGAAGGCCTCATAGGTTCTGGACTGGACCAGGTTTGCGGCCCGAGTCAGGTCGTTTAGACTCACATATCCTACAATGGCGGTTTCCTTTAGAAGGGTAATGAACTCATTCCCAAGAGGGGGAATGATGTTTTTCAGGGCCTGGGGCAGGATAATATACCTCATGGTCATGGCGCTGGTGAGGCCCAGAGATCGGCCTGCCTCTGTCTGCCCCTTGTCCACAGCCAGAATACCGCCTCTCACAATCTCGGAAACGTAGGCGGCGGAATTAAGCCCGAATGAAATGGAAGCCACCAGGACCCCGTTATTGGAGGACTTCATGACGATAAACCACATAATGAGGAGCTGCAGCACGCTGGGCGTACCCCTGATAATATCCACATAGATGGTGGATATCATAGACAGGACACCGGGCTTGCCGTTTTGTCTCACGGAGAGCTTCATTAAGGCCAGTACCGTTCCTAGAATCAGTCCAATAATTCCAGCAAAAAAGGCCACTTCCAGAGTCACCCCAAGTCCGCTGAGATAGAGCTTCCAGCGGTCTTCTGTGATAAAAGCGGCCGTAATCATCTGTTCAAGATTTTGCATATTTCCCCCTGCAATTGTTTAATCGAGTAGGGACGATGCAAATCGCACCCTCTCGTCCGCGAGCCGCCGGCCGGCTTTAGCCGACAAATTTCATCTCGGAGCTCTGCGATGGAAAAAGAACCCGCGCATAGAGAATGCGCGGGTCCCAAACACCATCTTACTGTGCCTCGATGTACTTCTTTACAAGCTCATCATAGGTGCCGTCCGCCTTGAGCGCTGCAAGAGCCCCATTGATCATTTCTACCAGATAGGCATCTCCCTTTGGCATGGCAATGGCATAATGCTCAGCCTCAAATCCCAGCTCGGTTCCCTCAATTGCCACCAATTCATCGTGGTGCAGGGAAACAAAGACCTGGGCGGGGTTCTTGTCGATAATGACGCAGTCTACACGGCCGTTCAGAAGGTCATTGACCGCATCCACGCCCTTATTGTACTGAGAAGCGGTTGCTCCCTCGATGTCCGCAACCATGAAGTCTCCGGTGGTTCCCAGCTGGACGCCGATGGTCAGGTTCTTGAGGTCATCCGCAGTCTTGATGGCCGAATCCTTGGGAACGATAACGCTCTGTACGGCATCATAGTAGGAATCTGAGAAGTCCACGCTTTGCTTTCTCTCCTCGGTAACAGTCATACCTGCAATGGCAATATCGATCTTATTGCCGATGGAGGCTATCAGGGAATCAAACTGCATATTCTGGACTTCGATTTTCTTTCCCAGATATTCGCCCATGGCCTTCATGAGGGCAATATCAAAGCCGTCCGGGTTTCCATCTGCCCCGACATACTCAAAGGGCGGGAACTCCGCATTGGTGCCAACAACCAGTGTGTCCTTATTAAATGCGGAATTCTCGGCGCTTTCCACATCCTTAATGACATCCCCTGCCGCACTGGCAATGGCTTCCCCTGCCTCTGCCGCCTGACTTGCTATCTCCTTAGCTGCCTCTGCCGC
The DNA here is from genome assembly GCA_024680595.1 of Lachnospiraceae bacterium. Lineage (GTDB taxonomy): Bacteria > Bacillota > Clostridia > Lachnospirales > Lachnospiraceae > NK4A144. Next base: position 17,646 of record JAILCB010000034.1, on the reverse strand, counting down.
CTGACTAGGTAACTGCTCTGCCGCTTTCTCAACATCCTTCTGTGAGCAGCCGGCCAGCATAGATAATGCCAAAACACCTGTCAGCACTACTGATAAAAATTTTCTCACAATAATCCTCCTTTTATAAAGCTATAATTCAGCAAAAACTATTTTAGAATACCACGAATTGACATGGTGTGCAAGAATGGGACGCGTGAATTTGCCTAGCCTCTTCCCAAAATCGTCACTTTAATTAGTCCTGTCTCGTATTCATAAACCAGGAATTTCTGATTAATATCCTTCTGTATGTCAATATAGATATTCTTCCCGGCCTTCTTGGCCACTTCTATGGCATAGCTCAGGGAAACCGTCCCCAATTGGAAGTAATTCCCCTCCCCCTTCTGCTCCTCCAGAATATCATGGAGATATTTCCCGCAGTCATCCGCATTGGTGAAGAGGATTAAGGCATTATCCGCACATAGAATATTATCTATGCTGAATATCCCGGCCATACGTCCCTCGGGCAGGGCTGTGAAAAGGTCATGGGAATATAGAATCTCCTTAATCTCGTCCCAATCCGAATCCTTTCTGTGCCCTTTTCCAATTTTGATCTTCAAGAGGGATACCTTTTCCTTGGGTATCAGGTCAATTGCCAATTGAGTTGCACCCGACGCCTCTGTTTCCTTAGACATAAAGTTCTCCTTCAAACAAATACTATGGTAAAGTCTCTATTCCTGTATTATCAGCCTTCCGTGCCTGTTAATTGAAGCTCCACCGCATGCTCTTTCATGCCCTTTATGACAATGTCAGCCACATCCCGGACTTCCATATTCAGCATCTGGCAGCCCTGGAGAATAAGCGGCCGGTTGCACTTAGCGGCAAAGCGCTTGTCCTTCCACTTTTTCATGAAGCTCTTTAGCTCCATATCCGTAATGCCGTTTGGCCGCATCCTGGCGGCGGCCTGAACGATTCCCGTCAGTTCATCCACTGTAAATAGGCTCTTTTCCATATTGGTCCTGGGCTCCACATCACTACAGATTGTATATCCATGGGACATTATGGCCCGGATATCCTCCTCGGGAACGCCCAGCTGCCGGAGAGGCTCCTCCGTATGCTGCAGATGCTCCTCCGGATACTTCTCATAGTCATAATCATGGAGATATCCCACGGCCTCCCAATGCTCCCTGTCCTCTCCGAAGTACTCTGCCATGGCCCCCATGGCCGCCGCCACATTAGCGGCATGCAGCAGCAGATGGTCTTCCTCTACCATAGTTCCATTTATTCTCTTAGCCTCATCGATCGTCAGCTTTTCCATTCCTATCTCCTAATAATTGCCCTCCCCTTATTTATGGAGAAGATCCTTTACAAAATCTGCAAGTACAGCCCCTGTCCCTATATAAATACAGAAGTCTCCTATATTATAGAAATACTTTCCTATGGGAATATAATCAACTACATATCCTTTCCTGACTCTGTCCAGGGTATTGCTGAGAGCCCCCGATAGAATCAGGCTCCTGCCAAGCAGTTCCAGATTGCCGGCTCTTCTCTTGCCCACACTTGACAGAATGTCGGTTTGAGAGAGAAGGACAGCCTTATGAGGCCCTTTGCCCCCTCCTCCGGCCAGCCGGGGGATGAGGAAGGGCTTCCAAATATCCCTCCTTCTCTCCTCACAGGCGCTATATAGAATCCAGCCTGCACAGCCTGTCAGGACCGCCGAAACGGCGGTTACCAGCTTTGGATGCTTCTCCATCCTATTGCCGGCAAAACCCCGGTTTCTCACGACCCCCTTTTGGGGATGCCGGTCCGCCCGGGCCTTCATGACCTGATCCAAAAGAGCCAGACCGGCCGCTCCGCCGCAGCAGATAAGGAAGGCTCTCAGCTGTCCGCTGTCTCCATTTCTCCCTTTGCCAATCACCCTTCCTTCCTTTCCGGGGTCACACAAGAGCCTCTTCGGGGGCAGGCTTCTCCTCAATCCTAGGCACATCTATACCCCTGAGCTCAATAACAGGACCGCCTGTTCCCTCGATATACTCCTTTGTGATCCTCACTGTTCCAATATTATCATCCTTGGGCACTTCATACATGATATCCAGCATGAAATCCTCAATAACAGAACGCAGGGCACGGGCTCCCGTATCCCGCTCCATGGCCTTTTTGGCCACCGCATGCAGGGCCTCATCCGTGAACTCCAGCTTTACCTCGTCCATTTCCAGCATACGCACATATTGCTTCATAATGGCATTCTTGGGCTCCTTTAGGATCTGAACCATCATATCCTCCGTGAGGCCCTCCATGGGACATATAATGGGCAGACGTCCGATGAACTCTGGAATCATTCCGAATTTCTTGATATCCTCCACCCGAACCTTTTTCAGAATATTCTTTTCCTTGTCCCAGCGGTCCTTTAATTCTGCATTAAAGCCGATGGAAGTTTCCTTTCTCAGCCGCTGCCGGATGATTTCATCCAAATCCGGGAAGGCGCCGCCGCAGATAAAGAGAATGTCCTTGGTATTCACAGTAGCAAGGGGAACCATCATATTCTTGCTGTTGGCCCCCACCGGAACCTCAATCTCCGACCCCTCCAGGAGCTTCAGCATACCCTGCTGCACGCTTTCCCCGCTGACATCTCTGCTGGTGGTATTCTTCTTTTTGGCGATTTTGTCAATTTCATCAATGAAAATGATACCCCGCTCCGCCCGGTTCACATCATTGTCGGCGGCGGCCAGGAGCTTGGACACGACAGACTCGATGTCATCTCCAATATAGCCGGCCTCGGTCAGGCTGGTAGCGTCCGCAATGGCCAGGGGCACATCCAAAAGCTTGGCCAGGGTCTTTACCAGATAAGTCTTTCCACAGCCCGTCGGGCCCAGCAGGAGAATATTGGACTTCTCTATCTCCACATCATTTTTGCCGGAAAGCTCTGCCTCTATCCTTTTATAGTGATTATAAACCGCGACAGAAACCACCTTCTTGGCATATTCCTGCCCCACCACATACTTGTCCAGCATCTCCTTGATCTTGTGGGGCCTGGGCAGCTTGGAAAAGTCAAAATCCTTCTTTAAATCCTCTTTCGAAGACTTTTTCACCTTCTTCTTTCCCGGAACACCGCCCATGAAGTCCTGTAAATTCAGAAATTGAATATTGGGGAAGCCCCCGGGCATGCCAAAATTAAAGCCGCCCTTTCCTCCCTTGTCATCCTTCTTGTCGTCTTTCTTTTCATCCTTCTTGGAATCATCCCCACTCCCGGAAGCCGTATTTGTGTCCTTGGCATCCGGTTCTGCCGATGCAGAATCCTCCTTACTGTCTGCATCTGAAGTCTTTGCGGAGTCCCCGCCCTTCACATCCTGACCGGCATCATTCACAGCCTCTTCCTTTCCATTCCCCTTATTAATATCCGGCATGGGGAAGCCAAATTGGAAGCCATTCAGGGGCATAAAGGAAGATAAGTCAAAATTATTCAGGTGTTCCAGGGCGCTTCGCATGCAGTCCTGACAAATATTAATATCATTGGGCAGCTTAAAGAGCTGCCCGGCATTTTTCTCTGATCTTCTGCAAATAGAGCAGAATTCCTCTGTCCCGCCACCATTCTTTTCTTCGTCGCTCATAATTACCTTTCTCTAAGAGTCCCAACCCAGGGGTCGCGTCAACTCGTCCTAATTCAATACTTCAATTGCCTGCCTAATGAGGACGAAAGGAATCTCCCCTCCCCATTAGATAGAAACGTTTTTAATAATACCACAAAAGGGGACTGAATGTCGATCAGTCCCCCTAATTCAAAACCAATTGTTACTGAAATCTCTTACCACATATTGAAGAAGTCGTCATCCAGTCCCCAGTAATTATCACCGAAACCCCAATAGCCATAGCCTCCGTCCTGGCCGTCCTGGCCGTTCTGACCATTGTTGCCGCTATTACCGGAATTATCCCCGTTCTGGTTTCCCTGATTTCCCTCAATCTGATCGGATATGGAAGGCCCCAGCTCTACCTGATAGACCGTTTCCTTATAGCCATAGGAATTGGTTTCCGGTTCCTGAACGGTTAATTCCACCACCGAACCCAGCTCATAGTAGGAAATCAGATTCTGCAGCTGCTTCATGGTCTGAACTGTCTGTCCGTCAAACTTGGTGATAATAAAGCCCTTCTTCAGTCCCGCCTTATCAGCGGCCAGACCCTCGCCAACACGCTCAATGTAGACTCCTCTGGGCATATTATACTGTTCTGATACCTCTGCTGTAATATCGATTCCGGCAATTCCCAGATAACCTCTCTTCTCCTCGTCGCTCTTCGCCCTGGTATCCTGGCTGCCAAAGAGCTCGATAACAGGCTTTGCTACAGAGATGGGAATGGCATAGCCCATACCCTCTATCTCGCTGGAAGCCAGCTTTGCCTCGTTAATACCGATAACCCTGCCCTCAATATCCAAAAGAGCTCCGCCGGAGTTTCCGGGATTGATGGCGGCATCGGTCTGAATCAGCTTGTGGACTCCATTATCCAGTTTGACCTCTCTATTCAGGGCGCTGACAACACCGGTAGTCACGGACTGGCCATAACCCATGGCATTTCCAATGGCGATGGTGACCTGGCCAACCTTCAGATTATCGGAATCGCCCAGGGTCGCTACCTTAATTGACTTCAGGGTTTCCTCTGAAAGTGCGCTCTTCTCTACTGCTATCACAGCCAGATCCGCCTCTTCATCCTCACCCTTCAGATTAGCCTCGGCCTCATTTCCGTCGATGAACTGCACACCCAATGTGTTGGCATTGGACACAACATGCTGGTTTGTGGCAATGAGGAGCTCATTTCCATTATCCCCTACAATGATTCCTGAACCGGAAGCCTCGGCCTCCTGACTGTAGGGCCTTCCAAAGTAGCTGCCCTGAACCGTCAGGTCGTTGGTAATAGACACCATGGCGGGCATGACCTCTTCGACTACATCTGAAACATCCCCTGCAGCCCTGGCGGCACTGCTAACGGGAGCCGTCCTATCCGTTCCGGCCTCATTAGTGGTCTCCTCTTCCTCTACGTCTTTAGGCCCTCTATTGGGGCGTTCCTGTCTGGACGTACTCTGGGCCGGTGCGGCATCCTCCGCATTTTCCTTAGTAGCGGCGTCCTTGTCCCCGGCAGAGGCCTCTTCCTCATCTGCCGCAGCTAAGCCAGTACTTTTGGTTACGTTCTCACTGGCCACGGTACTATTCTGTAATGAGGAGTGATTTGAGAAATATATTCCGGCCCCGACACAGAGACCCGCTGCCACTCCCACAGCCGCGGCTATACCCAGCTTGGTCCAGAATCCTTTCTTCTTTTTTGTCTTAACGGGCTCAACAGGAATATGGGAATCCGGATTTCCTGTAGGGCCGTCCATTGTGAAGGTAGGATTACTCTTAGCTGCTTCACTGTCACTATTCGCCGTTAGAACAGGCGTATCTACGGGTGACTTCGGAGTATTCTCATCCTCCATGGAAGCTACTGAATCCTTTGCCTGGTCAAGGGTACTGTTTTCAGGAGACGGGTCCCCGGATAATGTAAAAGTCCCTGCCTTTTCTAAGGACTGGTTCCCGGTTTCTGCCGCAGCCTTGCTCATATCCTTATCAGGAAACTCATGCCGGCTGTATTTTCCCTCGGTCTCCTCACCATCCTTTACAGGATTCTTGTACTCATTATAAACTACAGGCAATGCCTTTTCATTTACTTCCTCAGTCTTCTCAATTCCAATTTCGACATTATCTTTTTCATTCATAATATATCCCTCGTTTCTTTGAACCCCACAACAGCAACCATAAAGTTCTTTCGTACTTTAACTGTACTTTGCATATATTACAAACAAAATGTGTTTAATCTGTGTTTCAAATCAGATGATTTTGTGAATTCTATTATATTCTTAGTCGGAAGGCCGTCTGCTTTTGACAGGATCGGCTCAATAATCCGTCAAAAGCCCCTACGGAAGTCCGGCCCAGTTATGATCGAGTAGACTGACGGCACGCCCGTGATACTAGAAAAGGCTGTTGCACTGAACTTGTTTGTGCAACAGCCTTTATTGAACAGTATTATCTGAAATTATGGGCAGGCCAATGAGAAATCCTTAGGACACGGCCTCTGTCTGGAGGATAAACTTGCGAATCTCCTTTTCGCTGGATACCCGCTCGATCCGGGCCCCCACCTTCTTTAGCTTTACCTCGAAATCCTCATATCCTCTTTCAATGAGATAAATATCATCAATTACCGATACTCCGTCCGCAGAAAGCGCCGCCAGCACCAAAGCCGCGCCTGCTCTCAGGTCAGGACTGGTGAGCCTGGCACCTGTAAGAGAGGAGACCCCTGTAAAGATGGCGGTATTACCCTTGACCCGGATATTGGCGCCCATACGGATAATCTCATCTACATATCGAAAACGGTTCTCAAAAATACTCTCCGTGATAGTACTTACACCCTCTGAAAGAGCCAGAACCACCCCCGCCTGAGGCTGCATATCCGTAGGAAAACCGGGATAGGGCAAAGTCTTTATCTGAGTACTCTTCAATTCCCCGGTCCTGCTCACCCGGACGGAATCGTCAAACTCCTCCACATCGCAGCCAATCTCAATGAGCTTGGCGGTAATGGATTCCAAGTGCTTAGGAATCACATTCTTCACCAGGAGATTTCCCCGGCTTGCCGCCGCCGCAAACATAAAGGTCCCTGCCTCAATCTGGTCGGGAATAATGGAATAAGTGGCTGAGTGGAGCCTGGACACTCCCTTAATGCGGATGATATCCGTTCCCGCCCCCTTAATATTTGCCCCCATACTATTTAGGAAGTTGGCTACGTCAACCACATGGGGTTCCTTTGCGGCATTCTCGATAATGGTCTTTCCTTCCGCCATGCAGGAGGCCATCATGATATTAATGGTGGCTCCCACGGTAACCACATCCATATAAATATGGGCCCCGATAAGACGCTTTGCATGGGCGATGATAGATCCGTGAGATATCTTCACTTCCGCCCCGATGGCCCGGAATCCCTTCAAATGCTGATCAATGGGCCTGCTGCCTATATTACAGCCCCCGGGCAGGGGAACCTCCGCCTCCTTATACTTGCCTAACAGAGCTCCGATGAGATAATAGGAAGCCCTGATTTTCTTGATAAGCTCATACTCTATATTGACATTCTGGACCATGGCCCCATTAATCCGTACGGTATGCCTGTCCAGTCTCTCTATCCTGACACCGATACCGCCCATAGCCTCCAAAAGCACATTGGTATCCCTGACGTCGGGCATATTCTCGATGGTAACAGTTTCATCCGTCATAATGGCGGCTGCCAGAATAGCTAATGCCGCATTCTTCGCGCCGCCGATCTCAACCTCGCCCTGTAGCGGAACCCCGCCACGAATCACATATTGTTCTGTAGGAACTACACTATCTTTCATCCTGCTGCAACCTCTGTTACAAAAGATTCTTTTCTTCAAGTCTCGCTCGGGAGGCTTGGCACAGAATTCCGGCCGGTGTCAGCTGACATCTCCCAATCCGCATCCCTGCGAGAATTCTGACTTTAACCATGGGACCGTCCAAGGGCAAATCCCTGCTCCTATTTATGACTTTCCGAATGCGGCAAGGAACCGCATTCGGAAATCCCGCGCTTAAAAAGCCTAATTCTATAAATTAAAGCATAGATGTAATATTAAATATATAATTGCCGCCAGATTCAAAATTCCCAGGAAGAGGAAAAAGATCAGAATACGCTTCAGACTCTTATATTTTGCCTGAAGCTCTTCTCTTATTTTCTTTTCGCTATCATTAATTACCGCCTGGCTATTACGATAGCACCTGACATTCTCCTGATGAACCTGCTGTGAAAGAGTTTCCTTCAAGGAAGCAATGGCCGCCAGACCCTCTTTCCCGTCCAGTCCCTCGGAAGAATCCCTGACCCCTTTTCTATCAGAAGGGCTTTCCGCAGATGAAGGACTTTCCGCGACAGATGCAGTGCCAGGTGATCTGCCCACGAAAAAAGCGGCACCGGGTGACTTTCCTGAATCAGCCCCGCCTTGCGGCGAAGCCTTCGCTACGGAGTCCTGTAAATCACTAACACCCAAGCCATCACCCCCGGAAATTCTCTCCGTGGGCATGTCCAGAAAAGCAGTCTTACCAGAACTCTGCAGGGATGACGCCCCTCTCTCGAACGTCCCTTTCTTCATATCCTCCGGCGTAACCTCCTTAAAGGCTATCTCCGACGATCCCCGTCCCTGCCCGTTCGCGGATTCCCCGGAAAGATCCGGATCCGAAAAACCGCCTCCCGGCTTTTCCGAAAGGCTTTTATCAAAATCCGGACGCTTCGAATCAAAGACCAGGTCCCCATCCGTGGACGATTCGCCCAAAGCCTTAACTCGGTCTATAAGCTTGTCCATATAATCGTCCATACGCACCCCGCAATAATTTACACAGATATTATCATTTTTCAGTCTGACTAGCAAGATAGAGACCTAATTTTATGAATCCCGGCAGATAAAAAGGGTCATTATCATGAAATCAGCCACCCTATATTTGTGGAACATGTATAACCACATTATATTATAACAGGAGGAATTTGTAAATTTTTACCATAGATTTACAAAATGTTCATAAATCATCCACATCTGACTGCTATCTTCAAGAAAAGAAAACACAGGTGATTATTCATAATAGCCCCGGGGCCCAACGGCTTCGGGGCACTCCTCATTCTGCCTCCCCGTAATAGCGCTCTTTCAGCACCATCCGCTCGGTCTCGTGCTTGGCCTCCGCCCGCTTTCCGAAATCCAGAATCTCTCCCGACTGGCCTGCCACCGACTGAATCTCCTCATTTAGAGACATCATCTTGGCATCCAAATCCGAAACCATTTCCGCACATTCAAAAAGCTCCCTTTTAATATGCTCCGGAGCATCTCCCACGAATTTGTAATTAATCTTGTGCTCCAGACTGGCCCAAAAGTCCATGGCTACTGTCCGGATTTGGATCTCCACCTTGGTATCCACCACACCATCCGACAAATATACCGGGACTGTGACTATCATGTGATAACTCTTGTAGCCGCTCTCCTTGGGATTCTTGATATAATCCTTGATAGACAGCACATTGATATCATTCTGATTGGCCAAAATATCAGCTACCCGATAAATATCCGAGCTGAAGGAACAGATAATACGGACTCCCGCAATATCATTTACATACTTAACCATATTCTCGATGGTCGAGTCGTAACCCCTCTTCCGCAGCTTTTTCACAATACTCTCGGGCGTTTTTATTCGCGACTTGATATGCTCGATGGGATTGTACAAATGAACATGCTGAAATTCCTCATTTAGAATTCCCAGTTTTGTACCCATCTCCTTCAAGGCAGACCTGTATAGGAGCATAATAGTCTCCCAACTATCCACTCCTTCATAATTCTGAACTTCTTTTTCCGCCATTATCACCCTCCGGATGTCTTCACCTGAAATGACACCCCATGGAAAAATCTCCAAGACCCTTTCATCTAAGGGTAATTCACTATTTCGACAGAGCAGTATCATATTATACCACAGTCAGATATTTTTTCTATCAAAATATTGTATTAGTTTTCGTCCTTTATATTACTTCCTGACCCCGAATGATCCTATTTATCCTGTCCTGCCGCCGGAAAATATCCAAAATAATCCCATTCTCCCGGCTTATTGACACATGACCTTCAAACCGCTATAATATCCTCACTATTTTTTTAGTCTTTGCATATTGACAATCTATTTCTATACTGATTAGGGGCTTATGTCTGATATCTGTTCAGGCTCCGGTCCCGCGCAATGGAAATTCGTGAACCGTGTCAGGTCGGGAACGAAGCAGCACTAAGCGAAACCTTCCATGTGACGCGGGGGTTCCGGGGTCTAAACAGGGGGCAGACAGAAGCCCCTTTTTTATCGCAGACCCGCCGAAATGAACTATGTCGGCTAAGGCCGACCGGCGGCTGACCCCAACCCCAGTCCCGGCCTCACGCGCGAGACTTGAGGCCGGGCAAAAGGACAAGGGTATCGCTAAGAGCAAACGCCCCTTATAAGATCTTATTAATCCGCCCTTTCAAAAATATCCTCCGGGGTGCCGAAATTATCCAATTGCATGTCATAGGCGAATTTGTCAATCCCAAACCTGCAGACCTGATCCATCTCCGTAATGTAATCGACATAAGTCTTTCTGTCCGTCCTCAAGGGCGTGAGACGGGTTCCCTTGGCCAAATTCCACATTCCTCCGGACACAGCCGCATCCTCCGGATCGGGAGGATTGACCCGGGCTGCCTCTTTCAGTATCACATCATTGCCCTCCAGGCCGTAGACCTCCTCATTTATCACCGGGAGGCCGTCATAGTCAACATGGTACTCTCCATAGGGCAAGAGCATAGAGGGACTCTGGTCCACATATTCATTCAGGCTGAGCAGCATCCTATTAGGATTCAGGCTAAACTTGGAGTAAGGGGCATAGTCAATTTGCTCGATAAGTTTTAGGTCAGTATTTGTGATTTCATATACATTACTTATCATGGAAACATCCCCCACCGGAATCCTCAGATAGAGGAGGCTCAACCCCTTGGCTTTTACCAGGTAGCAGTTCGGCTGATAGGCAAAGAATTTCTCATTATGCTTATTTCCATTGACGGAGAAATTCCAGTCCACATCGTCCACTCCCGTATATTCCCAATCCATGGATACCCTTTTATTATCGATCATGTAATCCGAATAGTAATTCAGGGGAAGTATCCATTCATCGGGCTCAGTCTGCCATTCCTTTTTCACCAAATCCGGATAATCCGAATAGGAAAGGGTGATTTTCTGCCCCCCGGTATGGGATGTCAGGAAATAGTCCTGGGCAAAAATATGAACACAGCCATAGGACAGGGAGAAGAGAATCTGCTCATCCCCGGTCTCTATAGACTGGCGGATTCTATCCTCTATATTACTATCAAAGGTCATATCCGAATAGGCGGAACGGAATCCGTCGGCAAAGAGGGCGGGAAGGGAGTCCACATCCGTGAAAACATCCTTGAAGCCCAGCTCCGACCCCGTCTCACTGTCATAATTATGGGTGGTCCAGGCAGATGAGCCATGGGCCCCGCCCGCAAATTCATAGGACTGCTCATAGAAGGACATGGCCTTCATATCCGCCCGGGTCACATAGGCGTCATAGGTAAGGGTGAATTGCGCGAAAGAAGCCCCGTCGGCCTGAGCATCCTCCGCCATCTCTGCCAGCGACTTCTTCTCCTCTTCACATAGAGCCTTCACCTTCTTATTATAGGAATCCAGAGACTTTGCAAGGCCGGCATGGGCGGAATCCGTAACCATCTCTCCGTCAGCTATGGAGTAATACCCCAGAGTCAGAGCCGGATAGCGGTATTCTATATACATGTCGCCCACATACTCCAGTTCCGAGACAGGGGAATTTACTACATCCAAAACCCCGGAGCCGGATGAAGTTTCATTCTCATTAACATTCTCATCCTCTCCTTTTTCCCCATCTCCTTCCTTTATTCTTCCAACAATATCCTGGACGCTCTCACCCTTCCCGGGATTAAGCCACTTCGAATCCGGAGCCTTGGCGCTTTCAGAGTCCTCAGGGCTTTCAGAATTCTCGGCCGCATCTGAGGATGCCTTTTCTTCCGTTTCAGTATCCGCGCCCTCCTTCGCTGTTTCACTGGTCCCGGACGGATTTCCGGCCGTCGGGGCCTTTTCCCCGGTTCCGGATCCGCAGGCCGCCAAAATCAGACTGCAGGTCAGGACCAGACTCAATAATTTTCTCTTCATAATAATCCTCCTTTACGGGTCAAATATGTATTATAGAAATTTTCAAAATCCACTATTGACAAATTGAAATTGCTTTGATAGAATATCGCCGTTGCAGAAAAAGTGCTGCTATAGCACAGTCGGTAGTGCGCATCCTTGGTAAGGATGAGGTCACCAGTTCGATTCTGGTTAGCAGCTGAAGCCCGCGAGCCTTGCGTAACACAGGGTTTGTGGGTTTCTTTTTTTGATTATACCGGATTCTATTTCTATTTGGAATTAAAAATTCAGACCCGCCCCCAGGGAACTCTGACCTTTCAAGGGGCACTTTCCGGCATTTTCCTGTCAAATCTCCCTTTCTGAAAAAGCTTTCCATGTATCAACTCAAACAATTGCGGATTTGTGCTATAATCTCTAACAGATTTTGTGTTATGTTATCCTATAGATCAAAACCGGATGTCCATTGATCTTTTGTCTAAAGAGAAAGATGCCGGTTTTCAAAGGACTAATTCCTTCTCTAGAATGGTTTTTCCGGAGGTATTTATTGACATGAGGAAATTAAGAGATAGAAAGCTGACTTGCCTGCTGCTTGCTGCGGCTCTCTTGGGGACGCCCCTGTGCGGGGATTTGAAGGCGGAAGGAGCGGAAACGCCAGGTTCTCCCAATGTCATTGGGCTATTCGACGAAGAAAGAGAGGAAAGCGGGATTTCCGCTTCCGGAAACAGGGCAATGTCTTCCCATGCCGGTGACCGGGTCCCCCTTAGCGGGGCTTCAGTGACGGAATTTGGCTATGAAGCTGCAGAAGAGGTTATTTCCGAAGAGCGGCCTGTTTGGGAGGGCGATAGCCTTCCGGGCACGAGTTATCTTGACGAAACTGCCTCCAATACCCTTTCCTCCTCTCTTGATGAAGAGAATGACGGAGTTTCCATTAACAGCCTGAGCGCCAACTTCAAGGGGAGAACCGCCTTTCTCACATCCCGGAAAATCGTCCTAAACGCCATGAAGAACAGGGATTACGGGGAGACCTACCTAGTCTTTAATGTATCAGGAAATTACCATATAGAGGGAATATCCGATCCCGGGCCCGGACTCACAGTCACGGAGACCCCCACCTCCTATAACGGTTTCCCCGCTATCCGGATAGGGGTATCCGCCAACGAAAAGGCCACAAAAGGCAATTACAGACTGAACCTTGTCCCGGAGGATAAGTTCTCGGGAGACAGGCTAAAACAGCTCAAATTGTCAATTAAGGTGCAAAGCAAATATCCCTCTCCCGCCTGGACCCAGAAAACCATCACCTTCAACCGGGGAATCAAGGGCGAATTCGCCTTAAATACGCCCACTGCGGAGGGTGTGACCATAGCCCCCCTCAATTCGGATAAATATCCCTCCACAATTCCCGCGGGGGTTAATGTGAGGCTGGATAATGAAAATACGGTCCGGGTCAGCCTGGGCGAAAGTGTCAAAAAGAAAAGCTTTAAGGTGGTGCTCTGGCTCCTCTACTCGGATTACGACAACTTCAAGGCAGTAAAGAAGGCCTTTACCGTAAAGATTGCTGACAAAGAGCAGACAGTCAAAATGAAAAAGGCTTCCGGAAGCAAGATGGACCTCCTGCAAAGGGAAGGCACCGCTTTCCACTATCAGCCAATCATTAAGAATACCGGTCTTGTAGTGAGAAATGTGGCCTTTTCCCGGGACAGCCTGTCCGAAAGCTATATTTTGAGAACGGTCTCCGACCCGGACAGCCAGGCCATAGAGGATATTTATCTGTCCACGGTTTCCGATGCCGCTCTCCGCACCGGCGGCGACACGGTGAACCTCACCCTGACCCTGCAGGAGCCCAGACAGGATGCCAAAACCCTGACCCGGGCGGTCTCTTTGAAGGTCAGGCGCAACGCCTCCGGACTAAAACTTAAGAGTATGACAGGAAAAAAGTTAATATTTTCGGAAGAATTATCCGATAATAAAGTAGTATGTTATACTGACCTTATTGTACAGTCCCCTGCCTATGCCGCAGTAGATCCCCATACGATTACGGATATTTCAGATAGTTCCAAAGTGCCAAAAGGCGCCTTTAGTACCCTTTGGACTGTGGATCCCTGTGGCAGGGCCCTAAGGGCCAGGATTATTATGGACAAGTCAAAGGTGGTGGCCGGCAAGAACTACAAGCTGACCTACCGTATGCAGGCTCTGGGAGCCCCGGACGGTAAATACGGGAAAATCACCTTCTCCGTAAAAGCCTAGCTTTTCCACGGGAAATTGACCTTTTCGCCAGAAAGGTATTATAGGACAGGGTTATTCATATGGATTGACGCCTGAAAGGAGTTAGCAATGACAAAAAGGAATCGGAAACTATCCGCCATCCTACTGGCAATGGCAATGACAGTGACCATGACGCCTTTTTCTGCTGTAGCCAGCGAAATCGGCAATGCCGAAATCCTCAGCGATGATATTACATATTTGGAAGATACCTCTCTTTCATCCCTTAATGAAGAAATCCCCGATGATTCCATCCAAGAGGCTGACGAGGATATCTCATCTGAAGAGGCAATAGCGGAGACCGGCGAGGAGGAAATCTCCTCCGGAAGCGGAGACTCGGGCAGCACGGAGGCCTCAGGATCCGAGACTTCAGGTTCCGATACTTCTGGCTCCAAGGCTTCAGACTCCGATACTTCTGGCTCCAAAGCGTCAGACTCAGAAGCTGACACCGGCAAGGATAAGGCCATAAATACCGGATCCGAAAGCGATGAGGAAAGCAGCTCCCAGGAGAGTTCGGAAGCAGGAAAAAGTGATAATCAGGATGCCGGCTCCTCCCAGAATAGCAATTCCGCGGATTCAGAGTCCGGCTCTTCCGATAGCAGTGAGGGGGACAGTTCCAAATCCGGAACAGGCACCTCCTCAGAAGATGATGACAGCACTGACCAGGAAGGCTCCGACAGCAATAAGGACAGTGCTTCCGAAAACGAAACGGAGAATTCCCCCACCCAGGACGATAGTCTGGACTTTCCCAGTGATGATGAGGGCCTGGACTATCCTACAGAGGATGAGGCAATCTCCGGAAATAGTCCCATTACCCCCTCAGGAAACGGGGTTTCTGACAATATGTTGGACGTGGACTATGTGGAGGATGCCCTTTCCGATAATAGCGTCGGCCCTGTAAACGCCGAAATCCCTGTGGATTTGGATGAACTGGCTATGTCAGGCGGAAATATTGATACCCTCTTCCGTTTCCCGGAGGAGTACAAGGCTCAATCCACCAAGGTAAGCCTGCCCGAATACTATAGCTCTGTGGCGGAGGGAATCGTCAATAGCCCCGGGGATCAGACCGGAACCAACCTCTGCTGGGCCTATACCAGCGCCAGTCTGGCGGAAACCGCCATGATGAAGCGCTTTGGCGGCTATGCCGGAGACAGTGAATACCAATATAGTCCAAAGCAGATAGCCAAGGAAACCTATAATTATTTCCGCAGCGACTGGGCCAATTATACCACCTCCGGAAACAGCAGCTACGATGCTTCCAAGACCGACAAAACCTATATGTATCTCAATAAAACAGCCACCTCCGGAACAGTGGGCATAGGTCCGGATGATGAAAGACTCTATCAGGCGTCGGGAAGCCTGGCCTGGACCACCTTTGCCCTGGCCCGTTGGGCAGGCCCCAGCCAGGATCTCCACACCAAGGATGAAATGGCCTATGAAGGCCTAAACGATGCGGCCCATCTGGAGAATGCCTATTGGGTACCTAATAATGACATTGAGGCTATTAAGACTCTGATACAGGAATACGGCTCCGTTGGCGTACAGATACTGGCTTCCCAGAACGGCATTTATGCCCCATTAAACGGCTACCGGTTCAGTACGGCCTCTCCCCCCTCCACCACCAACCACGCGGTTACTGTGGTGGGCTGGGACGACAATATTCCCAGAGATAAATTCACAAATGCCAATGGCAAAACCCCCTCCAAGGACGGCGGCTTCCTGGTAAAGAACAGCTATGGAACCGGCAGGTCCAATGAACAGGCGGATGACGCCGGCGAGACTCTGGGGGGATTTTACTGGATTTCCTATGCCGACGGCACCTTCCAGCCCTATAACAAGGCCTATCGTATAGCAGTTGCCTTTGACTTCGGCCAGGCAGATAATTATACCCATGTATACAGCCATGACGGCAGCAACAGCTATGACACCTACCAGACCCGGCGCACCTATACCACCTATACTGCCAAGTCCGATACTACAAATGATGTAGAGCTGCTAAAGGCAGTGGGTATCGGTGTGGCGGATGCCGGCAAGTACAAGATTACCATCTATTATCACAAGGTAGGAAAGTCTTCTTCGGGATCTAATTATGCCATTAATCAGTTCCCGGTGGAAACCTTTACAGCAGATGTGCCCTATACCGGCTACCACACGCTGGAGCTCAGGGATCCCATTATTCTCTATCCCGGCGACCAGTTCACCATAGGCGTAGAGCGCTATGACGGAGAGCCCTATTATTGCTTTGTAGATGACACTAACCGTATAGGCTTTACCTATACCGATGAAAGTGCCAGCAATAATGCCGTCAGTGCCAATATCTTTTTCCAGGCCTTCGGCACTGTGGGAGACTGCTACTTCGTAAGGCCCTCAGACGGGGCGGTTCAGAGCTGTATGTCCCTGGGACGGACCTATACCTCCGGTGGAAAGACCTATTACTACTCCCCCATCAGCATGACCGCCAGGGTGAAGGCCTATACCCAGGCCATTGACAAGCCGGATCTGGCGGATCAGAATAATCTGGATATTGCCCTGGAGAAATATGTATGGTCCTATACCGGCAGCAATATTAACCCCATGGCTGTACTAAAGCTAAAAGATACGGGATATGTAATTATGTGTAACCGCTATGCCACCTCCTATGCTAATCACAAGGAGGCGGGCATTGGAGCCGTCATTGTGAGAGGGGACGGCACCGCCTTTTCCGGGGAAATATCGGCGGCCTTCAAGATTGTAAGTACTCCGGTCCGAATAGGAAGCTGCAAGATATATGGCGTGGAGAACCGGGAATACCTGGAGAACGGGGCTTATACCCAGGACAATATAGTGGTCCGCTATAAGATTCCGGAAACCTGCCATTATCTGACCCTGACAGAGGGGGTAGACTATACGGTGGGCTCCATAGAGGGCACAAACGCCCCCGGCAAGACCAATACGGTCATGATTACCGGTATCGGGGCCTTCCGAAATACCGTGAAAAAGAAATTCAAAATCCAGAAGGCCAATAAACCCAAGCCCATCTGCGACTCCACCATTACTATGACTCTTTCCTATCAGGGGGAGGTTTGGACAGATGATATCCATGAGGTGGAATTCACCAATGCCAAGTATACTCCGGAGGTTACCCTCTATGATACGGATACCGGCAGACAGCTGGTGAAGGGCGTGGATTACAAGAGTGTCAAATATAAGGCCAATAAGAATCCGGGCCTGGCAACGGTTACGGTAACGGCCATGGGAGGCAAGAATGCCACCTATTCCGGAAAGATTGTGCGCTACTTCCTGATTAAGCCCATGCGCATCAATACGGATGCGGAGATCTCCATAAAGAAATCCTATACATATACCGGAGACTACCTAAAGCCCAAGCCCACGGTCAAGCTCTACGGCAAGAATGTGGGCAGCGGAAACCTCTATTGTGTTTATTACAATAATAAAGGAACTTCTGCCGGAACCTCTACGGCCCAGGTGATTATCTTTGGCAAAAAGAAATATGACGGTTATATAGGTTACCTGACCTTCCTGATAAAACCCGCCTCCTCGACAGATGACGATTAGAGAGGCTAAAAGCACTTAATAAAGTAATAATAGGGGGACTGCCAACGGGCGGTCCCCTTTCACATGGATGGATAAGGCGCTTGGCTTCCAGCCTACGCAGAAAAGG
>JAILCB010000231.1 GCA_024680595.1 Lachnospiraceae bacterium | reverse complement strand
GCTTCCTCAACAGCTACATCTGCCTCAAGGTTAGTGTCCTCGACAACGATCTCATCCGCAAAAGCGATGGAATTCATGCTGAATACCATAGATGCTGCGAGAACCATTGATAATACTTTCTTCCAGTTCTTTCTCATCTTTCCTACCTCTCTTAAAAATAACTACTATACCTTTCCTCCCAGAAACTTTTCCGGTTCTTTCATATGTGTGCCCATATAAGAGAACAAGATAAATTCTGTTAGGTAAAATTTTTCACCGTCATGAAAGCTGCCGGGAATACCATGATTGCACGAATGAAATGTAATATGAAATTCCTTACAAACTATTCCTCCCCATGACGATTCTGAAAAATTATAATACTCAGTATTTTTTGTGTCAAGAGAATTCTTTATATTTTAGATAGTATTATATTATGTACATACCGGAGTTCAATGGGAAATAGGGCCTTCTTAATTAACCGTTTTCATTGACGGATAGGGGTTTGAATTATATAATAGAGTAGTGATTTTTTATGCAAATTTGGGATTCTTCTAGGGATCTGTGAAGGGGATTTTGAATTATGGCTGAGAGGGACAGGGAAAAATATCCGTTAGCACTGCGTCGGGATGCTGTGTTACAGGGCAAGTACATTGTTGGAGATATTTTGGGGCAGGGCGGCTTTGGAATCACCTATAAAGCAGTGGATAGGAAGTCCGGGCAGCTGGTGGCCTTAAAGGAATACTTGCCTGACACCATGGCGACCAGGGTAAATAAGGTTACTGTCGTGCCTTTATCTGCACAGATGACAGACAGCTTTAATTATGGTAAGGATTGCTTTTTGAAGGAAGCCCAGACTTTGGCGGAATTTATTGGAAATCCCGGTATCGTCAGGGTTTACAGTTACTTCGAGGAGAACGGGACGGCCTATTTTGTCATGGAATATGTGGAGGGCCAGAGTTTCCAGAAGTATTTGGAGGTTCACGGTGGCAGGATTCCCTGGCAGGAAGCCATGAATATTATGGGACCTGTTATGGATGCCCTGGGCTCCGTGCATTCCAAGGGCATAATTCACCGGGATGTGACCCCTGATAATATTTTCATTACTAATGATGGAGTGGTAAAGCTTTTGGATTTTGGCGCTGCCAGATACAGTCTGGGAGACCGGAGCAAGAGTCTGGACGTGGTTCTAAAGCATGGATTTGCGCCAAAAGAGCAATACACCCGTCGCGGCAGACAGGGACCATTTACGGATGTATATTCTGTGGCTGCCAGTTTCTACTTTGCTATTACGGGAAGACGGCCTCCGGATTCTATAGATCGCCTGGATGAGGATGATTTGGTCCCGCCCAATAATATGGGGGCAAAGCTTCCGGATAATGTGGAGGCCGCTTTGCTGAAGGGGCTTGCTGTCCAGCCTGCTGACCGCTACCAGACTATGGGGGAATTAAAGCAGGGGCTAATGGGCCAGGATATTCCCGATATGGCCCAGAGTCAGCAATATGGCGGACAGAACTGGCAGAATTACAGCCCCTCCCAGAATTACGGCCAGCAGAATTATGGCATGAATCCGCCTTATGGCGGTCAGGACGGGGCTTATAATTATGGTAGTCCCCAGAATTATGGCGGGCAGAATTCGGACTGGACCGGGGCTTATCAGGGTCAGGGCGGCCAGAATTATGGTCCTTCCCAGGATTACGGCGGGGGGAATTATAATCCGGCGGCGGGCTATCAGGGCCAGGACGGCCAGAATTACGGTTCTTCCCAAGATTACGGCGGGGGGAATTATAATCCGGCGGCGGGCTACCAGAGTCAGGACGGGGATCGGAATTATGGCCCTTCCCGGGATTACGGCGGAGGAAATTATAATCCGGCGGCAGGCTACCAGAGTCAGGACGGGGATCAGAATTATGGCCCTTCCCGGGATTACGGCCAGGGGAATTATAATCCGGCAGACTACCAGGGTCAGGACGGGGGCCAGAATTATGGCGCTTCCCAGAATCACGGCCAGGGGAATTATGACCCTGCCCAGACGGATGCAGGTCAGAATGGTGCCCGGCAGGTTTTGACGGGTCAGACCGGGAATCAGGAGACGGCAGAATCCCAGAGTTTTGGTCAGCAGGAGATTGGCCGGAGCCGGGGAAATGGGGCCGGTGAGGATTCCCAGAAAAAGGGAGGCGCTAAATGGCTTATTCCTGCGCTAATTGGCGGAGGAATTGCGGTAGCGGGAATTGTTGCGGCTGTTATCCTTATTTCGGGAGGAAAGAAGGATGATGCTGTGGCTTCTGCCCCCGCTTCAACTGAGGCCGGTCGGGAAACGGAGACTGCAGCGACAGGGCAAGTAGCTGACATAGTGGCCTCAGAGAGTCCGACTGAGGGCGGGACCGACGAGGACGCACCCCATTTCATTGTACCGTCTGATGTAGGACAGGGCTCCGGAGACGGCAAAGGGCTCACACTTAGTGGGGCCTATAAGACCTATACCAGCAGCAGTGCGGAGTTTAATCTGGAATATCCTGAGGCCTTTTATATTACTGAGGATGAGAATCACCCCGGCAGAAATGTGGTCTTTACTGATAATGAGGAAACCGGTGGTTCCAAATGCCTGTTGGTGGCCGGATTTACCTCGAATACGGCCCAGGGGATTTTGGCCCAGGAGGATTTGAATCATCACAATATTGCCGGAAATACCGGGATTTATGGGGCAGCTGATTTCAAGGAGCTTATTGAAAGTGATTCCCAATTCCTCAAATCCTGGTTTCATGTTCTGGATACGGTAGATGTGAAGGGTATCTCGGTGGAAAGCTATAAAGAGCAATGTGCCCATGTGGATTTGGGGAAGGGAAATCAGCTCTATCTCTATAGCGGACACGGCGGTTATGGCTGCTATTATGTCTGGTACTATATCGATCCCGGTTCCCTGAAGGGTAATGTAGAGGAGGCATGCAAACATGCGGCTGAGAGCTTCCAGGTTACAGGTGAGTATAAGGACAATCTGACATCTTATCATTCCTCGGATCTGGGTCTGTCCTTTATGGTCAATGAAGGTTCGGATTTTGGCGGGGTTGATGCACTGGAGCATTCCATTACTATATCGCCCAAGGCCGGTGATCTGGATAATATCCACCTCCATGTGGCTCCTTATTGTGCTTCCTCCGGCGAGGATATAACAAAGGTATTGGAGAAGAATGTGGCTAAGTTTCTGGATCCGCCCTATAATGGCAGTTATCAGACAGATGCGGTACCCTTTAATTATGGAAGATATCCGTCTCATTTTGTCATGGTGAAGTTTAAATCCGACGGAAAGGATAAGTATCTGCTGGATGCCATTTTTGAAGTGGGAGACTCCTATGCGGAGATATGGGCCTTCTGTGATGACAAGAATCAGGAACAATGTATCCAGGACTTTTCCGATCTGGTGTTTTCCTTAAAGGTAGATGGCGCCAAGCCTTCCTATATGGGCGATGTGGATACTTCTAATGTGATTTCGATGCCGGCTTATGAGGGTTCTTCCGGTTCTTCCGCTTCTTCTGAGGATAGTTATATATTCCCCAACAGCGATACGGTCAAGTTAACTGAGTCGGAACTGGCCGGGCTGGATTCCAAAACCCTATGCTATGGAAGGAATGAAATCTATGCCAGACGGGGCAGGATGTTTGATTCCCGGGAGCTTCAGAGTTACTTTAACGGAAAGACCTGGTATGTAGGGACCTATACTCCCAGCGAATTTGACAGAGATGTGGTACTTTCTGAGGTGGAACGTTATAATGCCAATCTCTTGCTTACAAGGGAAGAAGCGCAGGGAAAATACGCTTTAGATAAATAAAGGCTTTTATGTAAAAAAAGGTTATTCTATTAGAAAAGGAGGGTGAAGTATGGCACTAGTAGATTGCGGGCGGGGGCATCTTTATGATTCGGATCTATATCCATCCTGCCCGTATTGCAGCGGCGGAGGAAATGAGGTTAGCTTTGGCGGCGGGGCCGGGGGAATTGGTGCGACGGCTCCTGTTGGCGGCGGTTTCGGCGGCTATGGCGGTACTGAGCTCATGAATGACTACGGTTCCATAGGGGGAACGGCTCCTGTGGCCGGCGGCTTTGGAGGCGGCTATGGCGGAGATCAGTTTGGTAATGGTTTTAACAGTGGCTTTGGAGGGGGTGGTGACAGCGATGCCGGCTTAAAGACTAGTATAGGGAAAACGTCACCTGTTGGTTATAACCCTCCGGGAGGAATGGACAGTACAGGTGCCACAGTGGCTCCGGAGGGTTACCGGAAGCGAAATGAGGCCCAGAACAAGACGGTTGCCCTGGGTCATAAGGATCTTTCCAGAGAGCCTGTGGTAGGTTGGCTTGTATGTATTGAGGGTCCCGAAAAAGGAAAGGATTATCGCCTCTTCGATCGCGTGAATACCATAGGGCGCAGTGAGAGGATGGATATATGCATAGAGTCGGATAAGGCTATTTCCAGAGAAAATCACGCCCGCATCGCCTATGAGCCCCGGCACAATAATTTCACAATTATTCCGGGGGAGAGCACCAATAATATTTACCTAAACGGACAGCCCATTTATGTTCCAACCAGTCTAAACCCTTATGATGTGCTGGAGTTCGGAGAGAGCATGTTCCTTCTGGCGGCATTCTGCTGCGACAGATTTAACTGGAATGAGGGATTGAAGAATCCCGGACCCAATCTGAGTAAAGGATAATTTATGAACAGTAATAATAATGAGGAAAGAAGGCCCCCCAAGAGACTTCTCAGCTATCAGGTAGGAAATCTGCAGGGAATTGGCAGCAGGGAAAGGCAGGAGGATTCCTTTGCTTTCGCCAATGCCATGGATGTGACGGAGATTCTAAGGCAGGGACTTTTAGCCATAGTGGCCGATGGAATGGGGGGCATGCAGGATGGTAAAGTGGCCAGCGAGTGCGTGATTTCCACCATGCTTTCTGACTTCGAGGCCATGGATAGGAATTCGGATCTTTCCATTCAATTCCAGAGAAGCGTTCATCATGCCAATAATGAGGTTTTCAGGCGTTTGGGGGGAGATGGCGGCAGTACTGTAGTTGGGGGCATTTTTTTCCAGGAAAAGCTCTATTTTGTCAGTGTGGGGGACAGCTTTATCTATCTCTTGCGGGACGGAAGGCTTAGCCGTATTAATAGGGAGCATAATTGCAGGAATAGTATTTTTCTGAAGACGATACGGGCAGGGAGTATGGATCCGGAGGATGGACGGTCCGATCCTGAGGAGGCGGCCCTGACCCAGTTCGTAGGTATGGATGAACTATCGGATATAGATGCATTTAGGAGACCGCTTCAATTAAAGAATAGGGATGTGCTTTTGTTCTGTTCAGATGGTGTAGGCGGCGTGCTTTCGGAAGAGGAGATTCGGGAATGCCTTTTGACTATGAGTCCGCCGGAGGCCTGCATCGAGATGGAACAGAGGATATACAGGAAACAGCGTCCACATCAGGATAATTTCACGGCTTTGGTGATCCGGTGCGGATACTAAAGATATAGGATTGAATGTCTGTCGTTGGAAAATGACTTTCCTGTGACGGAGAAGTGGCGCAGAAGGTACAGTAGACATTGATTTTTACGTCTACCGGAGTGGAGACCCACAGGGATTCGGTTTGGAAGATGACAGCCGATACCAATGCCTGGCTAATTCTAGCGGGTGGGACTTGAATTAATTCTGTGAATTAAGGTTAGGAGGAGTTTCTATGAGAAAGAGGGTATTGTCGCTAATGACGGCTTTTCTGCTGACTCTTTTGCTGGTTGTTCCGGTTCAGGCAGAAAGCTTTGACTCGGACTATGCCAGTGAGCGGGTAGCGGTTATGGCCACATATATCCAGCTGGACGGGCAAGGCGGGATTTTTAGCTATGGAAGTTGCTTCTTTGTGGGAGATTCTGAGGAGAACCCTCAATATATTATTACAAATCATCACGTTATTGAGGACTTTCTAAATAATGGGGCAGGACAAAAGGTTCAGATCCCTATTGAGGGAAACTATTATAATGCCCAGCTCATGATGAGGGTTTATTTTGACTCCAATGATTATGAAGAGGCTTATGTAGTCGCCTATGACGCTTCCAAGGATATTGCCATATTGAGACTGGAAAAGCCTACGAGTAAAAGGAAGGCCTTCAGGCTCTGTATCCCCTCGGACAGCATGAAGGGTCAAAGCGTCTATGCTGTCGGTTTCCCGGCTATTGCGGAGAATGATTATTCTGATCCGGTCTCCCAATGGGGACGGGAGGATGTTTCTGTGACCGTGGGCACCATGAGCCGGCTTGTAACTGCCCATGGAACCGGTGTCAAGAGGATTCAGACGGATGCGGATATTCACAGTGGAAATTCCGGCGGACCCCTTGTAAACGAGAGAGAAGAGGTTATGGGTATCAATACGGCCTATGTGGAGGATGCCGCCAATAATGTGTATTATGCGGTAGATATTGATGAAGCCCTGTCTCTTATGAAAATGAATAATATTCCCTATATGCTTTCGGACGGGTCAGGAGCTTCAGAGGGTGGTTCCGGCGGCAGTACCGGCGGAACTACCGGCGGAGATGCCTCTACCGGAGGCTCACCGGTTACGGGAGATGCAGGCGGAGCAGGTGGAGTAGGCGGTACAATCACGCCCGGTACCCCTTCAGGGGAAGAGGAAGCGGAAGGCGGATTGAGTCTGCCTGTCATTATTGGAATTGCTGTAGGCGGTGTTGCACTTCTAGGAATTATTCTCTTCCTGGTACTTAGAAAGAAACCGCAGCCAGAGCCCATGGCCCAGCCCATGCCTATGCCTCAGCCCATGCCCCAGCCTATGCCTCAGGCCCAGCCCCAGTCGAAGGCAAAGACCCCTTGTGTCAGGTCCCTGTCGGCCCAGCATCATGGGGAAAGGGTTTCCCTCAAGGGCAAGCAGATTGTGATTGGCAGAAATAGAGATGTCTGCAGTATTGTGTTTAAGGAAGGAACACCCGGTGTCAGCGGACAGCACTGTTCTCTTGCCTGGGATCCGGCATCCGGAGACTTCCTCCTAACAGACCTCAAATCCACCTATGGCACATTCCTGCAAAACGGACAGAAGCTGGATGCGGGAAGGGCCTATCGCCTTAGAGGGGGAGACACCTTCTATGTAGGTGAAAAGGGAAATGCACTCAGAGTGGAGCTTATGTAGAATTGAATTTCCTGCCACAGGAAGTGCGAGTTGAGGAAGTTTGGACAGAATATGATGATAGATACTTTTTGTTATACAAATAAGGGCGGCAGAGGCCATAATGAGGATTATGCCGCCTATAGCTCTGAGGGGGAGCACGGGCTTTTTGTCGTTGCGGATGGCCTGGGAGGGCATCAGCTTGGAGAGGTTGCCTCCTCAGCTGCCGTGGATGTATTGATGACTGCATGGGAGAAAGAGGATTCTTCCCAGTCATCTCCTGACAGAACCCTATGGCTCCCTGAGAAGCTGAAGGAAGCGAATGAGCGCCTGTTAATTCTACAGAAGGAGCGGGATGCCAAGCTGAAGAGTACGGCTGTGGCCCTTACCATTGACGGGGACAGGGCAGTATGGGCCCACGTCGGGGATTCCAGGCTCTACTATATTCATAAGGGGGATATCCGGTTCATTACGGCGGATCATTCCGTAGCCTATAAGAAGTTTAGGGTAGGTGAAATTAGCAGGGCTGAGATAAATACGGATGAGGATCAGTCAGCACTTCTACGTTCCCTTGGCGGAGTGGATCGTTGGGAAGCGGAGGTAAAGGAATGCCCTGAGCCTTTAGAGCCCGGAGACGGGTTTTTCCTGTGTACGGATGGGGCCTGGGAATATCTTTATGATGAGGAAATCCTTTTGGATTTCCTCAAAGCGGGAAATGCTATGGCCTGGACAGAACTATTGCTTTTAAGGATTATTTCCCGGGTGGACGGAAAGAGTAATGATAACCTGACTCTCCTAAATTTGATGGTGAGATGAAAGGAGATGTAGTTGAGAAAGCGTTTATTTGCAGGTTTATTATCAGTATTTCTAATCATATCGGGGCTGACAGTGCCCGCAGAGGCCAGTAGTTTTTTCAAGCCTGAACCGGAAACTTCGGAAGAGACTCCCGGTAGTCCTGATTCTATTTCTGATAGTTCTATGCAAGAGGGCGATCTTTCCGGTGTTCCGGAGACCGTGGATTTGGTTACGGCCTATGGAATGGGAGATGTTCTCTATACCTTTGCCAATGCCAATGGGGACTTTCAAATGCAGTCGGCGTCTCTTAGCTTTGAGAATTCTTCCGACAGTTTTATTTCAAATGCGGCACCCCAGCCTATTGCCAGAAGCGATTCTAATATTAAGTATCTGATTCTGGTGGACAGCTCTAAGTCCCGGGCAATGGTTAATAATAAGAATAATGTCAATAAATTTATACGTTCTCTGGTTGAAAATGAGTCTCATGGAAGCGTGGTTTTCACAGTGGCTTCCTTTGGGGGCAGCTTTCAGGTCGTAGAGGAAAATATCACAGATGTGGAAAAGGTGGTTTCCCTTATAGAGGGACTTTACGGCAAGGAAAAGGATACGGATATTTATGGTTCCCTGACGGATGCCCTGGATTATCTGGATGATTCGGACAGGGTTCCCGGAGACTTGGTAAATCTGATATTTATATCAGATGGTCTCCATGATCCCGGTGACAGTGGGGATTCAGGGTCTAATATTATTGACAGAATACCGGACGGGGGAAATGATAATGAGAGCCCGACCCGGCCTGAGGGTGAAAACAGTCCGGAGCAAGGCAGTGAGCCCGGAGAGTCGGATGATATTGCAGGTTTTACCAGTTCTGCCCCGACAGAGGGCAGGTTCAAGCCTGATTCGAATAGCCTTGAGAAAACAGTAGCTGATCTGACGGAGAAAATCCAAAAGATGCCGGGACTTGTCCCCCATGCTGTTTTCACTGATAATGGCTACAATCCACCGGTCTATAATGTCTTTAAGGCAGGAAGGGGAAAGATTTATTCTCTGGAGGACACAAAACCCGAAGAGGCAGGCAAGGAGCTGGTGGAATTTGCGGATAATCTCTATAGAACGGACTTTCAGGTAGATGGCTGGCCTGAGAAGGATACTTTTAGCATTCGGCTGGAATATGTGTCAGGACAGAGGGCCTTTAGCAGTGCAGCCATTGATAATGTTTCTGTTACAGAAGGGGAGGAGCTTTCCAGTGAGGATTACACGGAGGAGGGCACAGCCCCTGAACCGGTTACCGGAACAGAGGAGGGAACTGAATCTGCTTCAAGCACGGAAGAGAGCCTGGAGGATGAAACTGCTGAAGATGAGAAGGTTCTGGAAATAGGGAAGGATGATACGGAAGCCGCCGGTACGGAAAGCACCGGTACGGAGCTAAGCCCTGAGGAAAAGGGAGAGACGAAGGGTTTCCCCTGGATCATAGTCATATGTATGGCAGCGGCTGTCATTATAATTCTGCTGATTGTCCTAATCCTTTTACGGAAGAAGCCGAAGAATGTGGATTCGCCCGGCTATTATGACGGCGGACAGGGGATGGGAGGGGGAAATGGCCCCTCAAATGGATATAGCAGAACTGAGAATCCCGGTGGAGCCGGGCCTGCTAACAGCAGTAACGGCATGACTGCCCAGGCAGCGGCCGGTTCCTCTATACCCTTGAGGATTGAGATTTTGACCGGGAATTATGTGGGGGAAGGCAGAGACTTCAATTTAGTCAATGAGTTATTTGTTGGCAAGGATCCCTCCTGCAATATCGTCTTCAGTGATCCGGATCTTTCCCCAAGGAATTCTAGGATTTATGTCCAGAATAATTTGGTTTACATTGAGGACCTTCATTCGGAATATGGCACGGCTATTAGCGGTATGCGGATATATGCCCCCAACCGCCTGCGCAGCGGGGACGAGGTATCTATTGGGGAGGTCTGCTTCCGGGTGAGATTCTGATGGGAATAGTCTAATATATCTTTGATGTCTGAAAAATAATCGGGTAGGGAGGAGACTCCTTACCCGATTTGAGTTTTGCCCATTATTCAGCCGTCAAAGCCGGCCATAGGCTGACGTTAAGGCGTGAGATGGAGCTTTGTTTCCATAGTCTAGGCTATAATAAAAGGCCGGGCGGTTAAACCGTCCGGCCTCTTACATATGACAGAATTATTTCTGCTTGAAAATTCTTACTTCTTGATATTGAAAGCAGCCTGTCTAGGATAGGTAGCTGCACAGCCCAGCTCTTCCTCGATACGGAGAAGCTGATTGTACTTGGCTACGCGCTCGCTTCTGCTGGGAGCGCCGGTCTTGATCTGTCCGGTATTCATAGCAACTGCCAAATCTGCAATGGTGGTATCCTCGGTTTCACCGGAACGGTGGGAGGTAACAGCAGTATAGCCGGCCTTGTGAGCCATCTTGATAGCCTCAAGAGTCTCAGAAACGGAACCAATCTGATTCAGCTTGATAAGGATGGAGTTTGCAGCGCCGGTTGCGATTCCCTTGGACAGTCTCTCGGTGTTGGTAACGAAGAGATCGTCGCCTACCAGCTGGACCTTGTCGCCGATTTCGGCAGTCATCTTCTTCCAGCCTTCCCAATCCTCTTCATCCAGGCCGTCCTCGATGGACCAGATGGGATACTTCTCGATAAGGGACTTCCAGTGGGCAATAAGCTCATCGGAGGTGAAGTCCTTGCCGGACTTGGGCTGATGATAGAAACCGATGCCCTTGTCGCTCTTCCACTCAGAGGAAGCGGCATCCATAGCCAGAACAAAGTCAGTACCGGGCTTGTAGCCGGCATTCTCAACGGCCTTCAGAATGTGCTCGATGGTATCAGCATCATCCTTGAGGTTGGGGGCGAAGCCGCCCTCATCGCCAACAGCAGTGGTATTTCCTTCATCCTTCAGGATCTTCTGAAGTGCGTGGAAAACCTCTGTACACCAGCGCAGGCCTTCACGGAAGGTAGGAGCTCCTACAGGCATAATCATGAACTCCTGGGTATCAACGGAATTGGAAGCATGTGCGCCGCCGTTCAGAATATTCATCATGGGAACCGGAAGAGTGTTGGCATTTGCGCCGCCCAGGAAACGATAAAGGGGAATCTCCAGAGCATTGGCGGCAGCCTTGGCACTGGCAATAGAAACTGCCAGGATAGCATTGGCGCCCAGCTTGGACTTATCCTTAGTACCATCAGCCAGAAGCATAGCGGCATCTACACCATATACATCCTGAGGATCCATGCCCTTCAAAGCATCATTGATGATTCCATTAATATTGGCAACTGCAGTGGAAACGCCCTTGCCGCCGAATCTGCCCTTATCTCCATCACGGAGCTCGAGAGCCTCAAATTCACCGGTGGAAGCGCCGCTGGGAGCAGTAGCCCTGCCCATGACGCCATTGGTCAGATAGACCTCGGCCTCAACAGTAGGGTTGCCTCTGGAATCGATAATCTCTCTTCCGATAACCTTCTCAATTTCAAGATGTTTCATACAGGATATGCCTTCCTTTCTTTTAAGAGCACATTTTTTGAGGATCGGCTTCCGACCCTCCATAACTGTTCTTCGTAAATCCTATTGATGATACCACTTTTTCATATATCTTGTCTATTCCATTTCATTAAAAAAGAATGAAATAATTATATCAGATTATAAAGAAGGGACAGATTTGTGGAATATTTCCAGGACTTCTCTAAGGCGGCAGAGAATAAATAAAATTGAATGACTTGCAAGTGTTTGGTATAATATACAAATATAAATTGATTACATTTCTCACTGGGAAAAACTATGAAAGAGACTTTATTACCAGTGATATAAGGAGGACCGGATGGAAGACTATCGAATTAATACCAAATGTGTGCAGGCTGGTTATAGGCCGGGAAATGGAGAGCCCAGGCAGATTCCGATTATTCAGTCTACTACATTTAAATATGACACCAGCGAGGATATGGGAAAGCTTTTCGACCTGGAGGAGAGCGGATACTTCTATACCAGGCTGCAGAATCCCACCAATGACCACGTGGCTGCAAAAATTGCCGCATTAGAGGGGGGTACGGCCGGCATGCTGACTTCCTCCGGCCAGGCGGCAAATTTCTTTGCCCTATTTAATATTTGTGAATGTGGGAGCCATATTGTTTCATCCTCCAGTATTTACGGCGGAACTTTTAATTTGATTTCAGTTACCATGGCAAAGATGGGGATTGAGGTGACTTTTGTATCTCCGGATGCCAGTAGGGAGGAGTTAGAGGGGGCTTTCCGGGAGAATACCAGGGCGGTCTTTGGGGAATCCATTGCCAATCCCGCTTTGACAGTCCTGGATATTGAGAAGTTTGCGGAGGCGGCCCATGCCCACGGCGTTCCGCTGATTGTGGATAATACCTTCCCCACCCCGGTGAATTTGCGTCCCATTGAATGGGGGGCGGATATCGTAACTCATTCCACTACCAAATATATGGACGGCCATGGCTCAGCAGTGGGCGGGGCTATTGTGGATTCCGGAAAGTTTGACTGGATGGCCCATGCGGAAAAGTTTCCCGGCCTGTGTCAGCCGGATGAATCCTATCATGGCATTATTTATGCGGAGAAGTTTGGTAAGGAAGGCGCCTTTATTACCAAGGCTACTTCCCAGCTCATGAGGGATTTTGGCTCCATTCAGTCTCCCCAGAATGCTTTTCTATTGAATCTGGGACTTGAGTCCCTCCATGTCAGGATGCCCCGGCATGTGGAGAATGGGCAG
Organism: Lachnospiraceae bacterium; assembly: GCA_024680595.1. Classification (GTDB taxonomy): domain Bacteria; phylum Bacillota; class Clostridia; order Lachnospirales; family Lachnospiraceae; genus NK4A144. Next base: position 32,990 of record JAILCB010000231.1, on the reverse strand, counting down.
GCCGTTGCAGAGTTTCTTGAAGGACGGCCGGAGGTGAAGGAGGTTAGCTTCCCGGGACTTAAGGGGGACCGTTATTATGACTTAGCCCAGAAATACATGCCGAAGGGCGGCTGTGGTGTGGTTTCCTTTGAGATGAAGGGGGGACGCAGGGCCGCGGAGCAGTTTATGAAAGGATTGAAGCTGGCGGCCATTGAGACTCATGTGGCGGATGCCAGAACCTGCTGCCTGAATCCTGCCACATCCACCCATCGCCAGATGACGGATGAACAGCTGCTTGCAGCGGGAATTCCTGCCGGCCTTATCCGGATTTCCTGTGGCCTGGAGGACAAGGAGGATTTAATTGCCGACTTAAAGCAGGCCTTTGAGGGAATGGAGTAAGATTGAGAGCTGGCTTGTTCTTTTAGATTTATATTTTTGAGGGGGGCTTCTAGACAGAAAGGAGGCATGGTTTTGGGCAGGAAATTATATTTGCAGTGCTATTCCGGCATTAGTGGGGATATGTTTGTGGCTTCATTACTGGATCTGGGAGCAGATGAGAATGTTCTTTTGGAGGCTCTTGATACTGTGCCGGAAAAGAATTTTCGGACTGAGATTAAGCGGGTGTCGAAGAACGGTCTGATTTGCTGTGACTTCAAGGTGATACCGGATGATGGATATAAGAATCATGATGATGATATGGACTATCTCTATGGGAATTTAGACGGAGAGCCCATAGGACATGGCCACGGGGATCATAGTCATGCAGATGAGGGGGATGGTGATCATGGCCATGCTTTGGCCGGGGAAGAGGGTCACCATAGGCATGACCACGACCAGGATCATGGACATGACCATGATCACGACCATGGGAACGACCACAACCAGGATCATGGACATGACCACGACCACGGCCATGACCACGATCACGGCCATGACCATCACCCCCACATTCACAGAGGGCTATCTGATGTGCTGGAGATTGTGGACGGGACTCAATTGACAGATAGGGCAAGGGAGCTGGCCCATAGAATCTTTCACATATTGGCGGAGGCCGAGGCAAAGGCCCACGGGCTTACCAAGGATACCGTACACTTCCATGAAGTTGGGGCTATCGATTCCATTGCAGACATTATTTCGGCCGCTGTATGTTTGGATAATCTGGATATTACTGAGGTCATAATTCCTGTCCTGTATGAGGGGATAGGAAGGGTTCGCTGTGCCCATGGCGTGCTTCCGGTGCCGGTGCCTGCGGTGACGGCTATCCTTTCGGAAGGCGGGGGAACCGTAAATTCAGCAGCACATATGGCTGAGGATATGGATCTGAAGGCAGAATTGAAAGAAAGAACCTCAGCAGGAATGGAAAGCTCAGAGCGGCAGGCTATCGAGGAGGCAGTTAATGAGGCCATAGCAAAGAATGCTTTGGGAAAGGATGAGACCGCAAAAAGACTAACAATTCCCCTGCATATCATTAATCAGGAGGGAGAATTGGTGACTCCTACCGGGGCCGCTATAGCTGCTGCAGTCTGTACATCCACAGCCCTGCCCGAGGCCTTTCATATCCTGAGAACAGGGCTGGGAGCGGGCAAGAGGCAGTACAAGAATCCCAGTGTTCTCCGGGCCATGCTAATTGAAGAGGATGAGAAAGAGGATGAGAAAGCAGACCTAAGGCAGGATTTTTATAGGAATAGGGCTGATGACATCTTTAAGGAAAATATTCTAGGCGAAAAATATGTGGATGAGGAATCCTGGAAAGAGGTTACCAATGAGTCCAAGATCTGTGTACTAGAATCCAATATTGATGACTGTACCGGGGAGTTTCTGGGCTATGCCATGGAGAAGCTCTTTAGGGAAGGGGCCAGGGATGTTTTCTATACTCCTATTTATATGAAGAAGAATCGTCCCGGCGTCTTGCTGAAGGTCATTTGTATGCCTGAGGATTATGACAAGATGGAGAAGATAATCCTTAAGGAGACGACGACTATTGGTGTCAGGAGGATCTTTGTAGAAAGGACGATTCTAAAGAGAGAGAATAAAATAGTTAGTACGGATTATGGGAATATTCGGATAAAAAAGATCCAGCGGCTGGACGGGAGTATTCTCTATACACCGGAGTATGATGATGTGGCAAAGGCGGCCCGTTTGTTCGGGGTTACTTTCCAGAAGGTATATGATGTGGCTAAGGATGCCGCAGCCAGGGGCTACCATTGATAAAGGCGCCTGAAATAGCCTGTTTTTATTTCTTCTGAAAGGACAGGGAGCCATAAGAATGGGTGAAAGCAGGGAAATGGACAGAAAGGAGAAGGGATATGACTGATATCATTATTGTAGGGGCGGGAACAGCCGGACTTACGGCGGCCATATATGCCCTGCGGGCGGGAAAGACAGTGGAGATTTTTGAAGGACAGACCTATGGGGGCCAGATTATTAATACTCCTGATATTGAGAATTATCCGGGAATGAAGCATGTGTCCGGTTTTGAGTTTGCCACGGCCCTATACGAGCAGGCTACGGAATTAGGGGCAAAGATTGTATATGAGAAGGTTCTTTCTGTTTCCGACAAGGAAAACCACAAGGAGGTCAAAACTGACAAGGGAAGCCATGAGTGTAAGGCAGTGATTCTGGCCACAGGAGCCAAGAACCGCCCCCTGGGCCTAGACAAGGAGCAGGAATTCATCGGTAAGGGAGTTTCCTATTGTGCCACCTGTGACGGAGCTTTCTTCCGGGGCAAGGATGTGGCTGTGGCCGGAGGCGGTAATACAGCTGTGGAGGATGCCTCTTTCCTTTGCAATTATTGCAACAAGGTTTATATAATTCACAGAAGGGATCAGTTCAGGGCTGTAGAGAAGAATGTGGACAGACTGAGAGAAAAGCCCAATGCAGAGTTCGTCCTGAATGCCAACGTGACGGGGATTATTGGGGATAACAAGGTGGAAGGCGTGGAGGTGACAGATAAGACCTCCGGCGTCAAGAGAGTAATTCCGGTATCCGGTTTCTTCGTGGCTATAGGACAGATGCCGGAGAATGGGGCTTTTGGGGATTTGGTGGATCTGGATAAGGGAGGCTATATTGTGGCGGATGAGACCTGTACCACCAGAACCAAGGGAATTTTCACGGCAGGGGACTGCAGGACCAAAACCGTGCGGCAGCTGACCACGGCGGCCTCCGACGGTGCGGTAGCCGCCCTTGCAGCCGTGAATTATGTGGATGAATTAGGCTGATAATCTGTGGATATGGTTGACAGCAGGGGCTTTGCTGTGCTTTACTAATACAGTTATATCGATCTCGGATGAATGAGATTGCGGAATTCCTTTAAGGAGGTAGGATAGAATGGAAAAATTGAATGAGGATTCCCTGGGTCAGGTAGCAGGAGGCTATCTCTTTAATGCTAAAGATATTGAAGGAGCGGATAAGAAATATCCATGGGAAATTATTGACGGTGACGGGGACGTAAAGGGTAGATTCAAGGAATATAAGGAAGCTGCTAAGACAGCTAAGGAAATGGGTATAGAGCCTATGGTCATTGACTGGGAAAGGCTGCAGGAGCTAAGGCGGCCCGTCCATTAATATTTCCCAAAGAGGCAGGAGGGCTGGAAATGACCAGTCGTCAATGAAATTTGGGTCATTAGGCCCTGCCGGCATATGATGGAAGTTTCTTCGAATACTCCATGCTTTGCGGGGGGACATAATTGTTTCTCCGATAGAGCCCGGACGAATAAATATTAGTGAATAGAGAATTCCGGTGGGACAAGAGTTATAAATGTCCCACCGGAATTTCTATTTCAGGTCTCTTTCTCCTTAAGGTCACGAAAGAAGGCAAGGGCAAAGGGGATACTTGTCAAGGCAGTGCCAATATCCGCAATGGTCTGGGAGATTTCTACTCCCAGGAGTCCCAGGAATCGGGGCAGTATCAATATTAGGGGGACAAAGTAAAGGCCGCTTCGAAGGGCGGAGAGAAAAGCCGCCCTGCCGGCCTTGCCTATGCTCTGGAAGAGCATATTGGTGCATACAGACAAGGGCTGGAAGAGGCAGGCCACACATTGCCAGCGCAGGGCAACCCCTCCAATCTCAATGACCTCCGGGTCATTCCGGAAAAAGCAGATGATTTCTTCTGCATTGAAAAAAACGATTGCGGAAAAGGCACCTAGCAGAAGGAGGCCGGCTACAACTGTAAAGGAGTAGGCCTCTTTAACCCGGTCATATTTCTTTGCCCCATAATTAAAGGCAGAGACTGGCTGGAAGCCCTGTCCTATGCCTAAGCCCACGGCAAAGATGAAAAAGGTAACCCGGTTTGTGATGCTCATAGCTGCCACTGCTGCATCCCCATAGATTGCCGCCTGGTTATTGAGAAGCATGGTTGAAATACTGCTCAGGCCCTGACGGATGAGGCTGGGGGAGCCGATGGTCAGAATATTGGAGATCATTGGTATAGAATGGCTTGCCTTCCTCAGGCTTAATTTGCTTTGTGTTCTTCCGGAAAGGAAAGGATAGAGCAGGAGAAAGAAGCTGATTATCTGGGAGAAGGCAGTGGACATGCCGGCCCCTGCTGTACCAAAGCCCAGGACAAACATAAATATGGGATCCCCGGCCATATTAAGGATTCCGCCTGCCGTGAGGCCTATCATGGCATAGAAGGCCAGACCCTCATAGCGGAGGATATTATTGAGAACACAGGAGGCTGTCATGAAGGGGGCGGCTAGGAGTATGTAGAAGCCATAGTCCCTGGCATAGGGCAGAATGGTCTCCGTGCTGCCCAGAAGCCGCATTAGGGGGGAGAGAAATATTATGCCCAAAATGCCTATGAGGCCGCCAATTAGAAGAGACAGAAAAAAGGACGTGGACGCATAAATCGTCGCACGTTCCTTTTTGTTTCCGCCAAGGAGCCTGGAAATAATGCTTCCCCCTCCGTGGCCCAGCATGAAGCCGAAAGCCTGAAGGATTGCCATAAGGCCGAAAACTACTCCCACGGCCCCACTGGCGGAAGTGCCTATGGAGCTCACGAACCAGGTATCTGCCATATTGTAGATATTGGTAATGAGCATACTGATGATGGTAGGAATTCCCAGCTGAATCACCAGCTTTTGAACGGGAGTCTCCGTCATCCTTTTGTATTGGGTATCAAAGTCAGACATTATATTACCCCAGATCGGTCCCTGTCAGCATCCGGTAGGCCTCTAGATATTTCTCAATGGTCTTGTCAATGACATCCTGGGGAAGATTATAATCGCTATCGGGATTGGCTTTCAGCCAGTCTCTTACAAACTGCTTGTCGAAGGAGGGCTGGGACTTGCCCTTCTCATATCCCTCAGAGGGCCAGAACCGGCTGGAGTCCGGGGTCAGCATTTCATCACCTAGGACCACCCGGCCTTCTGAGTCCAGTCCGAATTCAAACTTGGTATCGGCAATGATAATGCCCTTCTGTAAGGCGTAATCCGCACATTTCCTATAGAGGGCAATGGTGCAGTCACGGATGGTTTCCGCATATTCACGGCCCTTCCCCGGGAATTCCTTCTCCAGCACATCTATGCTTTGCTCAAAGCTGATATTCTCGTCGTGATCGCCCAGTTCCGCCTTGGTGCTGGGAGTATAGATGGGCTGGGGCAGCTTCTCGGATTCGCTGAGTCCGTCCGGCAGGCGGAGGCCGCAGACCGCCCCAGTCTTCTGATAGCTGGCCCAGCCGGATCCGGTAATATAGCCTCTAACTATACATTCGATGGGAAGCATATTAAGCTTTTTGCAAAGCATGCTGCGTCCTTTAAATTTCTCATTCCGGAAGAATTCCGGCATATCCTTTACATCGGCGCTGATCATATGATTTGGCAGAATGTCCTTTGTCAAATCAAACCAGAAGCGGGACATCTGGGTCAGGACCTTTCCTTTATTATTAATTCTATTCTTTAATATGACATCAAAGGCGGAAATCCGGTCGGTAGCTACCATAATCAGGCTATCGCCGTTGTCATAGATTTCCCTTACTTTGCCTTCCTTGATGGGATGAAACTCTTGCATTGGTTAATTGTCCTTTCTGTTTTCATCTAGAGCCTATATGTAACCCGTTTTCTATCTGCAGATTTCTTTCAGGGCCTGTATGAGTTTTTCATTATCGCTATGGCCTTTAATTGCAATGCGGTAGAAATCATGGCCCAGACCCTCATAATTATCACAATGGCGGATAAGAAAACCTGCTTTGATTAGGGGATCGAAGATCTCCCTGTGGGTTTCAAAGAGCATGTAATTGGCTTCCCCCCTGTAAACCTGAAAACCTAAGGCAGAGAGGCTTTTTTCCAGATAAGAGCGCTCTTCAGTAATAAGGTCACGGGCTTCTTTCAGATAAGCTTCATCATTTTTCAGGGATTCCACTCCGGCTATTTGCGCCAGAGAGGATACGCTCCACTCGGCCTGCAGGAGCTGAATCCTTTTGAGGAGCTCCTGATTGGAGCAGAGGAGGTAGCCTAAGCGGATTCCGGGCAGGGCATAACGCTTTGTGAAAGCATCAACGATAAGGAGATTAGGATAGTCCTTTAGGTATTTTCGCATGGAGCGCCGGTCTCCGTCCTCCAGAAATCCGAGAAAGCATTCGTCCAGGAGAAGGGGAATATCCTTTTCTCTGCAGGTTTGAAGAATATCAAGCAGCAGGCCAGATTCGATGGTATTCCCTACCGGATTTGAAGGGGAGCAGAGGATCAGTAAATCAAGACTTGACTGAATTCTGGGAAGGATTTCCCTTGTCACTGCGAAGTTATCGCTTCTATTGAGGTAGAAATAATCGATTGTCTTGCCTGCCGAGCGCACAGCTCTTTCATAACCGGAAAAGCAGGGGGCGGTCAGTAATACCCTTCCGCCGGGACCCTTTCCGACTGCATTTACAGCGGCCTGGATGAGCTCTGAGGCCCCATTTCCACAGAGGATATAGTTGTCGGGAACACTTAGCTTCTCTGAGAGTGCCTGCTTTAACTCGCTATAATATTGATCCGGATATCTCTCAACTAGAGGTAGTCCTTCCCTAAGGGCATCCAATACATGGCCGGGTACGCCTAGGGGATTGATGTTTACTGAAAAGTCATATTGAATAGATGAGAGTCCGTAGATTTCGCCTCCGTGCTGCATATTTACCTTTCTTTCTATGTCCTGTCTTCTGGTTTTTGCTTTCACATGTTGTTGTTATCTGCTTACTTTTAGTCATCTGCTTTCAGTTTCGAATGCTTTCAGTTGCCTGCTTTCAGATATTTGTTTTCGAATAGCTGCTTTCAGCCGCCTGCTTTCAGATATTTGTTTCGAATGGTTGCTTTCAGTAAGCTGCACCCCGCTTAAGGCTAACGCATTTGGAGCGGGGATTGCTTACATTGACTTCATATTATTTTGCACACACCTGAATAGCCTTGGCAGTGCGTTCGATATCCTCATCCGTATGGGCCGCGGAGACAAACATGGCCTCAAACTGGCTGGGGGCTACATAGATGCCCTCTTCCAGCATTCTGCCAAAGTAGGATGCAAAGGCCTTGGTATCGGAACTTAAAGCAGTGGCATAATTTGTCACTTCCTTATCTGTGAAGAAAGCAGAAAGGAGGGAGCCCACACGGTTTACAGTGCGTCCTGAATCCCGGAAGGCTTTTTCCAGGACAGCCGCTTTCCTGTCAATGCTTTCATATAATTCCTTGTTATCCTTTAAGGCCTTCAGGGTTTCAATTCCGGCAGTAACGGCAACAGGGTTGCCGGACAGGGTGCCGGCCTGATAGACTGGGCCCTCCGGAGCGATTACGCCCATTACGTCGGCTCTTCCGCCATAGGCTGCCAGAGGCATTCCTCCGCCTACAATCTTTCCCAGGGTAACCATATCGGGTTTGACGCCGAAGTATTCCCCTGCGCCGCCGTAGGAGAGGCGGAAGCCGGTAATGACCTCGTCAAAGATAAGGAGGGAGCCGTTTTTCTCGGTAATATCCCGCAGGAATTCAAGGAAGCCGGGCTTGGGAGGCACCACTCCCATATTAGCGGCAACCGGCTCTACGATAAGGGCGGCAATATCATCCTTCTCCGCGTCAAATAAGGCCTTTACAGAATCCTCATTATTATAGTCAGCCAGAAGGGTATAGGCCACATAGCCTTCGGGTACTCCGCCGCTGTCGGGAATGGATTCGGTCAAGAGGCCGCTGCCTGCCTTGACGAGAAGTCCGTCGCTATGACCGTGGTAGTTTCCGGTAAATTTGATGATCTTGTTCCTCTTGGTAAAGCCGCGAGCCACCCGGATGGCGCTCATGACAGCCTCTGTACCGCTGGAAACCAGCCTTACCCTGTCAATGGCGGGAACTGCCTCAATAATAAGCCTGGCCAGCTCTGTTTCTCTCTCTGTGGGGGCACCGAAGGTCAGGCCGTTTTCACAGACTTCCTTTACTGCATTAATGACAGGGGGATAGGCGTGGCCCAGAATGCAGGGACCCCAGGAGCATACATAGTCAATATATTCATTTCCGTCAATATCGTAAATCCTGGATCCTTTTCCTTTCCGGATAAACCTGGGATCCAGTCCGACACTGCGAAAAGCTCGGACGGGGCTGTTGACCCCGCCCGGAATGTACTTCTTTGCTTCCGCAAAGCAGGCGGAAGATTTTGCACTAGAGATCATAATATCCTTTCTGCCCTACTATAATGGGCCATATAGAAAGGCCGGGCTTTGAAACTAACCATAGATAGACAATAGGGTTAGGCTCATAACCCGGCCGTCCTTGTGCTATTATTGCCTTATAGAATTATTTCTCCTTAAGCCAGCCGGCGATGTCCAGGGCATGGTAGGTGATAATCCTGTCCGCTCCGGCCCTCTTCATGCTAATCATATTCTCCATGACAATTCTTCTCTCATCGATCCAGCCATTTGCGGCGGCGGCCTTTACCATGGAATATTCACCGCTGACATTATAGGCTACGATGGGAACCAGGAATTTCTCCCTCACAGTCTTCATGATATCCAGATAGGCCAGGGCAGGCTTTACAATGACCATATCGGTGCCTTCATCAATGTCATCCTGAACCTCCCGGATGGCCTCTCTGGCATTAGAGGGATCCATTTGATAGGACCTGCGATCCCCGAAATGAGGGGCGGATCCTGCGGCATCCCGGAAGGGGCCATAATAGGCGGAAGCGCCCTTTGCGCTGTAGCTCAGAATGGGAACCAGGGGATGGCCGTTCTCGTCCAGGGCCTTCCTGATAGCCGCGACTCTGCCGTCCATCATATCGGAGGGGGCGATAATGTCCGCACCGGCATCGGCGTTAGTGACAGCTGCCTTTGCTAAAAGCGGGAGAGTGGCGTCATTCAGAATATGTCCGTCCTCCACAAGACCGCAATGGCCGTGAGAAGTATATTCACAGAGACAGATGTCTGCAATGACCAGGAGATGAGGGTATTTCTCCTTTATGTGGCGGATGCATCTCTGGGTGATTCCGTCCTTGTCATAGGCGCCGCTGCCGCACTCGTCCTTCTTGGCGGGAATTCCGAAGAGCAGGATTGCAGGAATCCCTAAGTCTACTACCCGATCCAATTCCTCATCAATGCGGTCAATGGAATACTGGTATATATTGGGCATGGAGGGAATGGGCTCCTTCCAGTTCTCTCCCTCATATACGAATAGGGGATAGATCAGATCCTCCGGAAGTATTCTGTTCTCCCTTACAAAACTGCGCATTTCCTCTGTCTGTCTCAATCTGCGAAATCTTCTCATTGCTGTGACCTCCTTTATGAAAGCAATGTCTATGATTGATGCATAGGCTAATTCCCGCACTGCCCTTTCTTTTCATGGAGCAGCCCGGGAATCGCTTTGCAATTGAATTACCTGAAATCAAATTGCTATTTTCAAATATGAAAGTATTTCAGCTATCTGTATTATTTTGATAGGGAAAACCTTCCTCCTGCCTGGATTTTCACTTCTGTCTGTCGGAGAGGATAGTCTCTACAATGCCGTCAGCAGTGTGATCCGTGGCCACCAGGTAGTTCTTGTCGTAATACTTCCTTAGGGCCTTCTCCGTTGTGGGGCCAATGCAGACAGGGGTGGTATTCTCACCCAGACTGTTCTCCTTGAAGTAGGTCTCTACCCCATAGCCGCTGGCAAATACTGTATAATCCACATCCTCCCGGAGCTTAACCAGAACTCCGTCCTCCTGAGATGTCCGGTAGATAATTACATCCTTAAAGGAAATATTGGCCTTGGTCAATTCTTCTGCCAAATCAGGGGATCCGTTCTCTGCCCGGAGGATGAGGGCCTTCTCTCCCTCCTTAATATGGGAGACAATTTCCTGTCCCAGAACGCGGGCGGTATACTTTGTAGGCTCAAAGTCGGTGCGGATTCCGTACTCCCATAATTTATCACCTGTGCCGGCCCCTATACAGGCAAATTTTACATCCTTTAGGATCCGAATGTCAATTTTTTGAGAGAATAAATATTGGAAGAAGGAAGAAACCCCATTTGCGCTGGTAAAGAGAATCCAATGATAGGGCAGGCTGCCCTTGCCCTCCTGTAAGCCCTCTTCCTTTAATAGGGCCTCGATTCCCTCTGTGACGGTGCTTACCTTTAGGCAGGGGAAGGATCGCACATCTGCTTCCAAATCGTCCAGCTTTCCGCTTAATTTGCCTACGAATTGATCGGTGCCTATGACATTAATGGAGACTCCGTCCAGAGGACCCCGGATAGTCCGCTCCATATGATAATCTGCAGTGTCCCCTACTACCAGGATAGCCGGAGTCTGGGCTTCTTGGGCCTTTTCCGCAATATCCTTCAGAGTGCCGTTGTAGCGCTTTTCTCTGGCGGTGAAACCCTCGGACAGAATAGCGGCCGGAGTGTCAGGGTTTTTCCCGTTAGCCATGAGCTTGTCGGTGATTTCCTTCGTGTTTTTGAGTCCCATAAGGAAAACCAGGGTGCCGTCCAGCTGGGCAAGGGCATTATAATTCTCCTCCTTGCTGGTGGCGGTATGCCCGGTAATGAGTGTCACGGATTGGGCCACGCCCCGGTGGGTGATGGGAATGCCGGTATGCTCAGGCACTGCCACTGCAGAGGTTACGCCGGGGATAACAGCATAGGGGATGCCGGCCTCCTGGAAGGAGAGGATTTCCTCGCCGCCCCGGCCAAAGACAAAACTGTCGCCGCCCTTTAGCCGGACCACCTTATGTCCTTCCTTTGCCTTGCGGACCAGGATATCATTAATGCTTTCCTGTTCCTCGCTGTGCTTGTCTCTGCGCTTGCCTACATATAGCTTTTCCGCTCCGGGCTTTACCTCAGACAAGAGATTCATGTCAATTAGGTCATCATAGACCAAAACATCGGCCTCGCGAATTGCCTTCAATCCCTTTATAGTAATAAGGTCGTGTCCGCAGCCTGCTCCGACAAGGGTTACTGAACCGCTCATATTTTCCTCCATTTTGAAATTCCGGGAAAGCCCGGGGTAAATAATATCTATAAGATAGTGAAATTCATTGGAAATAGCCTATTTCTATTGAGATCCAGCGAAAATGCGGGGGAGTTACCAATAGACTTCCAATAATAAACTCTATGATCATCCTTCATGCGATACGAAAATTTCCTCAATCTCATCATCAGTTAGGCTATTATCCGTTTCAATCAGTCTCTGCAGAACCTCCCTATAAAAGGTTCTGCGCTCCTTTTGGGTGCTAATCCGCTCAGGCGCAATTTTCCGAAGCTCTCCCAGGCGGCCGATAATGTCCTCTATATTCTCCGGCAGCTCGCTCTCGATCTTCTTCCGGAGGTACTTTGCTGCGGCGGGACTCTTGCCTCCCGTAGATACGGCTATGGTCAGATCTCCCTTCCTAATAAAGCCCGGGAACATGAAAGTACAAAGTTCATCATCGTCTGCAATATTGACAGGCAGCTTTCTTTCCATGCAGGCCTGATGTACTCTTTGATTCAGGGCTCTGTCATCGGTTGCCCCAATGACAAAATCGCCCAAATCCAGATCCTCTAATTCAAAGGGCTTTTGCAAAATACGGACTCCCTTAGTATTGGCTAAATCCGCCTTGATTTCCTCTCTTGACCGCCCCTCTGTAGCAATGACTGTTCCCTGAATCTCGGTAATCTTGGATACAATTATAATCTGATCCGTAAATAAAAGCAGACGCTTTACTTTATTCTTAGCTACCTTTCCGCCTCCGATGAAGAGAAAGGTTTTATTTTCTATATTTTCAAAAATTGGAAAAGGAATCATATTCTATCTCCTTTTGTTAACAGTCCAAAATAAGTCATAGGTTTTTCTTTTTGTAAATAAAGAATACCGATATTGCGGAGAATACGATGAGATACACAAATAGGATGATGAAGCCCGTGGAATTGGGACTTCCGCCCGCTGAGATTGTTCGAACCATGTCACTGGTCTGGGAAAGGGGCAGGAGAGAAATCACCTGTCGGAATCCCATGGGCATTTCCTCTGTCGAGAAAAAGGTATTACAGAGAAAGGACATGGGCATGATGATAAAAGAGGTATAACGGGGGGCATCCGAGTAACTCTTGGCCAGAAAAGACAGTACCAGAGCAATGGTAGAAAATACGGTTCCGTTTAGGAAGAGTATGAAGAAGGACCAGCCATTAAAGATTAATCCGGTGCGGAAGGGCCAGGTCATGACTAGAATTACCGCCGCCGCATACATTCCCCGGATGCTTCCTCCTATAATCTGACCCAAAATAAACTGCCAAAGCGGGGTGGGGGAGACCATTACCTGATCCAGAGCTTTTTCATACAGTCTTTGAACGCTCATATTCTGGGCTATGGCCCCAAAGCTGCCTGTCATAGTGACCATTGAGACCAAACCGGGAATGAGATAATTCATGTAAGGCTGTCCATGGGAAGTGGTTTTGATGCCAATTCCAAATACAATGAGATACATTAAGGGAGTGATTAAAGCGGCAAATGTAATTTTGAGGAAGTCTCTCTTAAATTCTACCCATTTTTCCCATAAAACAGTTACGATTCCCATAAATATCCCCTATACAAATTATTTAACGATTAAAAGTCAAAAATCCCAATACCAATTCCTAGAGAAGGGAACTGGCAGGGAGTCAATTATTTATAAGGCACTCCCCGGGGACGGGAATTATATAAGCCCAAGACCCCGGGGACAAATGATTCAGATTTACTTTGCAATGATTAATGAGAAATAGCCGGCATCATCAGGGATTTCATCTACACTGCGGTAGATCTTCTCTGTCTCCATGCCGCAATTCTCTACGACATTAACCGTGCGTCCGCTCTCCCGGAGGATATCCTTAACCTCCTTCATGCGGCTGGCAGATTTCATGAGCACATAGGAACCGGGATCCTTTAATGAATCGCTGTCGCTGTGGAAGGCGGGAATGACATGAAGGGGCTCATTCCATTCGGTCAGGGGGATACCCAGTCTTGCAGCCGCGGCGCAGAAGGAGGGGATACCGCTTACCAGCTCCACCTGGAAGCCGTCCGCCTCAATAATATGCTGCAGATAGCTAAAGGTGCAATATACAGTTACATCTCCCAAAGTCAGATAAACGACATTCTTTCCCTGACGGAGATAGTCCTCAATAAGCTCGGCCCCCTTCTTGTGATATTCTGCCAGAAGCTCCCTGTCCTTTACCATGGGCATATCAATGGCGATAAGTTCCTTGTCTGCCAGCTCAGGTACTGCCTGGACTGCGATCTTGTAGGCAACTGCTTCCCTGGGATCCTTTCCCGGTACAGCAAAGACATCATTCTCTTTAATGAGCCTAACGGCTTTCATTGTCATTAATTCCGGATCCCCGGGGCCTACTCCTACTCCATAAGCGATTGCACTCATACTATGGTCTCCTTTCTGTATGAAAAAATCAAGGAGGATAACTCCTTTTTGCCTAATTATTACCTGCCTATCCCTGCGCCGGCCTTTAGGATTAGGAAGAGTTTTCCTTATCTCCCCCGTAATTCCCGTGCCAGTCTGGCGCCTAGTTCCCGTGCCTCTTCCTTGGGACCTGTTAAAGTGCCGGTAGTATACTCTTTTGTTTCTTCATTATAATACAGGCCTCTCAATAGGATCTCATCATCCCTTATCTCTGCATGGGCACAGACCGGGGAAGTGCAGCCTCCGTTTAGTTCCGTGACAAAGGCCCGTTCACAGAGGGCGGCGGCAGTACCCTTCTCATCCAAAAAACCGGACAGGAAGCCGTAATCCTCATCCTTTCTGCCCTGTAGGGCCAATATTCCCTGGCCTGCCGCGGGAATAAGCTCGTCTACAGTGAAGTAACGATTGATCCTATCGGCAAGGCCCAATCTCTTCAAACCGGCGGCGGCCAGTACCAGGGCACTATACTGTCCCTCATCCAGCTTTCTGAGCCTGGTCTGGAGATTTCCCCGAACCGGTGCAATCTCCATATGGGGATAAAGCTTCTTTAATTGGATAACCCTTCTCAGACTGGAAGAACCAATGGGGAGAGAGGGGTCGATTTCCGTCTTTCCCTTAGGCAGCACCAGTACATCCCTGGGGTCTTCCCGTCCGGAAAAGCCTATAAGGGGAATATCCTCTGCGATTTCCATGGGAACATCCTTTAGACTGTGGACGGTGACATCTGCCCTTTTATCCCGGAGAGCTATGTCCAGCTCCTTGACAAAAAGACCCTTGCCTCCGATTTCTGTCAGGGTTCGATCTAGAATCTTATCACCGGTTGTCTTCAAAGTCAAAAGTTCAGCGTCTTTACCCGGCACCTCATTCCTGATATATTCTATGAGGGTTTCACTTTGTATTACGGCAAGCTTACTTTCGCGGCTGCCTACAATAATCTTTTCAGGGTTCATAAGAGACTCCTTACTTGTGCAAATTCCAGTGGCGGAAGGTATGGGAGACGGCCTCGGCGCATTCCAGGAAGGTTTCATCGGAAAGCCTGGCCCGGGTCTCAAATAATAAACGGTTCATCATGTGCTCTACAGCCTCTCCAATATGAACAGAGAGCTCATTCTTCTCCTCGGAGGTCATGGAAAGCTTTTTGTATGTCTGGGTGAGCCGGATATTGACATCATCTCCGGCCTTCTGCTTCAGCTCATCTATAAGGGGAACCAGATCCCTGCCCTCATACCAGTCATAGAATTCCGTTTCCTGTTCCAGGAGAATATCCTCGGCCTTTTGAATATTAGTCTGGAATTTCTCTGTTTTAGCCCCGATTTCAAAAGAGTCAATATCGTAGATGTCAAATTGGTCCAAATCATTGATTTCGGGTTCAATATCTCTGGGAACCGCCAGGTCAATTAAAGGAATCTTGTGGTCAGGCCTGAGCTTTTCCAAATCCGCCTTACAGAGAGTAAAGTTGGGACTGCTGGTGGCGCTGACAATAATATCGCACTGGGGTAATAGCTCCAGGCGATCCTTATAATTAATCCGGGAACAGCCCTTGGGTATCTGGACCAGCCCGTTGGTATATTGGCGGACGGTAACAGTCACATCCCCACCGTAATCCTGCAGGGTCTGGGCGGAAAGCTTTCCCATCATTCCGTTTCCGATGACCATGCATTTCTTTCCCGCCACTTCAATTCCCTTCTCTTTCAGCAGGTCCAGGGCCACATGGATAACAGACCGGTCGGCGGTGGACAGATCCGTCTGAGTCTTTACCAGTTTTCCCGCTGTCACGGCCAGACGGAAGAGAACCTCCAGAGTGTGGTCAGTGGCATAATGCTGCCTGGCGTACATGAGGGCGTCTCCAACCTGGGTCAGTATCTGATCCTCGCCCATGATCTTTGATTCCAGACCGGAGGACAGGCGGAACAGATGCCGGACCGCGTCTTTATGGCTTAGAGTTTGAAAGTAGGAGGAATAATCCTCAATTCCCACTCCTAAGTAATCGAAAAGAAGCTCTAGGGGAGAGACATTGTGCTCCCCTCTGGTACTGACATAGAACTCCATCCGGTTACAGGTAGAGAGGATGATACAGCCGGAAATAGCCGGATTCTCCATGAATTTTGTATAGGCATCCTCCATCTTTCGCTTTGTAAAAGAAAAAATACTTCGGATATCAACATTTGCCCGCGTATGATCTACGCCGGCCATACATACTCCCATAACGACAGATCCTTCCTAAAATATTATTATTTAGAAATAAATGCAGCATCTTTTCTCTGTTTTAGAGATGCTTTCCAACAGTTTCGATAAAAACATCCTCTAATGTGGTATTACGCATGGCGGCATTGGAATCCGCCTTTGAAAGATAATCAATTGCCTCGGCCCGATCATGAAAATACTTGCTTTTCAGAGTTTTGTCAGAGGTTTCATCTATCGCATAAATGCCCAGACGGTCAATAAGGTTCTGGGGTGTGTCGATAGTATTAAGCTCTCCTCCATCAATAAAGGCAACCCGGTCACATAGGGACTGGGCTTCATCAATATAATGGGTGGTCAGGATGATGGTCAGATCCTTTTCATTTAGCTGACGGAGTAGGTTCCACATCTGTCTGCGGGCAATGGGATCCATGCCGGCCGTGGGCTCATCCAAAAGCAGTATTTCCGGCTCTGTAAGGAGAGCCCTGCATACCATAAGCCTGCGCTTCATTCCGCCGGACAGCTTGCGGACCGTCCGTTTCCGGTGCTTTGTCAGACCTGTGAAAGAGAGGAGCTCTTCCGTCTTTTCCCGGATGGCTTTGAGCGGCATGTAATATAGGCGTCCCTGATATTCCATGACCTGGTCCATATTCATGTCCATTCGCATGGAATATTCCTGGGTGACTACGCTCAGCTTTTGCTTCTCCACAGAATTCCTGCGGGTCAAAGGTTTTCCGTTAATGAGGATTTCGCCGGATGAGGGCAGGAGAACAGTTGACAGCATGCTAATAGTAGTTGTTTTACCGGCCCCGTTTGGTCCTAAGAGACCAAAGAATTCTCCTGTTTCGATTTTCAAGTTCAAATCACGCACGGCGGTGAAATCACCGAACTGTTTTGTTAGATTTTTTAATTCAATCATGACGGTCCAACCATTTTTGCAGTCTTAAAAATTGCATTTCGATATTATAACAGACTTTTATAATGCGATCTATGATTAAATTATAAAAAATGAAAAGATTTTAGGAAATATTTTAAATCATCAAGAAATTGATTGCAATAGATATTACAAGTGATGCCAAAAATATGGTCAGCCTGACGTGATGGGGGCTGTTTATTCCTCCCGGGGCTCTTCATCAGGCTTGTCCTGGCTTTTTTCCACAAAGCCTAGGGCAATAAGCTCTCCTGCCCTTTCTGTAAGCTTCTGGCGGCCTGTATTGTTTAATTTCCTGTAATAGGACATAAGCCTCTTTTCTCTTTCTGTCAGATGAAAACAGGGCTTTGTGTCCGGGTCTTTTTCCTCGGTAAGATCGGATATGTCAACACGAAAATAAGCGGCTAGTTTTTTCAGGGTCTCCATACGGGGCATCTTTTTGGCGGAGCACCAGCTGGAAAAGGTGGAATCCTTTACATTCAGCTCTTTCATGACTTCCTTCCGGGTAACTTCATTCTCCTCCATATAATACTTTATTTTGCTGGCAAAGGTTTTTTTAGAATTATCGGAACCCATGATTCGTCTCCTTCCAATAATATGATGTAGATAAAAACTTGTGTCAGATTATACAATAAATATACTAAAATAGCTAATTACTATACTTTGAGTACAAGCCCTTTTCTTTTGGTGAAATATAATTTAATATTGCTAGATAGTCATGTTGTTTTATGATTATAGAGTTTATTAATGGGTTTTTTATGAAGAGAGGGACAGGAATGATAGAATACTCTATTCCAAATGAATTAAAGATTACTCTTGCCGCGGCCAGGGTGAATGTAGGACTAACTCAGGACGCGGTGGCAAATGAAATGCATGTCTCCAAGAGCACGATTGTCTCCTGGGAGAAAGGAAGGACATCTCCCACAGTTACGCAGGCAGATAGGTTATATGAACTCTATAAAAGGCCCAAGGATTCTATAATTTTTCGAATTGAAGTTAATTGAAACCGGGACCGATATTACAGGTAGGATAAAGGGAGCTTCCTCTTTATCCTACCTGTAATATTTAAGAGTGGAATTAAATTTTCATGGTAGCTGCTATCAACAAAGCAGATTAGGGCCGCTCTTTAATGAGGCCGTTTCGATATGCGTCCAGCAGCTCTTGCAGGTCCTGCATTTCCTGTTCCATTTCCTTACCTATGTCGGTGTCTTTCACCATGACCCGGTTCTTCATACGCTCCACCTGCTGGATCTGAGGGGTATTCTCCTGACCTCTTACGAAGGGCTTATGGGCGGCCAGATTTAGGTCCCAGGATGTGTAAATCAAGGTATAGCCCGCTATGCCGGTCTGCTTTTGGTAGGCCTTGGAAAGGCCTCCGTCAATGATAAAGAGCTTGCCGTTAGCCTTCACGGGCCTCTCGCCGCTTTTCACCTTTACAGGGACATGGCCGTTAATAATATGGGCTCCCTCAGGGCTTAGTCCGAATTCCCGGAGAATCATATCCACTGTTTCCTCCTGCTGGGAATACTTATAGTAGGGATTCAGGTTTTCCTTTTTGAGCTCCGGCTCGTTCAGGAAAATATGCTCAAAGGTGGTGATCCTATCCTTTCCGAAGAGGGGGGACTTAGGGCCGCACCACAGGTACCACATGAGGTCCACGGCGTCCTGTTTCTCCTCCGGCTCATCCATCTCATCCAGGAAATAGGCATCGATGATTTTCCTATTAAAATAATCCATCAGGGTCTTTCCATAGAATACTCCATCCTTAGTCTTGACATGGAGGAAATCCCCATATTCATCCATGGGAATACAGCCATGGTAGAGCAGATTATGATTGCAGATTCGGTACATACTTCCATTTGAGTAAAGGAAACGGATATGCTTCTGCAATAGCTGGGAATGGAGAAAGCTAAACTTCAGCGTATCTATCAGATTCTGCTCCCTTTCGGTGAGCTGATAGGGGTTTTCAGGGTCAATGGTCGGGAAATTCCTATCCTTCAAATCATATTCTTTTCCTTCAATATTAATAGTACCCTTCCTGTAATCAATTCTATCCAGCAGCAGGCGGTGGTCCAGTTCGTATTCCGGATGGCGCTTAATCAGCTGTCCTTCCAGCTTTAGCTGGATAATGGTAATAGCCTTGCACATTTTTGCCGCCAAATCGGGATTTACGGAATCGTACTTATTCTCATCCAATAAATGGGGCTTGAAGCAGTCACAGGGGTCATTGCCATAGACCTCCGCCGCATACATGGACAGGGGCCTTAAATTAATGCCATAGCCGTCCTCCAGGACGTCAAAGGAATTATAGCTGGTGGCAATCCGGAGTACAGTGGCTATGCAGGTGGTATTGCCGGAGGCGGCGCCCATCCAGCTCACATCATGATTACCCCACTGGATATCTACATCATGGAAGCGCATCAGCTCCTCCAGAATCAGATCCGCCCGGGGCCCCCTGTCAAAGAGATCTCCTATTATATGGAGGAAATCAATGGTCAGATTCTGGATACACTCGCAAAGGGCGGTAATGAACTCCTCGCCTGCACCAATATCTACAATAGCATTTAGTATTTCCTGATAGTAATACTTCTTATTAAAATCCTGCTGATCGACATGCAGAAGCTCCTCAATGGAATAGGCGTATTCGGGGGGCATTTTTTTCCTAACCTTGGAACGGCTAAACTTGGAGCTGGCCACGTGCAGGATGGAAATCAGCCGGTTAATGGTGATTTTCTGCCATTCCTCCGTATTCTCACCGGTGTGGCGGAGATCGGAGAGGGCCTTTTTGGGATAATAAATGAGATTGGCCAGGGAAAGCTGTTCCTTTTCAGACATCATATTACCGAAGGTATCGGTGATTTTTGTGCGGATGACTCCGGAAGAACTGCGCAGGAGATGAATAAAGCTTTCATATTCTCCGTGCAGATCTGAAAAGAAATACTCAGTTCCTTTCGGAAGTCCGATGATTGCCCTTAGGTTAATGATTTCTGCACCAGCTTTCTTGGCATTTGGAAACTGGCGGCTTAGTAATTTGAGATAATCTAAATCCCGCATACAATACCTCACTTGACTTTTTTTAGTGGAAAGTTATAATTGAAAATCAGCTTTGACAATATTGTCTTGTAAAAAATATATTGTTACTTGTTGAAAGGTAGAATAATAGTATGGATCCTTATGAAGGTTTGAAACTCGAGAATCAACTCTGTTTTCCCCTGTATGCCTGTGCAAAAGAGATTGTACGGCGCTATAAGCCTTTTTTGGATGAGCTGGATCTCACATATACCCAGTATATTACCATGATGCTCTTATGGGAGTGCCGTGAAAGCAATGTCAAGACCTTGGGGGAGCGGCTTTATCTGGATTCAGGAACACTTACGCCTCTTCTGAAGAAATTGGAGGCAAAGGGTTATATTGCAAGGAGACGCTCCGATGTAGATGAAAGGAACCTGATCGTTACTATTACAGATAAGGGAATGGCCCTTCGGGAAAAAGCGGTTTCTGTACCGGAGAATATGGGAAAATGCCTGAAGATTAAGTCTGAGGACGCGAAGCAGCTCTATGATATCCTCTACCGCGTCCTCGGTTCCATTTCCTAATTAGGCGGATATCACTGCTTTTTCTTTATCTCTTCTAGAATCTGAGTAAGAAGCTCTTCCGTGGTGGGGCCTGCAGGGGCGGCCGCGGCCTCCTCTTCCTCCTTTTTCTTGGCCTTTTCACTAACCTTGGTGATAGCCTTCACGATGCAGAAGAGTACCAGGGCCATGAGGAGGAAGTTAATAATAGCTGAGATAAATGCTCCAATATTCAGCGACACATTGGGGGTCAGCCGGATAACTACCGCACTGAAGTCCATCTGGAATAGCAGGCCGATAATGGGGTTAATGATGTTCTCCGTAAGTGCGGTGACAATATTCTGGAAGGCTCCGGCAATGATGACACCGATGGCCATGTCCAGTACATTTCCCTTCAATGCAAATGCTTTGAATTCCTGAAAAAATTTCTTCATTTCTGTAGTACTCCTTTTCAATGATTATAGTTTAGTGATTCGGTTTATCTCAGTATGAGAAGACCCTGTTGAGACAAGGCTCACCAAGACCGCAGAAGACCCGGTGGACCTTCGTTTTGCACCGGCCCCGGCGTAGCTCAGGACCGCAGGGATTGGGCATGGAAGATGAGGCTGACACGGACCCGAATCCCGCGGCAAGTCTCGATGGTGAGACTTGAAATGTGGGAATCACACTAGAGACTCTGTAAGTATAATGCAATCCCAGATCCCTTGCAAGATAGATTTAACCTGTCAAAGGAGCCGCGGTGGAGGGGACCGGATCTATTTCGCTTTTGAACCGCTTGCCGAAATCAATGGCAAGTGGTATAGTTACGGACAAAATATTTTCTGACAATAGGAAAGGTGTAGATTTTCTTTTTGTTATAGCGAATTTTGAGGTAGGATATATCATGCGTAAAAAGCCACAGGTACTTATCATATTGCTCCTGAGCCTTGCCGCAGTGCTAATACTCGCCATTGTTTTTATGGTAGGAATCTTTGTGGGGGCTAAGGGCAGCGCGGAAGCATCCACAGAGGAGCCGGTAGAAATTGCTTCGGAGACGGGGAGTACAGAGACAGAGGAAGGAGCCGGCCGGGAGACCCGCTACAAAGAGTTTGCGGACAGTCTGGCTGCCGGTTCCGGAGCAGAGGAGCCCGGAAGTGTGGCGCAGGAGCCCATCGAGCCTCCAAAAGCAGAGATAGAGAAAGAGCCTGAGCCGGATCCTCTATCAGATAATGCATTGATTTCAGAGAATGAAGCCGAACCGTCCGGGCCGGGGCCGGTTCAGCAGCAGGATCGATTGGTCGTCATAGACCCCGGCCATCAGGCTAAGGGGGACTACAGTGAGGAGCCTATCGGGCCCGGGGCCACAGAGACAAAGCCCAAGGTCTCTAGCGGGACATCGGGTCAGGCCAGCGGTCTGGCGGAATATGAGCTGACACTGGAGATTTCTCAGCTTCTGGAGACAGAGCTCATAAACAGGGGGTACAGGGTCATTATGACCCGGGATACACATGACATTAATATCAGTAATAGCGCAAGGGCTGCCATTGCCAACGAGAGCCATGCGGATGCTTTTATCCGAATTCATGCCAATGGCAGTGAAAACACCTCTGTCAGAGGGGCTTTGGCCCTCTGCCCGACAGCAAATAGCCCTTATTGTCCGGAGATATATGAGGACAGCAGGCGCCTGTCGAAATGCCTACTGGACTCCTATATCGCCGCCACGGGGATGAGGAGCGAGGGAATCAGGGAAACAGATACCATGAGCGGCATCAACTGGGCGGAGGTTCCCGTGACCATATTCGAACTGGGATATATGACAAATAGGGAGGAGGACTTGAATATGGCTAATCCTTCCTTCCGGGTAGTCATGATAAAGGGGCTTGCAGACGGGGTGGATGCCTATTTCCGGGAGTCTGAAAAGCAGGAAGGCCAGAACATAGGGGGGCTGAAGGACTCTATATCAGCCCAGTAAATGATTTTCGATTTTTTCCGCATTATGCGGATTGACATATGTGGTATATAGACATTTTCACACTAAGGAGGAAACTATGGATAAGGAACTATATTTAAGCTGTTACAGACATTCCCTTTCTCATATCTTGGCGAAAGCGGTTATAGAGCTTTATGGGGACACCGTCCAATATGCCATTGGACCTCAGATTGCCGATGGTTTTTACTATGACTTTCTGCTGCCCCGGCCTGTCACTACGGATGACTTCAAGACTATCGAGGACAAGATGCGTGAGATTATCAAGCGCCGCGAGACCTGGGTCAGGAAAGAGGTCAGTAAGGAGGAGGCTCTCTCTATCTTCAAGAATCAGAAGTATAAGACGGAACTCATTAATGACCTGCCTGAGGACGAGCTTATTACGGTCTATGAGACCGGAGATGATTTCATTGATCTCTGCCGGGGACCCCATGTGGAGAGCTCCCAGGATCTAATGAATGCGGCTTTTCAGATTAAGTCTGTATCCGGCTCCTATTGGAGGGGTGACGAGAAAAGGGATCAGCTGACCCGCATCTATGTTTTCGCATTTCCGGACAAGAAGGCCCTAAAGGATCACTTGAATCTTTTGAAAGAGGCCATGGAGAGGGATCACAAAAAGCTGGGACCGGAACTGGGGCTCGTTATGTTTCATGAGACGGCTCCCGGAATGCCCTATTGGCTGCCCAGGGGCTGGTGCACCTATAATGCCCTTCTGGACTATTGGAGACAGGAGCATTTACTGCACGGATACCAGGAGATTTCAGGTCCTGTCCTCAGCGAGAAACAGCTCTGGGTTACCAGCGGCCACTGGGATCATTATAAAGAGGGTATGTTCATCGTAAATATAGATGAAAATACCACCTATGCCATTAAACCCATGAACTGCCCTAATGCCATTAATGTCTTCAGGAGCTGTCAGAGGAGCTATAAAGAGCTGCCCCTGCGCTTCTCCCAGACCGATGTCATTCACAGAAGGGAAAAGTCAGGACAGTTAAACGGTTTATTCCGGGTTCAGGAGTTCCATCAGGATGACGCCCATATTTTCGTGACCGACGATCAGATCGAGAATGAAATCAGCGATATCATGGATATTGCAAAGAAGATTTACTCTACCTTTGGACTCAGCTATTCGGCGGAGCTTTCCACCAGGCCCGAGAACTTCATGGGCGATATTGAGCTGTGGAATCAGGCTGAGGCTTCCCTAAAGAAAATTCTGGATAATAAGCTGGGAGAGGGTAATTATGAGGTGAATGAGGGAGACGGCGCCTTCTACGGACCCAAGATTGATCTAAAGATGAAGGACTGCCTGGGCCGTGAGTGGCAGATGGGCACCATCCAGTTAGACTTCCAGCTGCCCCTGAATTTCGACCTGAAGTATGTGGCCTCCGACGGCAGCCAGAAGATGCCGGTTCTCATCCACAGGGCTATTTTTGGTTCTCTAGAGCGCTTTATCGGTATTCTCATTGAGCACTTCAAGGGCCAGTTCCCCTTCTGGCTTTCTCCCAAGCAGGTGGGTATTGTGCCCATCCGGCCTGAGAATAATGAGTATGCAAAGAAGGTAGCGGATCTTCTCTATCAGAACCGGATCCGCTATGAGGTGGATTACTCCGATGAGAATATGAAGGTAAAGATTAAGCAGTATAAGCTCATGAGGGATCCCTATATCATCGTTCTGGGAGATAGGGAAGCGGAGGAGAATACGGTTTCCATTAATATCCGGGGAAGCCAGAAGAATCTGCAGAATGTGCCTCTGGATACCTTTATCCGGATGTGTCTGGATATGAACAGGAACTATTCACTGGAGCTTTTGACAGAGCTGCCGGAATAAGGATTAGTATTGATATAATTTGTCTCTTGTAAATGTCCGGCGGAGAAATCCGCCGGACATCGGAATAGGTAGAAATGGCAAAGAATTTAGTGATTGTGGAGTCACCTACTAAGGTGAAGACTATTAAGAAGTTTCTTGGCAGTAATTATCAGGTTGTGGCTTCCATGGGCCATGTCCGGGACTTGCCCAAGAGTCAGATGGGTATCGATATTGATCACAATTTTGAGCCCAAGTATATTACCATTCGGGGTAAGGGAGAGCTTCTCCAGTCTTTGAGAAAGGAAGTCAAAAAGGCAGATAAAATCTATCTGGCAACTGACCCGGACCGGGAGGGGGAGGCTATATCCTGGCATCTCCGGAAGGCTTTGAAGCTGGAGCCCGGGGAAACAGACAAGAAGGTGGAGCGCATTACCTTTAATGAGATTACCAAGAATGCGGTGAAGACTTCCCTAAAGAATCCCCGGGATATTGATATGAATCTGGTCAATGCCCAGCAGGCCAGGCGTATTCTGGACAGGATGGTGGGATATGGCATTTCACCCCTGCTATGGGCCAAGGTGAAGAGGGGCCTGTCCGCCGGGCGTGTTCAGTCGGTGGCCCTCCGCATTATCTGCAAGAGGGAGCAGGAGATTGAGGCCTTTATTCCCGAGGAATACTGGACCATAGACGCGGATTTCGCCGTGAAGGGGGAGAAAAAGTCCCTTACTGCCAAGTTTTACGGGACGCGGGACAAGAAATTAGAGATTAAGACCAGGGAAGAGGCGGACAAAATCCGGGACTATTGCCAAAGTGCGGATTTTGCCGTGCAGGATGTGAAAAAAGGCGAGAGAGTGAGAAAGAGCCTGCCGCCCTTCACCACCAGTACCCTTCAGCAGGAGGCTTCCTCCAGGCTGAATTTTTCCACATCGAAAACCATGAGGGTTGCCCAGCAGCTCTATGAGGGAGTGGATATCAAGGGGGCCGGAACCATAGGCCTCATAACCTATCTGAGAACGGATTCTACCAGGGTATCGGAGGAGGCAGAGGTTTCTGTCAGACAGTATATCTCAGATAACTATGGAGATCAGTATCTGTCTGAGAAAGCAGCCGCCAAAAAGGAAGAGAAGAAGATTCAGGATGCCCATGAGGCTATTCGGCCTACGGATTTAGATATGAGTCCTGAGCGGATAAAGGATAGCCTAAACCGGGATCAATTCAGGCTTTACCAGCTGATATGGAGACGCTTTGTCTCTAGCCGCATGTCACCTGCCCGCTATCTTACGGTGAGTGTGAAGATATCTGCGGGAGATCGGTATATTTTCACGGTGGCGGCCTCCAAGCTGTCCTTCGACGGCTTCATGGCGGTTTATCCCATAGAAGAGGAAAAGTCGGAGAATAATGTGCTGCTCAAGGAGCTGACACAGGACAGTCAGATTTCTCTGAAGGAGATTGAGGGAAAACAGCACTTTACCCAGCCGCCCGCCCGTTATACGGAGGCCTCTCTGGTGCGGACACTGGAGGAATTGGGTATCGGACGTCCCTCCACTTATGCGCCCACCATATCCACCCTTTTGAATCGGCGCTATGTCACCAAGGAGCAGAAGAATCTCTATGTGACGGAGATTGGACGGGTGGTAGATCATATTCTGCAGGATGCTTTTCCGAGTATTGTAGATATTAATTTCACGGCCAATTTTGAAAGACTCCTGGATGGGGTTGAGAGCGGGGACGTGAGGTGGAAGACCATCATTGAGAACTTCTACCCGGATCTGGAAACTGCCGTGCAGAAGGCGGAGAAGGAGATAGAAAAGGTCAGGCTGCAGGACGAGGAAACGGATGAGATCTGCGAAAACTGCGGCCGCCATATGGTGATTAAATACGGTCCCCATGGGAAATTTCTGGCCTGTCCCGGCTTTCCCGAGTGCAAGAATGCCAAGCCCTATTTCGAGAAAATTGGGGTAGAGTGCCCTAAATGCGGCAAGGATATTGTCATGAGGATGAC
This sequence comes from Lachnospiraceae bacterium, assembly GCA_024680595.1. Classification (GTDB taxonomy): domain Bacteria; phylum Bacillota; class Clostridia; order Lachnospirales; family Lachnospiraceae; genus NK4A144. Next base: position 6,715 of record JAILCB010000231.1, on the reverse strand, counting down.
CCGGAAGGGAAGGCGGTATTACGGCTGCATTGGTTATCCGGACTGCGACTTCACCAGCTGGGCCAGACCTTCCGGGGTCAAATGTCCTAAATGCGGGTCGATGATGGTGGAGAAAGGGTCAAAATTATGCTGTATTAATGAAGAATGCAAGGAGGTTATTCCCCGTCCCGATGAGGAATGACTTATGTTGACTTTTGCTGTGAAAACGTTATAATATTTTTGTTTTATTGTATCTTTTGATTTTAAAATATTTTTCGGAGAGGAGACGGAATTGTTTCAGACAGATGTTTATGATTATATCAATGTGCTAGATCGGGCTGCAGACGCGTCCGTTCTCCGGAATAAGGCCATAGCCAATAATATGGCCAATGTCAATACCCCGGGCTACAAGCGGCAGGATGTGGAGTTCGCTTCCAGTCTGGAGCAGGCCTTAAAGCATTCCAAGTACGAGAGTCTGGATGCAAAGGTAAACCATGCCAATCTGAACCGGATCAAGGGTCGGGTTTACACGGATGCCATTGGCTTTTCCTATCGCCTGGACGGCAATAATGTGGACATTGACACGGAAGGCGCGGAGCTGGCGGCTAATCAGCTTCTCTATAATGGGCTGACCCAGAGTATTAAGGCGGAGTTCCAGAATTTGAGAACAGTTTCCAAGTAATATGTACACGACCGGGTCACTACGGAGCAGGGAGCGTGTCCCTCGCAGGGGCGTACGCGACCGGCCCCGCGAGGCGAAGGGCGTGTTTCGCATGAAATCCATACCGGACTATTAAGCTTTTTTTGGCAGGAGGAGTGAAGATGGGCGTTTTTGATACTTTTAGCGTAAATGCATCGGGACTGACGGCGGAGCGTTTCCGAATGGATGTCATTTCCCAGAATATTGCAAATGCCAATACCACCAGGACAGATAACGGGGATCCTTATACCAGAAAAGTCGTGACCTTCGAGACCAAGCATGATCCCGGGGCCGCCTTTAATAGCTATCTCCTGTCTGCCCAGAGCAAGTATAATCGCAGCAATATGGCGGGCGTCAAGGTGGGCGGTGTTTATAGTGACACCCAGAGTGAGATGAAGATGGTCTATGACCCTTCCCATCCCGATGCGGACGAGAATGGTTATGTGGTTTATCCCAATGTGAATGTCATTACAGAGATGACAAACCTAATTGATTCCAGCAGGGCCTATGAGGCAAATGCCACAGCATTTTCGGCATCCAAGAGTATTGCCCAGCAGGGGCTGTCCATAGGACAGACCAGCTAAGCGGCCAGGGATAGTTAGGAATATTTCCGGAAGAGGCTAATTATGGATATCACAAAATTATTGAATGTAAGGTCCGGAGCCGTAAAGCAAGAGGCCGACAGGGTATTGGCACCGGAGGCCGGAGACGGCGGCAAATTCAGTTCTTTTTTGAATGCTGCGGTTAATCAGCTCAATGAGACAAATTCCTATTTACAGAATCAGGAGAATGAGGAAATCAAACTGGCTCTGGGACTGACTGACAATACGCATGATTTGGCCATTGCCCAGGCAAAGGCCCAGGCTTCATTGATGTATACTACAGCTTTGAGAGATCGTTTTCTGGAAGCATATCGGGAGATTATTCAGATTCAGATGTGATAAAGGAAAGCGGTTGAAGGCCGTCAGGGACGGCATATACGGATAGACAGACCACTGCATGTGGCTTTCATTCTATCTCGGCATTCACGTTGATCTGGCACTTATGATGAAGAGGCGGACATATGCAAGACCGTTTGAAAGGACTGCTGACGCGGCTCAAGGAATGGTGGGGAAAGTTCACAATCCGGCAGAAAACCTTGATTGTATCGATTTCTGCGGCGGTTTTGGTGGCTATTACCGTTTTTATCTGGTCAATATCCTCACCCCGATATGAAGTATTGGCGGTTACAGAGAATACCAAGCAGACATCGGAAATCAAGAAGCTCCTGGATGATGAGGGGTATGATTATCAGATTTCTGATGACGGCTATACTATCCGTATCAATTCGACTCAGCTGTCTGACGCAAATATTCTTTTGGGAGCCAATGATATACCGACGGCAGGTTATGATCTGTCTTCGGTATTTGACGGCGGCTTTTCCACTACAGAGTCTGATAAGCAAAAGAAATATCAGGCCTATCTCCAGAGTCAGATTGAAAAGGATTTGGAGAATCAGGAGAATATCGACAGGGCTACCGTGAATCTGAGTATTACAAAGGATGATGGCACCCTTCTGGCCCAGGACGCAGAGAATTATGCCAGTGTCATGCTCTCCATCAAGGATAAGGATGCCATGACAGATGATGTGGCAGCCAGTCTGGCCCGTTTTGTCGCCACGGCTATAGGCAATGATTCCACCGCCAATGTGGTCATTATGGATACGGAAGGCAATATGCTCTTTTCCGGAGAGGATGACGGCAGCGGTACGGGAAATGCCTCTAATAGACTTTCCTACAAGACTAAATATGACAACCTGGTCAAGAATGAGATTCGAAATGCCCTTGTGGGGGCCAAGATTTACGATAATGTTCAGGTTGTACCAAATCTGAATCTCAACTGGGCCAATGTGGACAGGGTAGAGCATACCTACACTCCTGCCGAGGGACAGGATCAGGGTGTGCTTTCCCACAGGGATACCTATAGCCAGACCGCTGAGAATACCAACGGTCAGGTGCCCGGTACGGATACAAATGGGGACAATACCTATGTTTATGCAGATAATGGGAATTCCACCACTACTACGGATGAGAATTCCAGTGACTATCTGCCTAATGAGACCATTACCACCACGAAAGAGGGCGGGGGGGCGATTCAATACGATACCTCTTCTATCGGTATTACGGCTATCAGCTATATCGTCTATAATGAGGATGAGATGACGGCCCAGGGGCTTTTGGACGGGATCACCTTTGATGAATTCAAGGCCCAGAATAGCGACCGTGTAAAGACTGAGGTGGATGAGGATGTTGTCAATATGGTGGCTGCTGCCACCGGCATTCCTGCAGCCAATATATCTATTGTGGCATATAATGAACCAGTGTTTGTGCCGACTGAGGACAGCGGCATTACATGGCAGAATTATCTGCTTATCGGTCTCATTGTTCTGATTCTGGGACTTCTGGCCTTTGTGGTTATACGGTCTATGCGTTCAGACAAGGCTCTCGAGGAGCAGCCCGAGGAGATTCAATTGGGAGATTTGCTTCAGAGTACACAGGAGGCGGCATTGCAGGATATTAGCGCTGAGGATAAGTCCGAGGCACGGTTATTGATTGAGCGATTCGTCGATGAAAATCCGGAAGCGGCCGCAAATCTATTGAGAAACTGGCTTTCCGAGGATTGGGGGTAAGGCGGAATGCCCGCTGGCACAGAACTTACGCCGGGGGAGGGTGGATTTAATACACCTTCCAAATCTAGCTCGGCTTCTAATTTATCAGGTCTTCAAAAGGCGTCTGTGCTATTAATAGCATTGGGGCCTGAAAAGTCTGCAAAGATCTTTAAGCACCTGAAGGAGGACGAGATCGAGGAATTGACCTTGGAAATAGCCAATACCCGGTCTATAACCCCTCAGGTCAAGGAAGATGTAATTAATGAATTCTATCAGGTCTGTCTGGCCCAGCAGTATATTGCTGAGGGCGGTATCGGATATGCTAAGGAGCTTTTGGAGGCGGCTCTTGGCGAGGAAAAGGCTGTAGATGTGATTTCCAAGCTGACCGCATCCCTGCAGGTCCGGCCCTTCGAGTTTGTACGAAAGACAGATCCTTCCCAGTTATTGAACTTTATACAGGATGAGCACCCTCAGACCATCGCTCTGATTCTGTCCTATCTGTCGGCTAATCAGGCCTCCCAGATCATAGGGGCCCTGCCGCCGGAGAAGCAGGCCGATGTGGCCCGCCGTATTGCCAAGATGGACAGAACCAGTCCGGATGTTATCAAGGAGGTGGAGAAAGCCTTGGAATCCAAACTGGCATCTCTGGTCAATCAGGATTACACCATTGTGGGCGGTGTCGATGCCATCGTAGAAATCCTAAATGCCGTAGACCGTGCAACAGAAAAGCATATTATGGAGACTCTGGAAGTGGACGAGCCGGAGCTGGCAGACGAGATCCGGAAGAAGATGTTCATCTTCGAGGATATTCTGCTCCTGGACGACCGGGCTATCCAGCGTGTGCTCCGGGATGTGGATAATAATGATCTGGGACTGGCTCTAAAGGGCGCCAACGAGGAAGTACAGGCGGCAGTTTTCCGAAACCTGTCCAAGCGTCTTGCTTCTATGATCAAGGAAGAGATGGATTATATGGGACCTGTCCGGATGAAGGACGTAGAGGAAGCCCAGCAGAAGATAGTAAATGTCATCCGAAAGCTGGAGGATTCTGCGGAAATCGTCATTTCAAGAGGCGGAGGCGACGAGATCATTGTCTAATGTGGTCAAATGGAATTATGTCAATTTTAATGAGCCCAAGAAGCTGGTTATTGACAGCAACCGTCAGATAGCGGATCGGATAGAGGCCCTGGCCGAGGAAATGGCATCGGATAATGTCAGCGCGGATGACTTTTCCGAAGGCCTGGCTGCGGAAAAGGTAGAGCTTTTGATGGACGGTGAAGAGGAATATGCCGAGGATGGGAGTCCGCTTTTTATCCAGAGGGAGCCGGAGCCGGCAGTGCCTGATGTGCAGGAGCAAATCGACGCCATGCTCTCAGATGCCAGGGCAGAGGCGGATAGCATTATTGCAGGAGCAAAGGCGGAGGCTGACAATATCAGGGCCATTGCGGAAGAGGACGGCAGGGCCAAAGGCTATGAGGAAGGGTATCAGTCCGGGATGGCTGAGACCCAGGCGCTGAAGGAGGAATACGAGAATCTGCAGGCGTCCCTTGAAAGCGATTATCAGAAGAGAATAAGTGCATTGGAACCCATGTTCATAGATACCCTCACCGATATTTATGAACATATTTTTCATGTTCGTTTTGCAGAGAATAAAGATATTATTTTTCACCTCATACAGAATGCGGTGAGAAAGGTGGAAGGAAACTCAGCCTTTATTATCCACGTCAGTAAGGAAGACTACGGCTTTGTGTCCATGCAGAAAAAGGAGCTTTTGTCAGGTATTTCCGGAGCGGAGAATGCGGAGATCGTAGAGGACATGACGTTAAAGCCCAATGAGTGCTTTATTGAGACAGGGGGAGGTATCTTTGACTGCTCTCTGGAAACCCAGCTGTCTGGGCTGAAAAAGGAGCTAAAGCTGCTTTCCTATACTCAGTCTGAGGAGGCCTGAGGGTCTGAGACAGAGTGTTTTAACCATATAGGCTGATAATTCTGACTCTTAGGGCACATCTGGGAAATACTCTCGGAAACCCCGTGCTTTTCACGGGATACGACTTTTGCTTCGCATGAGCCTTACCCGGGGTAGGGCTAGCTGGCATAGAGTCCCGGATGGCTGTCAAGCTCCCAGTGAAAGGAAAAGGTCCTATGATTGCGGAAAGCATAGATTTTTCCAAATATTTAAGGGTTAAGGAGATGACCTTTTATAAGAAACTGGGCAAGGTGGTGAATGTGGTGGGGCTCACTATCGAGTCCCTGGGCCCGGATGCAAAGCTTGCGGATCTATGCAGGATTATTCCCGATGATTCGGATAAGAGCCCTATCATGGCAGAGGTGGTGGGATTCAAGGACAGTAAGACTCTTCTCATGCCCTATGAGGAGACCGTGGGTATTGGAGCAGGCTGTATTGTGGAGAATCTGGGCCATCCTTTATCTGTAATGGCGGGGGATGCCCTCTTGGGGCACACACTAGACGGCCTTGGCCGAATTTCAGACGGCAAGGGCGATGATCTTTTCACCGGACAGGAATATCCGGTGGATGCACCTCCTCCGGATCCCATGGACCGGGTCATTATTAATGAAGTACTGCCTCTTGGAGTCAAGGCCGTGGATGGTCTCATGACGGTTGGAAAGGGGCAGAGAATAGGGATTTTTGCAGGTTCCGGAGTAGGCAAGAGTACCTTGATGGGTATGTTTGCCAGGAATACCAGAGCTGACATCAATGTCATTGCTCTCATAGGAGAGCGGGGCAGAGAGGTCAGGGAATTCGTGGAACGAGATCTGGGGGAAGAGGGCATGCGGCGGTCTGTTGTAGTAGTTGCTACCTCCGATAAGCCGGCGCTGGTCCGTAATAAAGCTGCAAAAACCGCTACCGCAATTGCAGAGTATTTTCGCGATCAGGGAAAGGATGTCCTGCTCATGATGGACTCCCTGACCCGTTTCTCCATGGCACAGCGGGAAATTGGACTGGCCAGTGGAGAGCCTCCGGTTACCAGGGGTTATCCTCCCTCTGTCTATTCTGAGATGCCAAAGCTTTTGGAGCGGGCGGGGAATGGGGCCAAGGGCTCTATTACCGGGCTCTATACCGTATTGGTGGATGGCGATGATTTCAATGAGCCTATTACCGATACGGCCAGGTCTATTCTGGATGGTCATATTATGCTGTCCAGACGTTTAGGGCAGCTGAATCATTATCCTGCCATTGACGTTCTCATGAGTATTTCCCGATGTATGAGCCAGATAGCCACAAAAGAGCATAAGGCCCTGGCAGGAAAGTTAAAATCTGTCCTGGCCACCTACCAGGAGGCAGAGGATCTTATTAATATCGGAGCTTATCAAAAGGGGTCCAATGCCAAGATTGATTATGCCATTACCAAGATTGACACTGTAAACGACTA
>JAILCB010000215.1 GCA_024680595.1 Lachnospiraceae bacterium | reverse complement strand
CACAGAGGAGGTATACACCCAGGTAGACGACAAGTATACGGACTATAAGCTGCTTGACAACAAGACTGCCGTGAGAATGGCAGCGCAGAATCCTGCAAATAAAGAGGGCTGTGAAATCTTTAACAAGATATACAACAATTATGCGAGATTGGATAAAAAAACAAATGAAATAGTAACTATCTCAGGCAAGTCAAAGCTGCCCTATATATGTGCAGGTATGGGTAGTAACAAAATAAATGCCTATATGAGAGCTAAGCAGTCGAATGATCCCGACAAGGAAATGCGAGAAATATTTAATGATCCGAAGTATCAACGATATCTGGAACTAAGGGAGGAAAGCAAAGAGCTTGTAAATGATTTTGACAAGTGGAAGGTGGCGATGGAGGATACTATCGCCGAGGTCGAAAAAGCCAGTGCCGGCAAGAACTGCAATGTGATCGAAGAGAAAACCAGATTGTTCCGCCTTGTGGGAGGGGACTTCCTTCAGTATGGATTGAAACTGCCCAAGGGAATAGCGATAGATGATAAGACAGCGCCGGGAAGTGCAGATGAGATCGTAAATGCCATTAACAAAAAAGCCGGAACCATAATTAAGGATGCGGGCTTTATGAGTACCGGATACAAGCCTTTCGAGTATTTTGTGAGCAAATGTCCGATCATGCTTTCAATGCTGGTAGACAAGGGGAAGAAATGTCTGGTTACCAACAATTTTTCCCAGGCTGAGATAATATTTGGTAAGGACACCCGTTATATGGTGGTGGGAGCAAAGGTACACGGTGAAAAAGCTCTGAAGGTGCCTCTGTCAAAACGTGATGACGGAAAGACTTCGGAAAAGGAACAGGTAGGGGCATTTCACGGCCTTGAGGTCATCGTCAAGGTGCTTGATGACGCCAATGCTGCAGAGCAGGACAAGGCTAAGGAGAATGTGAATGTCCGCGAGGAGCGCAGAGCTGACTTAAAAGCTGTTGAACAGGGCCGGGAGGAAAACCTGAAAAAGCTGGAAAAGCTGGTAGAGGAAAAAGGGTCACAGAAGGAGATCAAAAATTTAAATGCCAAGATCGAAGTTCAGGGCCGGATCACCATGGATGCGCAGTTAAAGGATCTGGTGCTTGCACAGGATAAGGAGATCGAGGCCATCAAGGAGAAATACAAGGGTGCCTCCGAAGACAGGGTCGACTTTGAGGTGGCAGCAATAAAACTGAGATACGCCGAGAAGAGGATGGATATCATCAAAAAGTTATCGGATAAGAAGGATTACTGGAAGACAATGACCCGTGAGGAAGCGGGACGTCAACTCATTTTAGGCCAGCTCAGGGATACGATTCATTTCTATGACAGAAGAAAGGAAATATATGAGGCCTCTCTGAAGACCGTTATGAAGTCCCGCGGAATAGACCCTGAGAATAAAGAAAAGGTGGATAAGGAAAAGGTCACTGTAGAAGAGATCCTTGAGGTTATGAACGGGCATATCGTCTCAGGAGAGGAGGGAGTCTATTCCAGAAATGACATGCTTGCCGAGATGGAGGACAGATTGATAAGAGAGGATGAGACAGCATCTAAGGTGAAGGAGATGCTTGAGGGGGTATATGCATTCAAGGATGAATTGGGAGGCAGTCCCATCCTTAATATGGAAAAACCCAGGGTTGATAAGAGATACTCCAAATTTGCCGTAGATAAAAACGGAAAGAAGACAAATTGGGGAAAAATTATCAAACAAATGACTACCTACGAGAGCACAAGCTTTTTCCTGGATCAGTTTATGAAAATGGCAGCTTTTAGGCCTTATATCTCCCGGGACCTTATGAGTGATGGTGAAAAACAGAAGGCTGATATTGATAATGAAGTAACCGGTCTTAAATCCGTCGAAAGAAAGAGAAAGATATATGAGATCAATACCAGATACCAGACGGGTAAGAATACGGTGGCATATCTGTCCCGGTTTTTCATCCACGACGCCGAAAACGGTGCAAAGTATGAGCATCTTGTAATGGAAAATGTATTTCCGCAGCTGCTACGTCAGTATAATTATGCCAAAAAGCTGGGGACAAGAGAGGCAATGCGGAAATTTTACCAGGCAATTCAAGGCAATTGTTTTGACTTTGTCTGCAAAAATATCCAGGAGTTTGATATGAGCATGCCCGAGGCGCTTGAGCTGGAGAATAAGGAAAAGGGCATTAAGGAAGAAAGAACTGATTTGATACCGGATCCCGGCCATGGCGGTATATATATTCACAGCACCAACAAGCTGACACATGTAACGGGTGAGAAAGGGGACGATCCCTTCACCGCTTTCACCAAGATTGTAAGAGCGCTTCATGAGGAATATGTTGAGGGCGGCGGAGATGATCAGCATATGTTCACTTGGGATGATGTACACAAGGAGGTATGTAATTATCTTGCCGGGAATATATGGAAGAATGATAAGGATGCATCAAAGCCCTATGACTGGTCTAAGCTGACACCCAAGCAGCTCCTTAAGGATCCGGCTACGGCAGACATCCTTAAGAATATACGTAGTCAGGCAGAGGACTGGTTCCTGCTTGATACTAAGTAGAGAAAATCTGACTTGACAAAAGGGCAGGTTGCAAGATAATAAACTGTAAATATGAAGGGAAGTATTTATGAAAGGCAAAAAAGAAACTGAAAACGTTGAAATATCCGATATGTGGCCTTCTCTTGAAGGGATAGAAACGGTATTTGAGCCTCAGTGTGTGGAATGTCCCTTTAATCAGGGAGCTATTGCATGTTCTGTCTACGGAGAAAAACCGGCGAAATACATGGCAAATGCAGAGGCGTGTCCCAAAGAATAGAAGGTCTAATATGGAGAAACAGACATGAAGATAAGAGAGATGAACGCCCCGGGGGATATGGAACTTATAAAGGATTATATCCCGGAGGGAGTACAGGGGCTTATGGAGGCAACGGAAATCCTGGTTTTTGGTGCGTTTGCAGATGATGAGGAGGAATTTCTGACTACCTCCCCGGATGAGGAGGTCGGAGAAGATACAACAGAGGACGAGGACAATGAGGATAATGATATAGTTATCCGCCGGCGTAAGGTTTGTGTCGGGGAGTTTCTCGGTTTTGCAATTTTTTGGGTCAATCCCCGTGGCATAGAGGTGTTGTGGCTCTATACACTTCCGGATTGCAGGACATTGGGTACCGCATCTGAGCTTCTTAATGAGATATTTGAATATGCCCTGAATATTGATCTTAATTCAATAGCTCTGCTGGTGCCTGACACTGCCTGTTTTCCGGCTGTAAGTGATGATGATGCCGAGGCAATGGAGAAGTTCACCAGGGGTTGCAATTTTGAGCTCTGCAAAAGGTATTCGTATAAAACAAAAATATCGTCAGAAAATAAGTCAGCCGGAATACTGAATCGTCTGATATCAAAAAAAGGACGTCGTTATTCGCAGAGGATTTTGCTTAAATTATTTAAAGAGTAGTTGCCGGAGAAATATTAATTCCCACTGTTTTCCCGCTATCTGCTACTGTTTTTCAGATAGATGTTCCCATTATAAATTTATAAACAGGTATCAATTCAATTGTTAGATCATCCCTTGTAATTGTACATTCTTCTTCATTGGTTACAATAAGAAGACGATTTATTCCTTCCGTTTTAGTCACAAATGACAAAAGACTTTTTTTCTCTATCGTCTGATGAATCTAAACTGTATGCAACCTGAATGAAAATGAGATAAATTGATAAAACCGAAAAAAAAGATAAAATGATAGTTATTAGATGCCGTATGTTTATTGAGGGGCACTGGGGACGGTTCCAATGCCGTTTAGTTTAGATAATTATTGTGTTATACGGAAACCGTCACAAGTAGTTCATGCTAATTATACCGCATTTATGCATTGTTTTTAGGCAGGGGTAAGCATTTTTTGAGTACGCAAAACAGACA
>JAILCB010000032.1 GCA_024680595.1 Lachnospiraceae bacterium | reverse complement strand
CACCTTCAAGACCGAGACGGAGACCGACCTCTTTGGTGAGCAGGCAGTTCTCTGCGGCGGTGTCTGCGCTCTGATGCAGGCAGGATTTGATGTTCTGGTAGAGGCAGGCTATGATCCCAGAAATGCCTACTTTGAGTGCATTCATGAGATGAAGCTCATTGTTGACCTGATTTATCAGTCCGGATTCGAGGGCATGCGTTATTCCATTTCCAATACCGCTGAGTACGGCGACTATATTACAGGTCCCAAGATCATTACTGAGGAGACCAAGAATACTATGAGAAAGATCCTTGCGGACATTCAGGACGGCTCCTTTGCCAAGAATTTCCTGCTGGATATGTCCGATGCCGGCGGCCAGGTACACTTCCAGGCCCTTCGCGACAAGGCCAAGTCCCACCTTTCCGAGAAGTATGGAAAGGAAATCCGCAAGCTCTACAGCTGGAGCGATGAGGACAAGCTCATTAATAACTAATGATGTAGCTTTTTGTTTCAGATAATTATGAAAATTATATCTGAGTGATTGCTGGGCGGAACGCCGGAGTCGGTGCTCCGCCCCTTTGATGACAGGAGAAATCAATATGGGAATGACGATGACACAGAAGATTCTCGCCGCACATGCCGGCCTGGAATCGGTAGAGGCGGGACAGCTCATAGAAGCTTCTTTGGATCTGGTACTGGGTAATGACATCACGACTCCGGTTGCCATCAATGTCATGGGGGGAATTGACAAGAAGAGTGTTTTTGACCGGGACAAAATTGCCCTTGTCATGGACCACTTCATCCCAAATAAAGACATTAAGTCCGCCGAGAACTGCAAGCTCTGCAGGGAGTTTGCGGTTAAGCATGAGATTACCAACTATTTCGACGTGGGAAAGATGGGAATTGAGCATGCCCTTTTGCCCGAGAGCGGGCTGACTGTGGCCGGGGACTGTATTATCGGGGCGGATTCCCATACCTGTACCTATGGCGCATTGGGTGCCTTCTCTACAGGAGTTGGCTCTACGGATATGGCGGCCGGAATGGCTACCGGAAAGGCCTGGTTCAAGGTTCCCTCCGCTATTCGCTTTAATCTGATTGGAAAGCCCGGCAAATGGATTTCAGGCAAGGACGTGATTCTCCACATTATCGGAAAAATCGGTGTGGACGGCGCTCTCTACAAGTCTATGGAGTTTGTAGGCGAGGGTATTCAATATCTGTCCATGGATGACCGCTTTACTATTGCCAATATGGCTATTGAGGCCGGGGGCAAGAACGGGATTTTCCCCGTTGATGAGGCCGCTGTCACCTATATGAAGGAGCACGGAAGCCGTCCCTATACTGTCTATGAAGCGGACCCGGATGCAGTTTATGATGAGGAGATTACTATTGACCTGTCTCAATTGAAGAGCACGGTGTCCTTCCCCCATCTGCCCTCTAATACCAAGACCATTCCTGAGATTGGAGAGAAGATTCCTGTGAATCAGGCTGTTATCGGTTCCTGCACCAACGGCAGAATTTCTGATTTGAGGGCCGCGGCTGAGATTATCCGGGGAAAGAAGATTGCGGACAATGTGCGCTGTATCGTGATCCCCGCTACTCAGAAAATCTATCTGAAGGCCCTGGAGGAAGGTCTTATTAAGGACTTTATTGAGGCTGGTGCGGCTGTTTCTACACCTACCTGCGGGCCCTGCCTGGGAGGCTATATGGGAATTCTGGCGGCCGGGGAGAGATGTATCTCTACTACTAACCGTAATTTTGTGGGACGCATGGGCCACGTGGACAGTGAGGTTTATCTGGCCAGTCCTGCAGTGGCGGCGGCATCGGCGGTAGCGGGTTACATTACCGATCCGGAAGGCCTGTAAAGGGCTTCAAAAAGGACTTTCGGAAGGCGTTTCACTAGGAACTGCCGGAGGGCTTCCGGATGACTTCACCAAAGACTGCAAATTCAGCTATTACAGCTTTTCAGATGAGAAAGGAGTGGCCTATATGAATGTCACAGGACGGGTTTTTAAATATGGCGATAATGTGGATACAGATGTGATTATTCCCGCCAGATACCTCAATATTCAGGACAAGAAAGAGCTCTCGGAGCACGCCATGGAGGATATTGACAAGGACTTCGTAAAGCAGGTGCAGAAGGGGGATATTATGGTGGCCAGGAGAAACTTTGGCTGCGGTTCCTCCAGAGAGCATGCCCCCATGGTAATCAAGGAGTCCGGTGTAGGCTGCGTTATTGCAGACACCTTTGCCCGGATCTTCTTCCGCAATGCCATCAATATCGGTCTGCCTATATTGGAATGCCCGGATGCGGCGGAGCACATTAATGCAGGCGACCAGGTTTCCGTGGATTTTGACACGGGGGAAATCAAAGACTTGACGACGGGAAAGACCTTTCAGGCACAGCCCTTCCCGGAATTCATGCAAAAGATCATTCGTGCCAATGGACTAGTAGGCTATATTAATGCCGAATAATAGAATCCGTAAACATTAACGGTGATTTAGGGAGGGTTTACATTCGTGAGCATCCTAGAAGCTATATTATTAGGACTATTACAGGGATTAACTGAATTTCTGCCGGTTTCTTCTTCAGGGCACCTGGCTATCTTCCAGAACCTCTTTCACATCGGTGAGGGAGTGGATGAAATGTTCCTATTTGACATTCTGCTTCATTTAGGGACATTGATTTCCATATTTGCCGTATTCTATAAGGACATAGGGAAAATGATAGTGGAGGCTTTCCGCATGATCGGAGAGTTTTTCATAAATCTGGTCTGTCTCATCAAGAAGCAGCCCAGAAAAAGGATTATCCGTACGGGATACCGGAAGTTTGTAATTATGATAATAATTTCCACCATTCCTACGGGAATTATCGCAATCCTTATAAAAGATACGGTGAAGGCGGCAGGCGCTACCCTTATTATGCCGGGTATTTTCCTCTTAATTAATGCGGCAATGCTATTCATTGCCCAGACCATAACGGCAGGCAATGCCACTCCCAAGGAAGCCAGCTATCTGCATGCGGCAGCCATTGGCGTGGGGCAGGGCTTTGCAACCCTTCCCGGCATTTCCCGCTCGGGAACTACCATTACATCCGCCCTTCTCTGTGGTTTTGGCAAGAAATTCGCAATTAAGTATTCCTTTATCATGTCTATTCCCGCTGTATTGGGAGCCTGTGTTCTGGAAATCGGCGATGCGGTGGAGGCAGGGGTTTCTTTCGAGATTTCCTATCTGGTAGGCATGCTTGTAGCCGCTGTTGTAGGATATTTGGCCCTAAAACTTACTATGCTTGTGGTAAAGAAAAGGAGATACATCTATTTCTCTATTTATTGTGCGGTAATAGGTTTGGTTGCGGTCGTAGCCAGCTTTTTCGTGAAATAAGCAAGGGTAATATATGGCAACAGGTAAACAAAGCGCTAAACGCGGCACCACCCGTTCTACAGCAGGACGGGCAAAAAAGAATACTACTGCAACTAAACGGAAAAAAGACACAGAAGTACCCTCAGAGCTGAAGCTGGAGATTACAATACTTTTGCTGCTGGCTTTTTCTCTGGTACTTATACTCGGAAATTTCGGATTGACGTCTGTTTTCGGGGATGTGGTAAATTCCTTTTTCTTCGGACTGTTTGGGGCCATGGAGTATCTATGGCCATTTCTGTTATTTTTTGGTTCTTGTTTTTTCTTTGTGAATCGAACGAACAAGAAGGCGCTTTTGAAATTATTTTCTGTGGTGGCTTTATTTTTTCTGCTAGGGATGTTTTTGCAGCTTTTTGCCACCGGGGAATACAAGGAAAGCAGTTATTCGTCGGTCTATAGTTTTGGCATGGATACCAGGAAGGGCGGCGGTCTGTTTTCCGGCGGCCTTTTTGAGCTGCTTTCGTCCGGCATAGGGACTGCCGGTACGGTAGCCCTTATGATTGTGCTATCGATTATTTGTATTGTGGTACTGACAGGCCGTTCCTTTGTGGATTTTGTGAAGAAAAAGGGTAGGGAGTTTGCGGAACATGCGGCAAACAGCCGGGAAGAATGGAAGAAGGATCAGGAAGTGCTACGAGAGGAGAGGAATTTGAGACGAAAAACCGCCCGTGAGGAAAAGGCTTTGCGACGAGAGGCTGCCCGTGAGGAAAGGCTTCGCCAGGCCAGGGAGGAGAGGGCCCGGCATGAGCTTTCTTACCTCAACCTAAAGGTGGGCGGCAATAAAGAAGCTTCTTCAGAGGGCATTTTTAATCCTATGGCCCCTGTTCCTGAAAGCCCGGTGCAGCCGGATTCCGGATTGGAAAACTCTAATGAAGGACAGAGCTTTGCCTATTCTCCCTTTGCAATGAATAAGGAGAACCGGGTTAAACCTGATTTGTCCAAAACGACTGATGTGGAGGATTATCTGGATGAGGAGGATGTGACTGATACTGCACCATCTACGCCTAAACCGGAGACCTTGAAGCAAAATCCTGAAGAGGATTATGATGGAGAGGATTATGATGGCGGGGATTTCGATGCCCCGGACTTTGATGCAAGGGCCCACGGCACCCCTAATGGCTCTTCTAATCACGCCCCGGATGGCTTTAGTGGCGGAAGGGTTTATAAGGGCTCAGAGTCAGGAAATTCCAATCATTCTGACTATGCCTATGAAGACGACTGGTACCGGGAAGAAAAGCCTTCTCCCCTGGAGAGAGAATTAGATGTTCCAAAGGATGTGGCTGATTATCAAAGACCGGAAATAGATCCCACCGCAGAGAATGCTACCGAGGATGTGGCCAATGTCCTGGGCTTATTTGCATCCGGAAACTCCTCTGAGGGGGGCTCTGATTTTGATGAAAATGGCCAGGAGAATGAAGCTGCAGGCCGTTATTCCGGCCCTATGCCGGTCTATGCCCCGGATGTCTATGAGGAAGAGGCGGCCCCTGCCAGTGAGGAGGAAAAAGGGGGCTTTTCTTTTGGCATTGCAGAAGGAGTTATTCCGATTTCGGAAAAGTCCGATATGCATGAAATCTTCTTGGATGATATAGATTTTGGCGACAAAATCGTGGATTTCACCAGCCGGCTTATTTCTGAGGAAAGCAGGAGGAGCAGACAGGCTAACCAGGGAAATAACGGCTCTGCCGCTCCCATAGCCCCACTGCCTCAGATGCCTAATTCGAATGCTTCCCAGAATGGGGCTTATTCCCCAACGACGGCTGAGCAATATAATCCGGCTCTTACGGATAACGGGTCTTCCCAGGGAACCTATGATCGGACAGGAAACAGATCTTCCCAGGGAACCTACGATCGGGCAGGAAACAGTTCTTCCCAGGGACTTAACGGCCGGGCAGGAAACAGTCCTTCCCAGGAAGCCAACGACCGGGCAGGAAACAGATCTTCCCAGGGAACCTACGATCGGGCAGGAGACAGATCTTCCCAGGGAACCTACGATCGGGCGGGAAACAGATCTTCCCAGGGACCCAACGACCGGGCAGGAGACAGATCTTCCCAGGGAACCTACGATCGGGCAGGAGACAGTCCTTCCCAGGGAACCTACGATCGGGCAGGAGACAGTCCTTCCCAGAGACCTAACGGCCGGGCAGGAGACAGTCCTTCCCAGGAAGCTTACGGCCGGGCAGGAGATAATCCTTCCCAGGTGATTAATGGCCGGGAGAGTGGCGGTCAGACTGGATATTCCCAGCCCACTAGGCCAATTGCTGAGAATATGGATATTTCAGAGCCTGAGAGGCAATCTGGAAATCCAGCGTATACAGCCAGTCCCAGACCTGTGGAGGCTGCCGGACATCA
>JAILCB010000199.1 GCA_024680595.1 Lachnospiraceae bacterium | reverse complement strand
GGCGTTCTTGCCCTTTTGGGGAACCGTAAATACATTACTGGAAACGGATTCATTAAAGCAGGGCCTGCCATCCTCATCATAATAACCAAAAAGGACATTCCGTTTTCCATTTGCACCACCGTTGGCGGATACTTCATACTTCTGTCCGTTAGCCACATGATCACTGGTGCTTCCGTTTATATGATACTGAAACAGAGGTGCCATGACATCCCCGTTAAAGACGGAATTCCAGGATATAGGATCCCCGGCCGTGCTGGGCGTATCCGTAAGGATTACCGCCTCCGCCGCAGCTGCAGCATCTGTAACCGCCTCTGAGCCTTCTGCCTTAGCCGAAGCAGCAGAGCCTGTAATCTCCGTCCCCAATTCCTCCAGGGAAAAATCTGCCTCCTCCAAATTTTCGGTGCCAATCTCCACCATTTGTCCCTCTTGCTCTGCGGCAAAGGTCAGGGCATTCATAGAAAAAACCATGGATGCTGCCACAAACAGGGACAATAGTTTCCTACTGCGCTTTCTCATTTTCTCCTTCCTTTCCAGCCAATCGGCTACAGTAGATCTCGAGTTAAACAGGCGGTGACTTTTGAAATTACCCTTATCTCCTTCCAATTAAAGGCTCTCCGCTCCGTCCCCCATGAACCAACACTACTCTATATTAAGTACCATTAAAGATACAGAAGGTTTTAAACTGGTTCATTGTATGCTTTTATAATCAGTCCTCGCTAAGTACAAAATAGCACTTATCGTTCACATAGATTCCGCCCCTGGTCTCCTTCACCTCTTCGCCCTTCTCATTCTCATAGGTTACGGTCCGGAAAGTGACGGAATACCCCTCAAAATTTCCACAGGGAGTCAAAATCAGGATACCCTCCGAAGAGCCTGACGGATCGGTAATGACAGAGGTTGTGTAGTCGCCTTTTTTAATTTTACTTGAGCCGGTCTTTCCGGCCTTTTTCATCTTATAACTCCAGATTTTGCCGGTATTCACATACTTCCCCAGATTTTTGTTATATTCCTGTACAATCCGCCTATTGCTCACTACCTTGATGTCACCATCCTGATTCTTAATCTTTACATGAGTATTCTCATTTACAGCTACCACTTGATTCCAGCCCCAGTAATCACCATCCGGGAAATAATAATCATCACCATGTCTATAACCCCCACTGTGATCTAGTCCGGCATCCTTTGCAATATTCCGGGAAATGTCGTCCACATCCGTGTAAATATCGGCAAAGATGGCCCTCTTAATTTCAAACCGGAAGGGAAACTTTCCTATACGAAGGTTTGTTTTTGTATCCTTGGCCCATTTAAGCCGGCTCTTATAGGCTTTTAGTGTTTTATTCTTGTCATCGTTCACCTTAATCTTAACTGTAAAATATGGGGTGGACCTACCCTCTTTGAAAAATTTATTCTGGGAAACAATATTAACGAAATAATCCTTCCCTGTCTTTTTATCAGTTCTGAAATTGAATGATACTGTTGCATACAGATTGGTCTTTGTATTGGGCTTGGCCGTAACTTCTAGCATAGGCTTGGCCTTTGCCCCGGCAGCATTCATGGAACCGGAATTGGCTATCAGGGTCACCTCCCCTGTTTTGGAGTCATATTTCACCAAGGCGGCCGCCACTTCAATAGAATTCCTTTCCTTTGCGCTCTCCTTTGTGCCAACCCTACGCCCGTCAAAGTAAACATAGGGACGGCCGTCCGCCGAGAAAGGAAGGTAGGAATATTCATCATCATTGCCGTCAAATAGGCGGTAGATAACGATTAATCGGCTTCCGTCATCCACCCCCTTTTTCTGGGGAACCTTGAAAACATTACTGGATACACCATTCCCAAAAGTCGGCTTTCCTTCCTCATCAAATTTTCCCAGCAGAACCCCACTGGTACCATCTTTCCCGCCATTGGCGGATACCTCATAGGATTTTCCATTTGCCAGGTGTTCGCTGGTGCTTCCGTCTATGTGGTACTGGAATAGAGGTGCCACCCATTCCTTATTCTGAATGGAATTCCAGGATATGGGATCGCCTGCCGAGCTGGCACTGCCTAATATTGCCGCCACTCCTTGCTCTGTAGAGGAAAGTGACGCCTGCCCTCCCGCATCAGCGCAAGTCTCTGCCGCCTGCAGACCGTCGGATCCATCCACAGCTGCCTCCTCTGATGCAAGAACTGCCCCATTCATGGATAATGCTATAGCCGAAGCAAGAATCATGGACAAAAGCCTCCTGCTGCGTTTTCTCATCTCATCCCTTCCTTTCTGTCTAGCCGAAAAACACTTGTAATCAAAGAGGGTAGGCTCCCGGATACATAAAGAAATCTATCCACCATCATAGACCTTCATCACAGACTGTCATCACGGACTTTCATCAGTGACCTTCATCACGAACCTTCATCACGGACTGTCATCAGTGACCTTCATCACGAACCTTCATCACGGACTGTCATCGCGGACTGTCATCACAGATTATCATCGCGGACTGTCATCACAGATTATCAAAGCGGATTTTCATCGCAGACTGTCATCACAGATTATCATCGAGGGTAATTATCATCCATATTTCACCCTTTGCTCTACCTCAAACAATAACATTCATTATACCTTTATTATCTTGAGACTACAATCAAATTTTTTCCGAAGACTGGCTGTCGATAGAAATTAGCCCCGGTTTTAGGTGAAAATGCAACTGCTTGCCGGGAAACACCAAAGCCCATCCTCTGCTTTCCTGATCGACCCCTTTTATTGTATTCCACGCATTCCCACAGGCTCTCCGTAGAACGGAAAAAGGGAACCAGGACCTTTTCAGCCCAGATTCCCAATTTCCTGCACACTATTGGTAGAAAGCTAACTAATAAGCTAGCTAGTTGCCTTTTGTCCTGCCCCTATCATTTCCGGGGACATGGGTTTCCTTCTCAGTCTGCACTATATACGAAATAGAAATTGTCAGCATTGTAGACACCCATTCTGGTCTCCAACACCTCTACACCCTTATCATTCTTATATTTGGCAGTACGGAAAGCCGCAGAGGAGCCTTCAAAGTTTCCACAAGGTGACACAATCAAAATGCCGTCAGAGCTGCCGGAAGGATCCGTAATAACCTTTGTGGTATAGTCGCCCTTCTTGAGATTGCTATCCCCGGTCTTGCCGGCCTTATTCATCCTGTAAACCCAGTCTTTTCCAGTATCCACAGCCACTCCGGTTTTCTTATTAACCTTGTAAATGGGGCCTCCCTCATTCACAATCTTAATATCTCCGTCTGTGCCCTTAATCTTCACAGGAGTATTATCCTTTGCCAGCTGAAGAGTAGTACTAGCCTCTCCACCTAGCAAGTCTCCCCAATGAGTATAGTCTGTACCGTGATACTGACTCTTTGCATCCTCAGCTATATTATCAGAAACCGCATCCGCTTCCATAGTTAATTCAGCAAAGTAATTCCTTCTAATCTCAAACGGGAACTGGAACTTCTTTATTAGAGTGGTTCCGTCCGGAGCCACAGCCTTATTAATCCGGCTCTTGTAATCCTTCAGAGTCTTGGACTTGTCATCATTCACCTTGACATTAATGGTGAAATAAGGGTGATCCGTCTCCTTCTTGATATTCTTGTTCTCGGATATAATATAGGCAAAAGAATCATTTCCATCCTTATCCTTAAGGAAATTATTTGAAATCGTTGCATTAATATTATTCTTTGCCTTGGCGGAAAGAACCAGCATAGGCTTTGCCTTTGCACCCGTTGCATTCATGGAGCCGGAATTAGCGATTAGCTCAGTCTTTCCGGTTGTGGCATCGTATTTAACCAGGGCAGCCTGCAGTTTAATGGCATCCCTTTCCTTTGCGCTTTCCTTTGTGCCTACCTTTCTGCCATCAAAGAGAACATATGGAATACCATCTTTTGTAAGTGGATGGGTAGAACTATAGAGTGTCCCTTCTCGTTCATAATTATCACATACCTTGTTAAGTACAATCAGTCTGAGTCCGTCATCTGTGGCGCTCTTACCCTTCTGGGGAACCATAAATACACAGCTGGAAACAGAATCATCAAGTTCGCATCCCTCAGAATTATCTTCGTATATTATATAATTACCAAAAAGAATACGCCACATACCATTCACACCGCCATTAGCTGATACATCGTATTTCTTGCCGTTGGCTACGTGGTCACTTGTTGTTCCGGTAATCTCATACTGGAAGAAGGGTGCTATTACATCTTCATTATAAATAGAGTTCCATGAAATCGGATCCCCGCCAGTGCTGGGAGTATCGGTCAGCACTACTGCCTCTGCAGCACCTGCAGTTTCCACCGCTGTCTCCGACCCCGCTGCCTCCACAACGGCTTCCGTCACAAATTCCTCTGCGACATCAGCCACGTCCACTTCTCC